>NZ_CP047048.1:1208632-1510790 GCF_030408555.1 Corynebacterium aurimucosum | reverse complement strand
GAGGGCTTATGCTAGGAGTTGTATTAAATAAGTCGGTGGCTAAGGACGTTGTGGCTGCGGGCCTGCAACACGGTCTTATTCTCAACGCCCCAAGTAGCGAGGTCGTGCGCCTGACCCCGCCGCTAGTGATTACCGATGAAGAACTCGCGCAGGCTGTGGAGCGCCTGCATAAGGTACTGGAGGATTTTGGATGAGCGTGCGCCATTTCTTGGCCGATGATGACCTCACACCGCAGGAGCAAGCGGAGGTCCTTGATCTCGCGCTGAGGTTAAAGAAGGACCCTTTTGCCGAGCGTCCTTTGGAGGGACCGAAGTCAGTCGCGGTTCTTTTTGACAAGACCTCGACGCGCACGCGCTTCTCCTTCGAGGCAGGAATCGCTCACCTAGGCGGCCACGCCATCGTCACGGAGACTAAGTCCACGCAGATGGGGAAGGGCGAGACTTACCAAGACACCGCAGCCGTGCTCTCCCGTTTTGTCGAGGCTATTGTCTGGCGCACCTATGCACACCAGAATTTGTTGGAGATGGCTGAAACTGCGACGGTCCCTATCGTCAACGCTCTGTCCGACGACCTACACCCCTGCCAGATCCTGGCGGATTTGGTGACCTGCCGCGAGAATTTCGGTGACCTTGCTGGCCGCAAGGCCGTCTACCTGGGTGATGGCAACAACAACATGGCTAACTCTTATATGTTGGGCTTTGCCACCGCGGGCATGGAGATGACGATCATTGCGTCGGAAGGTTTCCAGCCGCAGCCGGAATTTGTAGAACGTGCCCGCACGCGCGGCACGGTGACCGTGACTGATTCCCTTGATGCTGTCGGCGGCGCCGACGTTGTTATCACCGATACCTGGGTTTCCATGGGGCAGGAAGATGACGGCAAGGACCGTCGCACCCCGTTCCTGCCTTACCAGGTCACCCCAGAGGTCATGTCCCGTGCCAAGGAAGAGGCAATCTTCCTGCACTGTTTACCGGCCTATCGCGGCAACGAAGTGACCGCTGAGGTGATTGACGGACCACAGTCCCGTGTTTTCGACGAGGCGGAAAACCGCCTCCATGCGCAGAAGGCGCTGCTCGTGTGGCTTCTTGCAGCTCAGGAGGAGAACTAAGCGCATGACGACAACACCAACTACGCGCAATGCCCGCCAAGCAAAGATCTTGGAGATTCTTGACCGCACGCGGGTCACGAGCCAAGTCCAGCTCTCCGAGCTCTTGCTCGATGAGGGAATCGACATCACACAAGCCACCTTGTCGCGCGACCTCGATGAGCTGGGCGCCAAGAAAGTGAAACGCGATGGTGGCCGGTCCTTCTACGTGGTGGGCGGCGAGTTAGAGCAATTCGAAGACCAGCTCAACGGTCCGCGCGAGAAGCTGCGTCGCATGCTCGATGAACTCGTGGTCTCCCACGACTTCTCCGGCAACATCGCGATGCTTCGTACTCCCGCGGGCGCTGCCCAGTACCTAGCATCCTTCATTGATCGCGTGGGCCTGCCAGATGTGGTGGGTTGTATTGCTGGCGATGACACCATCTTTGTCCTTGCCCGTGAAGGACTAGGAGGCCGTGAGCTTGCAGAAAAGCTCACCAGCCGTACTATTTAACATTTATACGTAAGTCTGTATAATATAAATCAGTTCAATTTTTAGCACCTGTCTGTCTTAAAGGAGCAAACTACTATGACTGCACGCGTTGTGCTTGCCTACTCTGGCGGTCTGGATACTTCCGTCGCCATTCCCTACCTGGCCAAAATGACCGGCGGCGAGGTTATCGCTGTGTCCCTCGACCTTGGTCAGGGCGGCGAGGATATGGAATCTGTGCGCCAGCGTGCTCTCGACTGCGGTGCTGTCGAGTCCATCGTTGTCGACGCAAAGGATGAGTTCGCAGAAGAGTACTGCTTGCCCACCATCAAGGCGAACGGCATGTACATGAAGCAGTACCCGCTGGTGTCTGCTATCTCGCGCCCGCTCATCGTCAAGCACCTCGTAGAGGCCGCTCAGGCCCACGGTGGTACGCATGTTTCGCACGGCTGCACCGGCAAGGGTAACGACCAGGTGCGTTTCGAGGTTTCCTTCCGAGCATTGGATCCGGCACTGGAAATCATTGCGCCGGCGCGTGACTACGCCTGGACCCGCGATAAGGCGATTGCCTTCGCTGAGGAAATCGACCTTCCGATCGAGCAGTCCGCTGCGTCCCCGTTCTCGATTGACCAGAACGTGTGGGGCCGTGCGGTCGAGACCGGCTTCCTGGAAGATCTGTGGAACCCGCCGACAAAGGATCTCTACGCTTATACCGAGCAGCCGGACCTGGGCAATGCCCCGGACGAGGTGACCATCACCTTTGACAAGGGTGTGCCCACCGCTATCGATGGCAAGCCGGTTACCGTCCTTCAGGCCATCGAGGAGCTCAACCGCCGCGCCGGTGCACAGGGTATTGGCCGTCTCGATATGGTGGAGGACCGCCTGGTGGGCATCAAGTCCCGCGAGGTCTACGAGGCACCTGGCGCCATGGTTCTCATCAAGGCCCACGAGGCATTGGAAGATGTCACTGTGGAACGCGAGCTGGCCCGCTACAAGCGCCTCACGGACGCCCGCTGGTCCGAAGAGGTCTACGATGGCCTCTGGTTCTCGCCGCTGAAGCGCTCTCTGGATGCCTTCACCGAGTCCACCCAAGAGAATGTCACCGGCGATATCCGCATGGTTCTGCATGCCGGCACCGCCACTGTCAACGGCCGCCGCTCTGGTCAGTCTCTGTACTCCTTCGACCTGGCTACCTATGACACGGGCGATACCTTCGATCAGACTGCGGCCAAGGGCTTTGTTCAGCTGCACGGCCTGTCAACACAGATCTCCAACCAGCGTGACCGCGATGGCGGTTTCCCCACGGGCAAGTAAGCAAGCTCAGCCAAGGTCAAGGTAAGGAAACGATGCACAAGACTAACGAGGGCGCGTTGTGGGGAGGCCGCTTTTCGGGCGGCCCATCCGAGGCGATGTTTGCCCTGTCCGTATCCACCCACTTCGACTGGGTCCTCGCCCCCTATGATGTGCTGGCCTCCAAGGCTCACGCTAAGGTCCTGCACAAGGCCGGATTGCTGTCCGACGCCGACTTGGACACCATGCTCAACGGCCTCAGCGAACTAGGGGAGAAGGTTGCTTCTGGTGAATTCACCCCGCTACCGACGGACGAGGACGTCCACGGCGCGATGGAGCGCGGGCTCATCGACATTGTAGGCCCCGAGGTTGGTGGACGCCTGCGCGCCGGACGTTCCCGCAACGACCAGGTAGCCACCCTGTTCCGGATGTGGATCCGCGATGCTATCCGCGATATCGCGCTCCAAGTCACCGACTTGGTGGACGCTCTGGCTGGTCAGGCCGAAGCTCATCCGGATGCGATTATGCCGGGCAAGACCCACTCCCAAGCGGCGCAGCCAGTTCTGCTAGCGCACGAGTTGCTCGCACACGCCCAGCCGTTGCTGCGTGATATCGAGCGCCTCCAGGATCTGGACAAGCGTTTGGCCGTGTCTCCTTATGGCTCGGGTGCACTCGCTGGTTCCTCGCTGCACTTGGACCCGGAGGCTATTGCCGAGGAGCTCGGTTTCGACTCCGCCGCAGAGAACTCGCTGGACGGTACGGCAGCGCGGGATTTCGCCTCTGAAACGGCCTTCGTCCTTACCCAGATTGCCGTGGATATGTCGCGCCTATCCGAAGAGATCATCTACTGGTGCACCCCGGAATATGGCTACGTCACCTTGGATGATGCTTGGTCCACTGGCTCGTCGATCATGCCGCAGAAGAAGAACCCGGACGTACCGGAGTTGACCCGTGGCAAGACCGGCCGGCTCATTGGCAACCTCACCGGCTTGCTGGCAACGCTTAAGGCGCAGCCCTTGGCCTATAACCGTGACCTGCAGGAGGATAAGGAACCTATCGTCGACTCAGTGGCGCAGCTGAACCTTTTGCTGCCGGCGATGACCGGATTGGTCGAAACCCTGACCTTCCACGAAGATCGCATGCGCGAGCTCGCCCCGCGCGGTTTCACCTTGGCCACTGATCTGGCCGAGTGGATGGTGCGCCAAGGCGTTCCTTTCCGCGAGGCTCATGAGGCTTCTGGTGCGTGCGTGCAGATTGCAGAGTCCCGCGGCGTTGACCTAGTGGATCTCACGGATGAGGAATTGGCGGGCGTCGACGAGCGCCTGCTCCCCGAGGTCCGCGAGGTGTTGACCATTGATGGGGCAGTGGCATCGCGCTCTACTAAGGGCGGCACCGCCGGTGTCCGCGTGGTGGAGCAGCGCGAAAAGGTTCGCGAGCGTGCTCGTGGCGCACGCGACTGGGCGCAGACTCCGCTGCGCTAAACGCGCCAGCTTCTCTAACCGCATGGTCCTTCTGGCCATGCGGTTCTTTTCTTATGTGGGGGTGACGCAGAGCGCTCTTTTCCACTGCGTATAGTTGTCGTGCATCACAGCACGGGGGTAGGAGTGAGTTGCGTCTCATAAGGTTCCTATAACGTTTCCTTAGGGAATGCGAAGCTCCATCGCGTTCCGGATTCGGAAAGGACTATCTCCCTTATGACTGAAACACTTCGGCCGCCCAACGCGGAGTCTCATGAGAAAGAGAAGGCGGTCTATGCTTCGGAAGACCACGGCCTCCAGAAGGGGATGAGCAACCGTCAGCTGCAGATGATTGCCATCGGCTCTGCCATCGGTACTGGGTTGCTGCTCGGCACCGGCGGGCGCCTCCAAACGGCGGGACCCTTCCTGGCCGTCTTGTACTTGGTGTGTGGATTCTTCGGCTACATCATTTTGCGCTCGCTCGGTGAACTCATCGTGTACCGCCCGAGCTCAGGTTCTTTCGTCTCCTACGCGCGTGAGTTTTATGGCGAAAAGACTGCCTTCGTGACCGGTTGGCTCTACTGGGGAAATTGGGCGGCGACGTTGGTGGCAGATGGCACCGCAGTGGCCATCTACATCAAGTGGTTTGGGCAATATACCACGTGGCTTGACGCCGTCCCGCAATGGTTGCTCGCTCTCGGTGTGGTGTGCAGCATCCTGCTGTTCAACATGCTCTCAGTGAAGATCTTTGGCGAGCTGGAGTATTGGTTCTCCATGATCAAGATCGTTGCGCTGATCATTTTTATGGTGGTGGCGATTGGTGTGGTTATTTTAGGCCATCCGAATGGTGATCCGACTGGGTTTAGCCTCATTGCTGATGCCGGCGGTTGGCTGCCGAATGGTCTGCTTCCTGCGGTTATCGTCATTCAAGGCGTGGTCTTCGCCTACGCCGGCATCGAGCTGGTGGGCACCACCTCTGGCGAGACCAAGGATGTCGAGAAGCATATTCCGCGTGCAGTCAACAGCGTGTTGTTCCGCATCGTGGTCTTCTACTTCGGCAGCGTCCTGCTGCTGACCTTGGTGCTGCCGTATACGACCTACGTGGCGGAGGTTTCGCCCTTTGTGACCTTCTTTGAGACCCTCGGGGCAGGCTATGCGGCGCCCATCTTCCAGCTGGTGGTTATCACTGCAGCTATTTCCTCTCTGAACGCCGGGCTATATTCCACGGGCCGCATCATGTACAACATGTCCACCGCTGGATCCGGCCCTAAATTCGGTGCCCGCATGTCTAAATCCGGCGTTCCCTATGGCGGCATCGTGATGGCTGCCTTCGTCGGCCTCACCGGTGTGTTTCTCAACTATGTCGTGCCGGAGATGGCTTTTGAAATCGTGTTGAACCTCGCGGCGCTCGGAACATTGGCGTCGTGGGCGGCAGTAGCCATGTCACACATTAAATTTGTGCAGCTGGCCAAGAAGGGTCGCTATACCCGCCCGACATACCGCTCACCATTCGGACAAGCCGGTGACTGGTCGGTGTTGGCTTTCATCGCCGTGGTCATCCTTCTCATGGCCTTCGATTACCCAATCGGAACTTTTGCCTTGGCTTCGACGCTGCTGCTCATTCCGGTATTCGCAGCCATGTGGTTTGCCTGGCGTGAGCGCATTTATGCCATCGCGGCGGAGAGGAAGGCCAAGCACCTGCCCACATCGCGCTTCCCGGCTGCGCCGCAGACGGACCTTCACCCTAAGAACTAAGACAAGAATCAAGAGCGGAGAAAGAGATGAATCACGCAGTCAAGTTTGTTGATGTAGAAAACATGGCACGCTGGATACAGCGCGAGGGAGTAGAAAACATCATCACCGGTATGGTGGATTACCTTGAAGCGGACTATTGCGAATGGGAGCGCTTCGACAAAATCGCCCGAGTTGCCTCCCACACCCCGTTTGGCGTCATCGAACTTATGCCCACTTCCAACGGTAAGGAGTATTCCTTTAAGTACGTCAACGGTCACCCCTCCAATCCCGCGCGCGGATTCCAAACGGTTACGGCCTTCGGCGTGCTTGCCGACGTCGACAATGGCTACCCCACCTTCGAAGCAGAGATGACTCTGCTCACAGCGCTGCGCACGGCCGCTACCTCGGCCATGGTTGCCAAACACCTGGCCCGGCAGGATTCGAAAAGGATGGCCATGGTCGGGGCTGGTTCCCAGTCGGAATTTCAAGCACTGGCCTTCCGCGGAGTCATGGGGATTGATGACATAGCCATCTACGACATTGACCCACAGGCGGTAGAAAAGTTTAGGCGCAATCTTGAGCCGCTGGGCTTTAGTATCACTGCCTGCACGAGTGTCGATGAGGTGGTGCAGGGCGCGGATATCATCACCACCTGCACGGCGGATAAAGCGCAGAACCAGATTCTGGCTGAGCGCCATGTTCTCCCGGGCGTGCATCTCAACGCTGTGGGCGGTGATTGTCCCGGCAAGACGGAGCTGGAAAGCTCGATTTTGGACAAGTCAAAAGTCTTTGTTGAGTTTCCCGAGCAAACCCGCATTGAGGGCGAGATTCAGCAGAAGCCGGAGGATTTCCCAGTCGTCGAGTTTTATCAGGTACTGACAGGCCAGGCCACGGGCCGCGATAGCGAGGAGCAGATTACGCTTTTTGATGACGTCGGATTCGCTATTAATGATTTCTCTGCTCTGCGTTATCTACGCGATTCTGTTCGGGGCACCGACCTAGAGTCCGAGATTGATATCATTGCTAACCCTGAGGACCCGAAGGACCTCTACTCTTTGGTAGCGAACGTTCCTTCTCTTCTTTAAAGAACTGGGTGAGGCAGGACAGCGGGCTCCCGCTTTACCCCCTCACCCCCTTCCTTTACCCAGCAATGAGAAGAAGATCACTTTATGATTTAGATCATGAGCAGCACATCGTCGACGAAGCGTACTAAATCCTTCGTATTCGCCGCAGTGTTCATCGCCCTCGCCGTGGCCTCCCTCGTGGTGGGGCGTGGCGGAGATTCCCTGCCGAAGTTCAACTTTTTCAAGGACACGACCCTTGTCACGGGCGCAATTAGTCCAGAACTGGAAGCTACCTTTAAAGACCCGGCCCTGCTCGAGGCTTTAGAGAAACACAACATCGAGCTCGACCTCGATGTTGTGCCGGCTCGTGATTTCGTTGAGCACAGCAGCAGCGTGGACAAGGATTATGACTTCATTTTGACGGACCCCAATGGCGCTGCGTGGGTGTCTGACCTACGCAATACCAACCCGGAGTTGGCGGAACTGGATGAAGGTTCTCCGATGGTATTTGGCAATCAGTTGTTGGTGCTGGTGCATAGCGAGCTTGTAGAGGACATGAAGAACCACGACTTGGTCACGGAATCCGACAACCTAGCTTCGTTGAACGTAGAGACCTTGGTGGACATGTCCCAGGAAAACACTCGCTGGCGTGACATTAGCCCAACCTTCGGCTCGCCGCGTGTCGTGGATGTTGCAGTGCCCCAGGTAAGCCAGTCTTTTGCCGCATTGCGCTACGCCCGTGTCCTACGCACCGTTGGGGCGGATTACGCGGAGAAGAAGCTAGGACGCGATGACAAGGCGAAGATTGATGCGGAAGCTGATGACATCATGCGGGGTCTCGTAGCGGAACAAGGCTACAGTGAGACCACCGACCAGGGAATTCTCGATGCTTTTCTTCGGGTAGATAAGGGGGAGATGCCCATGGTCTTGGCAACTACCGATCAGTACGTGCGCCTGCTCCACGAAGGTGAGGACCTGTCCCGCTATACGTCCTTAGCCCTGAACCCACCGACGACGTTGACCAGCATCGTCATTCCTCGCACTGAGGAGGGAGCGCTGTTTGCTAAAGCAATGAATGAGGACGGCATCCCTGCGGTGATGGAGAGGCTCGAGCTCAGCACAGAGGCCTCCGGCTTCAGCTCGAAATTTGATCCATCCAGCGATCACAGTATCCCCGTGGATGGCGGAGAATATAGTCAGCTGCGGTGGGCTGATTTTGAGGAAATTCTGCAGGCAGTCGGTTAAGGCTCCGCAGTAACAAGCATCAGGAAGGTTGTGAGGGAATGTTTCGGTCACTAAGAGTACTGCTCATCCTAGTGGGCACCATGGCGCTGACGGCCTGTTCGATGGGTGATCTGTTGGATGACTCTCAGAAACCCGGCGCTGGGAATTCATTCAGCGGGGGTCTCAGAATCGTGGCGGCAACGGAGCTCGAACCTCTGGAGCCCGTGCTTGCCGAAGCCTCCCAAGACCTCGGCTTCGACATCACCATGACCACCGAGGACGGAACGCTGGCGAATTCTCACACACTTAAGCAAGGTGGTTTCGAAGGGGCCTATGACGCGACGTGGTTTGCCACCAATCGCTATGCGCGCATTATCGGTGCAGATGGCCAGCTGGGAAGAGAACACAGCGTGGCGCGTTCCCCAATAGCTCTCGGCGTGCAGTCCTCTGTGGCACAAAAGCAAGGCTGGACCGGCAAGCAGCCGACGTGGCAAGAAATAGCTGACTCCGGAATAACTTTTGGCATGACGGATCCTTCTACCTCAAATTCGGGTTTCTCCGCACTATCGGCAGCAACGACTGCTTTTGCGGACACAGGACGCGCCCTCACGGAAAAGGACATCAGGCAATCCACTGGCAAAGTGCAGGAGCTCTTTGGCAACCAAACCCTGACATCAGGTTCCTCTGGCTGGTTGGCCGACCGCTTCCGCGAACACCCGGAGCAAGCCGATGCAATCTTTAACTATGAATCTGTGCTTTACCAGCTCAAAGATGACGGAGCAGACATAGAGGTGGTCATCCCCTCCGATGGAGTGATTTCGGCAGACTATCCGTTGTCTTCCTTGGCGAGCTCTTCAGACAAAAACGCAGAAGCAAAAGTACAGGCGCTTGCTGGGTGGTTTGCGGAGCATCCAGACAAGCTCACAGACTTTCATTTGCGGGTAGATAATTCTGACTTGCCCGGCACTGTTTTTGAGCTGCCCTACCCAGCAAACGAGCAAACCGTTGATGCGCTGGAGGCTGCCTTTGCCCATGAACTGCGCAATCCTGGCAACACGGCTTTGGTCCTCGATACCTCCGGCTCCATGGAAGGCGAGCGTATGGATCTACTCAAGAGTAGTTTGCTCCCGCTTATCGACGGCTCAGCTGACGGCACCCCAGATGGCGAAGGCCAAGTTGCCTTCCGAAATCGCGAGCATATCAAGCTGATTCCGTATTCTTCAGAGCCCCAGCAGCCAACTCGTGCACGCGTGGATAAGGATCAGCCGGCAACCACCAAGGAGCTTGCAGACCGCGTGGAACGCCTCGTTGCGGATGGTGATACCGCGACCTTCGAGGCCGTCCTGAATGCTTTCGATGAAGTGGATACCAGTGGCGGCGATATTGGCACTGTCGTGCTCATGACCGACGGCGAAGTTACCCGTGGGCGCACATTTGCACAGTTCAAGGAAGCCTATGAGCAGCTGCCCGAGGACAAAAAAGAGATTCCGGTCTTTGTCATTTTGTATGGTGAAGCCAATATCCAAGAGATGGAAGAACTTGCTCAGCTCACTGGTGGCAAGACCTTTGATGCGCTCAACGGTGACCTCGCTGCCGCATTCGAAGAAATTCGTGCCTACCAGTAAACCAACTCCACCTTTCCCAGGAGGATCTGCCCTACATGAACGCCTTGAACTCGCGAAAAGTTGTTGTCGGCGTTGCGGTTACCGCGCTCGTCGTTGTCCTCCATGTGTTAAGTGGCGGCGGTTTGGGCTTCCTGTGGCCGGTCGTCGCAATCTGCACAGGTATGGCTGCTGGATTCGTGACGCCGCCACGGCAAGAGAAGGTTTTGGAGCCACCAAAGGCAGGGGAAGGCGAGCTTATCCATACCTTGGAGGAAGTCCGGTACACCTTTACAGCGCACAAGCTTCCTAGTCCTGTCCAACGTGCGTGGGATTCTTTCGATGAGTCAGCGGTGTGGGTGTTAGACAATTGGCACCGACTCGATGAGGCTCCGCACCAGCAAGCCCTCGTGCGCGACATGATTGAAGAACACTCCAAAGAACTGGTGAGGTCTTACCTCGATGTGACAGACCTGGAGGATCCGGTTGCTGTCGAGGAGATGAGTGAATCGCTCAGCATCCTGGGTCGTGAAATGGAGCAAATCAAGGAGGCGATTTCCCAGAACTCGGTCCGCAAGCTTCGCAATCATTCCATGGCGCTCAAGCTCGAATATGGTGGGACCCTTCCTTCTTTGGAATCTAGGGAAGTGTAGGCTTAGCGCTTATGAGTCTCGATTCGCAACTGCTTGACATCTTGGTGTGTCCGCAGGATAAAGGTCCGTTGAAGTATCTGGCCGAGGAACAGGTCTTGGTCAATGAACGCCTTGGCGTGGCCTATCCCATTGAGAACGACATCCCCGTCATGCTGGTGGACCACGCTACGCCGTGGCCGCGGCAGAACTAGATCTCAAAAGAACGAATCGATTTTCAAAGGAGCCTTCATGAATATCATTGATGAGCTGCAGTGGCGCGGCCTCATTAACCAGTCCACCGACCTCGACGCACTCCGTGAGGCCTGCGAAGAACCCATCACGTTGTACTGCGGTTTTGACCCGACAGGCGATTCGCTGCATGCCGGACACCTCGTACCGATGATTATGCTTCGCCGCTTCCAGAAGGCTGGTCACCATCCGATTGCCCTGGCAGGTGGCGCGACGGGCCAGATCGGTGACCCGCGCGATGTAGGAGAGCGCACCATGCTCTCGCAGGAGACCATCAACGACAATATGGTCGCCATTAAGAAGCAACTGCGTCAGTTCATTGATTTTGAGGGTGAGAACGCCGCCACCATGGTCAACAATGCTGACTGGACTTCGAAAATGACCGTCATCGATTTCCTGCGTGATGTGGGAAAGAACTTTTCTCTCAACACCATGCTGGACCGTGACACCGTCAAGCGCCGTTTGGAGTCTGATGGCATCTCGTACACCGAGTTTTCCTACATGCTCCTGCAGTCCAATGACTATGTCCATCTGCACGACGAGTTTGATTGTGTTCTGCAAATCGGTGGTGGTGATCAGTGGGGCAATATCGTTTCGGGCGTCGATCTCAACCGACGCGTCAAGGGAGCCAAGGTGCACGGCCTGACGGTTCCGCTCGTGACGGATGCCCAGGGACAGAAGTTTGGTAAGTCCACTGGTGGCGGAAAACTCTGGCTCGATCCGGAGAAGACATCGCCTTACTCCTGGTCCCAGTACTTCCTCAACGCGGGTGACTCCGTGGTCATCGACTACTTGCGGTGGTTTACCTTCCTCAGCCAGGAAGAAATCGCTGAGTACGAGCAGAAGGTTGCCGAGGAGCCCTTCCGTCGTGAGGCACAGCGCCGCCTGGCGCAGGAAATGACCAATTTGGTCCACGGTGAGGAAGCCACGAAATCCGTTGAGCTTGCCGCACAGGCCTTGTTCGGTAAGGCGGAGCTTGCTGAATTGGACGAGCAGACACTGGTTGGTGCGCTGTCTGAGACCACTGTCGCTGACATTGCTGCTGATGAGCCTCGCACGATTGTGGACCTGTTGGTTGCTTCTGGCCTTGCCGATTCCAAGGGCGCAGCTCGTCGAACCATCAAGGAGGGCGGTGCATATGTCAATAACCAGCGCATCGAGTCTGATGATTGGGAGCCAGCCGCCGAGGACTTGCTGCACGGTGCGTGGCTTGTGCTTCGTCGTGGCAAGAAGAACTTTGCTGGTGCCAAGCTCAACTAGTTAGGCCCGCCATCGGAGATCCTGCAGTGGTTAATCCCGTCGCATAGTGCGGCGGGATTCGTCGTTTTCCGGTGAGATAGCGCTGTAAGGCCGTAAAAGGACCAAATATAGAAGTTGACCAGCGGATTTGGTGTTATATGGAGCTCTGCGTATATTTATCGAAGTCGCCGCGAGAAGCTGGTGACACGGAGATTAACTCCCAGTTGACAAGATTCAAACTTGTTGGCTAGAGTGTGGACTCCAGCCGCTCAGAGCAGTGAATAAAAAGATTCAGTGCAAAGAGTGTGCGGATGATGTTTGAGAACTCAATAGTGTGCCAATGTACTTTTTTGTTGGTTGATTTTATTTGTTTTGGCCGTGTTGTGCCGTATGTGTGGCACGGTTGGTGTATGCCGGATGGCGCTTTTCCTTTTAGCGGCGTCATTGTAAATAACATAAGTTGTTTGGGCGTATTGTTTAAAATCTTCTGACTGGGCCAGCCTCCTTGTATATCCCCGTCGGGTTGGGGGTTGGTTTTTGGATTTTTTCTTTATGTAATTTTTGGATAGCCAGTCCGTGTGGTGTGTTTGCATCATGCGGTGTGGTTTGTCTGTTTGTCTAGGTTTGGGCTTTTCACGGCCTTTTTGTGGAGAGTTTGATCCTGGCTCAGGACGAACGCTGGCGGCGTGCTTAACACATGCAAGTCGAACGGAAAGGCCAGTGCTTGCACTGGTACTCGAGTGGCGAACGGGTGAGTAACACGTGGGTGATCTGCCTTGCACTCTGGGATAAGCTTGGGAAACTGGGTCTAATACCGGATATGAACTGCCTTTAGTGTGGTGGTTGGAAAGTTTTTTCGGTGCAAGATGAGCTCGCGGCCTATCAGCTTGTTGGTGGGGTAATGGCCTACCAAGGCGTCGACGGGTAGCCGGCCTGAGAGGGTGTACGGCCACATTGGGACTGAGATACGGCCCAGACTCCTACGGGAGGCAGCAGTGGGGAATATTGCACAATGGGCGGAAGCCTGATGCAGCGACGCCGCGTGGGGGATGACGGCCTTCGGGTTGTAAACTCCTTTCGACAGGGACGAAGCGCAAGTGACGGTACCTGTATAAGAAGCACCGGCTAACTACGTGCCAGCAGCCGCGGTAATACGTAGGGTGCGAGCGTTGTCCGGAATTACTGGGCGTAAAGAGCTCGTAGGTGGTTTGTCGCGTCGTCTGTGAAATTCCGGGGCTTAACTTCGGGCGTGCAGGCGATACGGGCATAACTTGAGTGCTGTAGGGGAGACTGGAATTCCTGGTGTAGCGGTGAAATGCGCAGATATCAGGAGGAACACCGATGGCGAAGGCAGGTCTCTGGGCAGTTACTGACGCTGAGGAGCGAAAGCATGGGTAGCAAACAGGATTAGATACCCTGGTAGTCCATGCCGTAAACGGTGGGCGCTAGGTGTAGGGGGCTTCCACGTCTTCTGTGCCGTAGCTAACGCATTAAGCGCCCCGCCTGGGGAGTACGGCCGCAAGGCTAAAACTCAAAGGAATTGACGGGGGCCCGCACAAGCGGCGGAGCATGTGGATTAATTCGATGCAACGCGAAGAACCTTACCTGGGCTTGACATACACCAGATTGCTGCAGAGATGTAGTGTCCCTTGTGGTTGGTGTACAGGTGGTGCATGGTTGTCGTCAGCTCGTGTCGTGAGATGTTGGGTTAAGTCCCGCAACGAGCGCAACCCTTGTCTTATGTTGCCAGCATTTGGTTGGGGACTCATGAGAGACTGCCGGGGTTAACTCGGAGGAAGGTGGGGATGACGTCAAATCATCATGCCCCTTATGTCCAGGGCTTCACACATGCTACAATGGTCGGTACAACGCGCAGCGACACTGTGAGGTGGAGCGAATCGCTGAAAGCCGGCCTTAGTTCGGATTGGGGTCTGCAACTCGACCCCATGAAGTCGGAGTCGCTAGTAATCGCAGATCAGCAATGCTGCGGTGAATACGTTCCCGGGCCTTGTACACACCGCCCGTCACGTCATGAAAGTTGGTAACACCCGAAGCCAGTGGCCTAAACTTGTTAGGGAGCTGTCGAAGGTGGGATCGGCGATTGGGACGAAGTCGTAACAAGGTACCCGTACCGGAAGGTGCGGGTGGATCACCTCCTTTCTAAGGAGCTTTATTTGTGGCACCAGTTGGTGTCTTTAAGCATGTGAGTGTTTTCATGTGCGTGGTGGTTGAGTGAACGATTGTTTTGCTGCCACCGTTTGTTTAATCGGGTGGAGATACATCTTAACCAGAATGGTTGACTAACATTTTTTAAAAGTACGTGGTGCATTGTTGGGTGTCTGGGGCATTGTTCCCTGGTTGTTTAACCCACATGAGCTTGATGGTCAGAGTGCTTAATGTTCTGGTTGTTGGGCTGGTGTGGGGTGTTGTGTGAGAACTGTATAGTGGACGCGAGCATTAAACCATATGCTTGCTGCTGATACGTGCTTTGTGCGTGTGTTGGTGGTGGGTTGTGGTTTGTGTGATTTCTTTGTTCTTTTGTGTTTTGTGTGTTCACACCAACACTGTCTTCTGCTGCTTTTGTGGTGGTTGCCTTGTTGGTTGTGTGTTCGTTATTTAGGGCGCATGGTGGATGCCTTGGCATGCTGAGCCGATGAAGGACGTGTAAGGCTGCGTTAAGCCTCGGGGAGTTGTCAATAAAGCGTTGATCCGAGGATGTCCGAATGGGGAAACCTGGCACCTGTTATGGGGTGTTACCCTTCAGTGAATTCATAGCTGTTGTGGGGGTTTACGCGGGGAAGTGAAACATCTCAGTACCCGTAGGAGAAGAAAATAAAATATGATTCTGCTAGTAGTGGCGAACGAACGTGGATGAGGCTAAACCGTGTGCATGTGATACTTGGTAGGGGTTGTGTGTGCGGTGTTGTGGGCCCCAATGGAAGCCAGCTACCACTGGTTTGCTTGTGTGTTGTTGTTAGGTGAAGTGGTGTGGAAACGCCTACCGTAGAGGGTGATAGTCCCGTAGTTGAAGGCTGCAATGCATGGGTTGTTGGGTTGCCCGAGTAGCAGCGGGCTCGTGGAATCTGCTGTGAATCTGCCGGGACCACCCGGTAAGCCTAAATACTCAGTGTGACCGATAGTGTATGAGTACCGTGAGGGAATGGTGAAAAGTACCCCGGGAGGGGAGTGAAATAGTTCCTGAAACCATGTGCTTACAATCCGTCAGAGCACTTTTTGTTGTGTGATGGCGTGCCTTTTGAAGAATGAGCCTGCGAGTCAGCGGCATGTCGCGAGGTTAACCCGTGTGGGGTAGCCGTAGGGAAACCGAATCCTAATGGGGTGTTTTGAGTGGCGTGTCCTGGACCCGAAGCGGGGTGATCTACCCATGGCCAGTGTGAAGCAGTAGTAAGATGCTGTGGAGGCGCGAACCCACGTAGGTTGAAAACTGCGGGGATGAGCTGTGGGTAGGGGTGAAAGGCCAATCAAACTCCGTGATAGCTGGTTCTCCCCGAAATGCATTTAGGTGCAGCGTCGCATGTAGCTTGGTGGAGGTAGAGCTACTGGTTGGTTGAGCGGGACTACAATCTTAGCAATGTCAGCCAAACTCCGAATGCCATCAATTGTGTTGTGCGGCAGTGAGACTGTGGGGGATAAGCTTCATAGTCGAGAGGGAAACAGCCCAGATCGCCGGTTAAGGCCCCTAAGGGTGTGCTAAGTGGAAAAGGATGTGGGATCGCGAAGACAGCCAGGAGGTTGGCTTAGAAGCAGCCATCCTTGAAAGAGTGCGTAATAGCTCACTGGTCGAGTGGTCCTGCGCCGACAATGTAGTGGGGCTCAAGCACACCGCCGAAGCCGCGGCAAACTTTTTTGTTTGGGTAGGGGAGCGTCGTGCATGTGTTGAAGCGTTACCGTAAGGAGGCGTGGAGTGTGTGCGAGTGAGAATGCAGGCATGAGTAACGAATTGGAAGGTGAGAATCCTTCCCGCCGGATGACTAAGGGTTCCTGGGTCAAGTTCGTCTTCCCAGGGTGAGTCGGGACCTAAGGCGAGGCCGACAGGCGTAGTCGATGGATAACCAGTTGATATTCTGGTACCCGTATATCCGCGCCCATGATAAAGCACTGATACTAACCACCGCGGATACGGATTGTGCACTCTTTGAGTGTGTGGTTTGTTGATGTCGTGGGGCCTGATGTGTGGTTCAAGTGATGGGGTGACACAGTGTAGTAGCCATGCCGCTTAGTGGATTGTTGGTGTAAGCGTGTGAGGTGGTGTGTAGGTAAATCCGCGCACCGTTAAACCTGAGGCGTGATGCGTAGCCCAAGTGTGGGTGAAGTTGGTGATCTAGTACTGTCGAGAAAAGCCTCTAGCGATGTGGATGTATGGCCCGTACCCTAAACCGACACAGGTGGTCAGGTTGAAAATACTAAGGCGTTCGGGTGAACTGTGGTTAAGGAACTCGGCAAAATGCCCCCGTAACTTCGGGAGAAGGGGGACCACACGACTTAAGCACTCTTTGCGAGTGTGGTGGGTTGTGGGGTCGCAGAGAATAGAGGGAAGCGACTGTTTATCAAAAACACAGGTCCATGCGAAGACGTGAAGTTGATGTATATGGACTGACGCCTGCCCGGTGCTGGAAGGTTAAGAGGACCGGTTAGTAGTCTTTTGGCTGCGAAGCTGAGAATTTAAGCCCCAGTAAACGGCGGTGGTAACTATAACCATCCTAAGGTAGCGAAATTCCTTGTCGGGTAAGTTCCGACCTGCACGAATGGCGTAACGACTTCTCTGCTGTCTCAACCACAGGCCCGGTGAAATTGCACTACGAGTAAAGATGCTCGTTACGCGCGGCAGGACGAAAAGACCCCGGGACCTTCACTATAGCTTGGTATTGGTGTTCGGTTCGGTTTGTGTAGGATAGGTGGGAGACTATGAAGCGGCCACGCTAGTGGTTGTGGAGTCGTTGTTGAAATACCACTCTGATCGGATTGGATGTCTAACCTTGGCCCATGATCTGGGTTGGGGACAGTGCCTGGTGGGTAGTTTAACTGGGGCGGTTGCCTCCCAAAATGTAACGGAGGCGCCCAAAGGTTCCCTCAGCCTGGTTGGCAATCAGGTGGTGAGTGTAAGTGCACAAGGGAGCTTGACTGTGAGACAGACATGTCGAACAGGGACGAAAGTCGGGACTAGTGATCCGGCACCTACTTGTGGATGTGGTGTCGCTCAACGGATAAAAGGTACCCCGGGGATAACAGGCTGATCTTCCCCAAGAGTCCATATCGACGGGATGGTTTGGCACCTCGATGTCGGCTCGTCGCATCCTGGGGCTGGAGTAGGTCCCAAGGGTTGGGCTGTTCGCCCATTAAAGCGGCACGCGAGCTGGGTTCAGAACGTCGTGAGACAGTTCGGTCTCTATCCGCCGCGCGCGTTGAAACTTGAAGAAGGCTGTCCCTAGTACGAGAGGACCGGGACGGACGTACCTCTAGTGTGCCAGTTGTTCCGCCAGGAGCATCGCTGGTTGGCTACGTACGGAAGGGATAACCGCTGAAAGCATCTAAGCGGGAAGCCTGTTTTAAGATGAGGTTTCGTATTTGAGGTCCCCCACAGACGATGGGGTTGATAGGCCAGACCTGGACGCACCGCAAGGTGTGAAGGCTACTGGTACTAATAGACCAAAACAAACACACACACACACTCCTTTTCGAGTGTGGAAACAACAAACACAACAAAGACACAATTATTCACACTGTCGCTTCGCGTCCACTACACAGTATCTGACACAACACACCCAACCAGGCATCAGATTGCCTCGAGTGTTTGTCGGTGGCCTATAGCAGCAGGGAAACGCCCGGACCCATTCCGAACCCGGAAGCTAAGCCTGCTAACGCTGATGGTACTGCAACCGGGAGGTTGTGGGAGAGTAAGAAACCGCCGACACCAAACAAAACAAACAACTCAATACACAACAAAGAGAGACCGTTGAAACACTACTGTTTCAACGGTCTCTCTCTTTTCGTTTTGCGGTTTTCACCGTCCCCCCACAACAACAAAAGAGGGGGCGGGCCCAGCATTAACCCGTTGATGGCACCTGGGCCTGACCCCCGGAAAGTAGACACGTCGGGGGTTAGCTATGCTGCTTGGGTCAGTGTAGCTGATGTGAGTGCTTCGAAGTCATCGGGGGCTAGAAGGTTGCACCAGGAGTGCCGTCTGCGCGTGTTGTAGCGCATGCACCATCGGAAGACTTCTTGGCGGCAGATGATGGGATTGTCAAAAACTTTCCTATCTCGCAGAACTTCACGCTTTAAAGTGGCGTTAAACGATTCTGCCAGGGCATTATCGGCACTCGTTCCCACTGCTCCCATGGATTGGCGAACACCAAGTTGGGTGCAGTGGTCTTGAAAAGCCTGTGAGGTGTACACACTGCCATGATCAGAATGGAAAATTACCCCTTTAAGGCTTCCGCGAACCTTGCTGGCATGGGACAAAGCTTCGATAACCAGCGATACCCGCATGTGATCGGCGAGCGCATGACCGACAAGTTTGCGCGAGTAGACGTCGATGACTGTGGCAAGGTACATGTTCTTGCCTCCCTTACACGGCAGGTAGGTGATATCGCCTACATACACCTGGTTCGGCTTATCAGCGGTGAATTTGCGGCCTACTAAATCTGGCATGACTCGATGACCAGGCTTGCGCCTGGTAGTGACACATCGACGTTGTTTAGTAAAGCCTTTTAGCCCCATGGATTTCATAATGCGTGCGACCTTCTTGTGATTGATCGGAGGAAAGTCCGTATCGGCTTTAAGGCTTGCAGCGATGCGTTTAGCACCATAAAGCCCGTGCTCATCATCGAAGATGCTCTTGATTCGTGCACCAATAAGAGCATCCGAACACATCTTTAACCTGCGTTTTTCGCGGGTGTTGACCCATTTGTAGAACGAGGAGCGATTGAGCTTTAACACGTGGCACATCCGCTTGACCGAGTACTCGGTTCGATGGTCATAGACAAACTGGAAGCGGATTACCAGCGTGTCTCTTTAAGCAAAATATTTCGCGGCCTTGCGCAGGATGTCGCGTTCTTCACGAAGCTTAGAGACTTCTTTTGTCTCACTGGCGGATCCGCTCAGAATCAGTCGTCGCCTGTGCCTTGTCGCGCATGCTTTTTGTGCGGACACGCTTGCCGGTGCCGTACTGCTTAAGCCAGGAATAAAGTGAGGAACGATTGATTCCTAGCTCTGCTGAAGCCGCGTGAAGTGAGAGGTCCTCATTGTTTTCGTAGAGGGCCACAGCATCACGTTTGAACTGTTCGGAGTACCTAGGCATGGTGGTAGATTACCTTTCTTCCCAACCCAACAGGGCTGGATATCAGGTGTCTACCTAACAGGGGTCAGGTCCACCTTTAAACCATCTACGGTGCTGCGCTAGCAGCCGACTGAACCCCACGGCCAAAGACACCCAAAAATACAGACCCGAAAGTACAGACACCAAGCGTGCTGTCAAGGGGTGAATGCGCCACTTCGACCGGGAGGTAGTTGTGACGCGTTGGACTCCGAAGGATGTTAAGGATGCTGCTGTTGAGCGAGTGGCTGCGGGCGAGGCAGTTAGCCTGGTCGCGCGTGATGTCGGTGTGGGCCCTGAAACTGTTTACGGATGGTTGAGGGTAAGAGGTGTCGAACCTCCTGGCAGGCGTGCGAGTCGTCTGCGTGATCCGTTTGTCCGTGAGGCCGTTGGGTTGGTGTGTGCAGGTATGTCGATCAATCAAGCAGCACAGACTGTTGGATTATCGACTGGCGTGCTTCACAGTAGGTTAAAGAAAGCTGGTGTAATCGAAGTACGGCCTAGACGCGCCCGCTTGTCACCTGATGAACGTGTCCAGGCCGTGGAGCGAGTGCTTGCTGGTGAGAGCTGTCAGACGGTGGCTGATGCGGTCGGTGTGCATCCTTCCACGGTGTATCAGTGGATAAGGAAGCAACGGTATGCGGAATTACGCCGGCAGCGACACCGTCGAACGCCTGATGAGGCGGTGGTGTCTATGCCAGATACCGGCAAGAAGCTGGGTAAAGATACTGTTATGCCAGCACCGATGAAAGCTCAAGCCATTGATGGATTTCCTAGCGGCGTATTCGACAAACACGCCTTAGTAGGGCGTGGTCGCAGGCTTACTGTTGAAGACCGTGTTGCTATTGAAGCGGGATGTCGTGTCGGTGATTCGGCACGTGCTATCGCACAGAAAATAAATAGGCACCACAGTGTCGTCGCCCGTGAAATCACCCGTAATGGTTGGAAGATTATCGATGAGGACGGCACAGAGCAGCTGCGGTATAACGCCCACAACGCTGCTGTTTCTACTGCTGGTCGGATGGTGCGGCCAAAACTACGCAAGCTCGATGAAAGCCCAACGCTTCGGGGTGTAGTGATCGATTGCCTTGCCCGCAGGTGGTCACCTGGGCGCATTAGTGCATGGCTTGAGCATGCTTTCAGCGATGATGAAAGCATGCGTATTTCCCACGAAGCGATCTACAGTGCCTTATACATTCAAGGTAAAGGCAGCCTGCGAGCCGAGCTTGAAGAAGTCATGAAGACTAAAGACGTACTTATCCGCGGCGGCGCAACACGCAAGAGTCGTGCCCGAAACGCTGGCGTGTTAACCGGTCGCCCTTGGATCAAAGGTGCTGAGATCACCCACCGCAACCCGGAAGCTGATGACAGGGCTATCCCCGGGCACTGGGAGGGCGACCTTGTCATTGGTAAAGGCGGCAAAAGCGCACTGATTACCCTAGTAGAGCGCACCAGCCGCTACACCCTGCTTGGACACCTCCCCGATGAGCACAGTTCACAAACCGTGGTCGCAACCTTGCAGGACATGGTCAAAGACCTCAACATCGAGCAGCTAAAAACCATCACATGGGACCAAGGGGCAGAAATGGCTGTCACAGCACAGGTCCAGATCAAAGACGGCTGCCAGGTGTTTTTCTGCGACCCGCACTCACCGTGGCAGAGACCAACCAACGAGAACACCAACGGCGAGATCAGGCGCCGGTTCTACAAAAAAGGCACCGACTTTGCCACCGTCACACCCGAACATGTCGCGTGGGTACAAAATGAGCTCAACGAAACACCCCGACAAATCCTCGGCGGCGCAACCCCACGTGAAATACTTAACGAACTATTCAAGCGTGGCGCATCCACCGCTTGATTCCGCCAAGGGTCACGAAAGCCGCCACCCGCAAAACTTCCTTCCGCGAACAGGAAGTCTGCACTTCCAAGTCTGCACTTTTGTGTTGCGGACCTGGGCCTACATACACCTGGTTCGGCTTATCAGCGGTGAATTTGCGGCCTACTAAATCTGGCATGACTCGATGACCAGGCTTGCGCCTGGTAGTGACACATCGACGTTGTTTAGTAAAGCCTTTTAGCCCCATGGATTTCATAATGCGTGCGACCTTCTTGTGATTGATCGGAGGAAAGTCCGTATCGGCTTTAAGGCTTGCAGCGATGCGTTTAGCACCATAAAGCCCGTGCTCATCATCGAAGATGCTCTTGATTCGTGCACCAATAAGAGCATCCGAACACATCTTTAACCTGCGTTTTTCGCGGGTGTTGACCCATTTGTAGAACGAGGAGCGATTGAGCTTTAACACGTGGCACATCCGCTTGACCGAGTACTCGGTTCGATGGTCATAGACAAACTGGAAGCGGATTACCAGCGTGTCTCTTTAAGCAAAATATTTCGCGGCCTTGCGCAGGATGTCGCGTTCTTCACGAAGCTTAGAGACTTCTTTTGTCTCACTGGCGGATCCGCTCAGAATCAGTCGTCGCCTGTGCCTTGTCGCGCATGCTTTTTGTGCGGACACGCTTGCCGGTGCCGTACTGCTTAAGCCAGGAATAAAGTGAGGAACGATTGATTCCTAGCTCTGCTGAAGCCGCGTGAAGTGAGAGGTCCTCATTGTTTTCGTAGAGGGCCACAGCATCACGTTTGAACTGTTCGGAGTACCTAGGCATGGTGGTAGATTACCTTTCTTCCCAACCCAACAGGGCTGGATATCAGGTGTCTACCTAACAGGGGTCAGGTCCCCTTTATCACGCTCACGAACTAGAATGATGTCCGTGTACACACTTCGTCCTGAGGGGTCGTTGAGGAGCTAGCGATGAGGTTTCCACAATCGCCGAGTCTTTTTAGGCATTCTTATAACCCAGTCTTCCTCAGCGATCTGAAGTCCGTACCCTATTGCAGAGAGAACGATAGTCCCTCTCCCTATAACCTTTGTCCCGTTTTCGAGTCCGAGGCGCGAGTTCCTCAGATGCGCGCTATTCGCGATGGACTGGTCTTTTTCGGGGCGATAGCCTTGATAGCAAGTTTTATCTTGTTCTTTGGCTTGCTCTTGAATAGCATGCAAGTTCCAGGGCTATTGGCGCTTCTCCTTGGCGGGTTGTTGCTTTACCTCTTTTTCCTCGTGGCCCGGCATATGCTGTTGGCCTTTAGGATTAATAAGGCTTGGAAGAAAGGCTGGATCGACTTTTATCCAGTCCTCCTCGGCAGCTTTTTCTACGACAGCAAGAGCGGAAATACTGGAAAGAAGGGTCAGTTTTATACCGCAAAAGCTCTTGTCGTGGCGCCGAGCGGCGAATCCCGGATGCTCAAGGTGTTGGTGGAAGGTCTGAGCCCAGACCGAATGATTGAGGAAGGCGCAGTCTTGGCGCGGGACCGGAAGGGTCTTCGGCTTGACGCGATTCACAATAATGGCTGGACATTCTGGGCTGTCGTCCGCGGCAAGCCATTGGAGCACGGAAGCGCGGAACATGGACTCTCCGCTTCCCAGGTGGCTGCTGGCTTGGACCGCGTGCGGCATGGTTGGCCACTGGAGAGGCTGGATGCTTTTTGGTTTTCCTGAGTCTTAGACGTGTAACGGTGGTTGCGGCCCGTTTCGCCTACCAGCCAGTGTATTGCCGGTTTTGCGAAGCTGACCTGTAGACTGGTTCGGTACATACGGACGCGTCTACCGCAGAAAGTGCATGGATTTAATGTCTGAATCTAACTCCCGCGACCACGAGCGTGGCCGCGAAGGTTTCTCGGAAAGCAACCGGGGAAACAGCCGCTCTGGTGGCCGGAAGTTTGAAAAGCGTGGCGGCGCATCGGGGCGTCGTCAAGAGCGTCGCGGTGATCGTCGCGATGAGCGTCGAGGCGGCCGCGATGGTGCTAACCCTCGCCGCAATAGTCCTAAGAGGCACGGTCGTGATAAGAACAAGGCCTCTCATCCGCAACGTTCGGGCTACCGTGAGGAGCGTATCAACCGCCGCATGACGGACCCGGATCTGCCTTCTGATATCGATATCACTGATCTCGATCCTTCAGTTCTGCAGGACCTCTCCTCGCTATCGAAGGAGAACTCTGAAGCTGTGGCTAAGCACCTCATCATGGCGGCAACCTGGCTTGATGATGATCCACAGCTGTCGCTTCGCCATGCGCGCGCAGCGAAGGATCGTGCCGGTCGTGTCTCGGTTGCTCGAGAGATGAACGGTATCGCCGCTTATCGTGCAGGTGAGTGGAAGGAAGCTCTCGCAGAGCTGCGCGCTGCACGCCGTATTTCTGGTGGTCCAGGTCTGATGGCGGTGATGGCTGACTGCGAGCGCGGTCTCGGCCGCCCAGAGAAGGCTGTCGAGCTGTGGCGTAGCGAGGACGCTAAGGAACTCGCCCCGGAGGACGCTATCGAATTGGCCATTGTCGCTGCGGGCGCGCGGCTGGACATGGACCAAGCAGACTCCGCTGTGGTCACGATTCAACGTGCGCAGCCCACGAAGGACGCCAAGGGTGTCTCCGCGTGCCGTCTTGCTTATGCCTATGCGAATGCGTTGCTGGAGGCCGGCCGTAAGGATGAGGCACGGGAATGGTTCCAGCATGCTATCGAGATTGACGAAGGGGACTGGACCGACGCTGTGGAGCGTCTGGCCGAGTGTAAATAATGAGTATTCTCAAAACTCACGATTCGTTGCTATTGGATCTTGACGGGACCGTGTGGGAAGGCGGACAGGCCCTTCAATGCGTCGTTGACGTTATTAACTCCTGTGGCATTCCCGCGGTGTATGTGACGAACAATGCGTCGCGTAGCCCCCAGACCGTGGCAGACATGCTCGGAGAGATCGGGCTGGACGCTGATGCCAATCGCGTTGTCACCTCAGCGCAAGCTGTAATAAAGATCGCGCGCGAGGATCTGCCCGCGCGCGCGAAGGTCCTTGTTATTGGCGCAGACTCCTTCCGCGCGCTCGCGCGGGACGCAGGTTTCATCGTCGTCGACAGCGCCGATGATCGGCCTGCCGCCGTGCTGCAGGGCATGGATAAGTCTGTGGGGTGGGAGCAGCTCTCTGAAGGTGCGCTCGCCATCAATCAAGGTGCCAAATACTATGCCTCGAACCTGGATACGTCGCTGCCGACGGAGCGCGGAATGGCTGTGGGTAATGGCTCGCTCGTCGCGGCCGTTGTTTCGACCACCGGTGTTGAACCTATTTCTGCAGGCAAACCGGAGCCCGCTATGTTTACGCAGGCGGCCAAGCTGGTGGGGTCGACCAAACCCCTGGCTGTCGGTGACCGTCTAGACACCGATATCGTCGGCGGCAACAATGCGGCCATGGATACCTTCCACGTGCTGACAGGCGTGTCTCGTGAGCTGGCGCTCATTGAAGCAACACCGGAGGAGCGTCCGAATTTCATTGGTGCCGGATTCCACGAGCTTTCCTTGTCGGAAGCGCAAGCGCGTCCGGGCGCCCAGGGCGGGTTTAGAGCACGTTTTGACGGCTATGACATCGTTCTGCAAGGCGGTAACGAGAAGTCTACGTCGGTCGAGGCACTGCGTACCGTTTTGGAAGTAGCCTGGGCAGGCTCTGAGCCTCCGCGCTACATTCAGCCGCGGAGCGAAGCCGCGGAGAGGGTAGTATCCACATGGCAGTAAAACCCCATGACCCACGCGCAGTGTTGGCTCCAGAGACCCTCAATGCGTCCATCACCGAGATTCTCACCGAGCCGACAGAGACTCTTGAGGAAGAGCTAGCCCAGCTGGACCGCGCTCATACCGTGTTGCGCGATGCGCTCCAAGATAATTAGCGCGAATCGCCAAGGAATCTAGGGGAAAGAGGACCTAATCATGCCACCGCAACGTCGCCGCCTTGACGCAGAATTGGTGCGCCGCAAGATTGCGCGCTCACGAGAACAAGCCGTTGAGATGATCAAGGCTGGTCGGGTGACGGTTGGGGGCTTCAAGGCTACGAAACCCGCGACAGTGGTCGAGCCTGAGGTGTCGATTAAGGTCGAAGCCAGCGAGGGTGATGATTGGGCGTCGCGTGGTGCGCACAAGCTCCTCGGTGCGCTCGCGGCTTTCGACGTGGACCTCAAGGGCAAGCGTGTCTTGGACGCGGGGGCGTCCACCGGCGGTTTTACTGATGTCTGTTTGCACCACGGTGCCGCAGAAGTGCTTTCTGTTGACGTGGGCTATGGACAGCTATTGTGGCGCTTGCAGAATGATGAGCGCGTTACTGTGCTTGACCGCACCAATATTCGCAACCTGACTCTTGAACAGACGAATGGGCCTTGCGACGCTATGGTGGGTGACCTTTCGTTCATCTCCCTAAAGCTGGTACTTCCGGCAATCGTAGAATGCATGGCTGATGGCGCATGGTTATTACCCATGGTCAAGCCTCAGTTTGAAGTAGGAAAGGACCGGATTGGGGCGGGCGGAGTAGTGCGCTCGCCTGAGCTTCGCGCGGAAGTGACTAAGGACGTGGCTGTCTTCGCCCAAGAGCTCGGGTTGAGCGTCAAAGGCGTGGCGGCATCCCCACTACCTGGACCAAGCGGCAATGTTGAATACTTCCTGTGGTTGGTCAAGGATGGCTTGTCCACCCCAGAAGATAAGCTGGATGTACTCATCGACACGGCAATCAAGGAAGGACCCCAGTGAGCAGGACTAGTGCCGCGGAGGGCGCCACTCGCCGCGAAATTCTTCTTGTCCCGCACGCTAGCCGCGAGGACAACCTCGCTGCCACACACCGTGCAGCAGAGCTGCTGCAGGAGGCTGGCATCAAGGTACGTGTCTGCGGAGCGGACACCGTTCTCCCTGGGCTGCAGCACGTGCGGCATACCCCGGCGGCAGCCGAAGGCTGTGAGTTAGTCCTCGTGCTCGGTGGTGATGGCACGTTCTTGCGCGCTGCCGACATGGCACGCGCAGTAGACGTCCCCGTCCTAGGCATCAATCTGGGGCACGTGGGCTTCCTCGCAGAATGGGAAGCGGAGTCCCTAGACCGTGCGCTTGTGCGCGTCATCGAGCAGTCCTATGACGTCGAAGACCGCTTGACCATCGACGTGAGCGTCTTTGATTCGGAAGGCGAGCTGCGGGAGCGTAGTTGGGCGCTCAATGAGGCCTCCATTGAGAACCTCAACCGCTCGGGGGTCCTCGATGCCATCCTCGAGGTAGATGGGCGCCCAGTCTCAGCTTTTGGGTGTGATGGTGTTCTTATCTCCACTCCGACGGGGTCTACGGCCTATGCCTTTTCAGCGGGTGGTCCCGTCTTGTGGCCCTCTCTCGATGCCATCCTGGTAGTTCCGAACAATGCGCATGCACTGTTTACTAAACCACTCGTAGTTTCTCCGGATTCGCAGGTGGCGGTCGAATCGGCCTCGGCTACGACTCCGGCCGTGGTAATCCTCGATGGTTTCCGTGAGATTTCTATGCCGCCGGGTTCGCGCGTGGAAGTCGTGCGTGGTGAAAGGCCCGTGCGCTGGGTTCGCTTGGACCAGCAGCCCTTCACCGACCGCCTCGTGTCCAAGCTCCGCCTTCCCGTGGAAGGCTGGCGCGGACCGCGGCATTAACTGCCTTAGCGCGTTTTCAGGAAGGAAGATACCGCACTGTGCTCGTAGATATCAGCATCTCTGACCTCGGCGTTATCGAAAGCTCCGCTGCGGAGCTTTCGCAGGGTCTTACCGTGCTTACCGGTGAAACTGGCGCCGGTAAGACCATGGTTGTGACTGGACTGCGCCTGCTGGCTGGCGGTCGCGCTGATGCATCACGCGTGCGCGATGGGGCCGCGAAGGCGGCTGTGGAAGGTCATTTTTCCTCCGATTCACTGGCTGTGGCGGCGTTGGTCGAGGACGCAGGGGGAGAGCCGGATGAAAACGGTGAGTATATCGCCTCCCGCACGGTGTCTGCGGCGGGACGCTCACGCGCGTACCTGGGTGGGCGTTCAGTACCGGCGGCGACATTGGGGGAATTCGCTTCCCACCTCATCACTGTGCATGGGCAAAATGACCAGCTGCGCTTGCTGTCGGCTGATCAACAGTTGGCCGCCATCGATCGCTTCGAGCCTTCCATCGAGAAGTTCCGTATTGCGTATACCGAGGCTTTTAGGAAGTGGCGCGCATTGGCCAAGGACTACCAGCACCGGATGGAGTCCCGTCGTGAGATGGCCCAAGAGGTGGACCGCTTGCAGTTTGCCATCAAGGAGATTTCTGATCTCGAGCCGGAGCCTGGTGAGGATGCTGAGCTCGTGACCCTGATTAAGCGTTTGCAGGACGTCGATGCTTTGCGTGAAGGCGCAGCTACTGCTCTGAGCGCTGTGGACGGTGGAGAAGGTTTTGGTGATGAGGACACTGCTGTCAACCTTGTCGGCGCAGCTGAATCGGCACTAAATGGGGCGAGCGATGCCGAGCTGACCCGGCTAGGAGAGCGGTTGGGTGAAGTCACCGCGCAGCTGACCGATATCGCTGCCGAGCTCACCACGTATTTAAGCGATCTGCCCGCGGATCCCAACCTCCTTGAGGAATCTCTGCAACGTCAGCAGGAGCTTAAGCTCCTCACGCGCAAGTATGCCGCTGACATCGATGGAGTTTTGGCCTGGCGGGACGCCGCTGAAGCGAAACTTGCGACCTTAGATACCTCCACGGAGGCCCTCGAAGCCTTGAAGAAGGACGTAATGGAGGCCGAAAAGACGATGGTGGCCAAGGCAGAAGCACTCACTGCTGCCCGTATTAAGGCAGCGAAGAAACTGGGCACCCAGGTCTCCGAAGAGATCCACGGCTTGGCCATGCCAAACTCCACCTTGACGGTCGCCGTAAAGAAGGCCAAATATTCCAAAACTGGCGCGGATGAGGTTGAGTTCCAACTCAACGGCAAGCCGCTAGCTTCCGCGGCCTCGGGAGGAGAGCTTTCCCGCGTCATGCTGGCTATGGAGGTGGTCCTGGCCAGTGGCGACGGCACCACGCTGGTCTTCGATGAGGTGGATGCCGGCGTCGGAGGGCGTGCGGCGGTGGAAATTGGGCGTCGCCTAGCACGGCTTTCGACTACCAACCAGGTCATCTGCGTTACCCACCTGCCCCAGGTAGCTGCCTATGCAGATTCGCACCTGCATGTGTCCAAAGAGAAGTTCACGTCAGGCGTGGCGGATTTGACCCCTGAGGAGCGCGTCGAGGAGCTCGCTCGTATGCTCGCTGGTCTCGATGACACCGAGACCGGTCGCGCGCACGCTCAGGAGCTTTTCGATAGAGCTCAAGCAGAAGTGGAGACTTTCCGCGCGCCTTCCACACATTGAGCGCCTAACAGGGGAAACTGTCAGGCATGAGTCTGTTTTCCCGTAACACCGATCTGCCTGGAGAACACGGCGCGCTGCGTGATTGCACCCCGGGTGGCAAGGGCATGAAGAAGTTTAGCGCCGGTGACTTCGCCGTCATCAACGCCGCCAATATTTCCCGCCAAGAGGCCCAGACCCTCGTGGACATGAAGCCGGCCGCCGTTATCAACGTCGCCGAGTTTTCCACTGGTTCTATCCCGAACTATGGCCCGCATATGCTTCTCGACGCCGATGTCACCCTCGTTGAAGGCGTCGGTCAAGACTTCGTGAGTAACTTCAAGGATGGAAAGAAGGCTCGACTTACTGAGGACGGAGCGATTTATTCTGGCGATACCCAGTTGTCCTCCGGAACGGTAGTTACTCGTGACCGGGCGGAGAAGAATTTCGCTTCTGCTCAACAGGAACTCATCGATCACATGGAGGCATATTTCGGCAACTCCATCGAGTTCATTCACTCCGAGGGCCCGCTGCTCATCGACGGCCTAGGCGTACCCGATGCGGGTTCCGACATGGCTGGCCGTAAAGTACTCGTGGTCTCGCCCTCCGAGGAACACCGTAAGAAGCTAACACTTCTGCGTAATTTCATCCGCGAGTATGAACCCATCATCATCGGCGTGGATTCTGCAGCCGATACGTTGGTAGAGCTGGGCTACCAGCCTCACTTCATCGTGGGAAATCCCTCCGAGGTGAGCTCGGAAACCTTGCGCAGCGGCGCCCAGGTCATTCTTCCCGCTGAGCCAGACGGAACCGCTGAAGGGCTCGAGCGCATTCAGGATCTGGGGATCGGGGCGATGACTTTCCCAGCAGCTACGGACTCAGCCACCGACCTTGCCCTTCTGTTAGCGGACTACCACGAAGCCCAGATGATTGTGCAGGTAGGGGGAGCTCTCGACCTCGATGACATCTTCGCCAATGAGCCGAATGCTACGCCGGCAGCCTTGCTGTGCCACATGAAGGCAGGAACGCGCCTCGTGGATGCGGACGCTGTTATTAACCTCTATACTGCGCCGAATTCCGGCGCTATGGGGTGGCTGTGGGCGCTGCTCGGCATTCTCGTGGCGCTTGCTGTGGTTATTCTGATCGTCGGCTTGGGTGGCGATGAATCCTTCCTCCAGAACTTGATCGATACCTGGAATAACTTCGCACTGAGCGTGCAGGGGTGGTTCAAATGATGATGTCTCCTAAATCCCTCGTCGTTGCCGGGCTCGGTTTCGGCGCAGCACTAGGCATTGCACTTGGCACATTGGTGATTGCCCCCAACATGGATTCTGCCCCTGGCCCCGGCGGTGAATCCACAGATGAGGTGCGGGAAAAGTACAGCGAGCTGGTACTGGACAATAAAATTGCAGAGGCTCAGCTGGACTCTGCGGATTCCGTCATGGGCGAACTCGGCCGTTTCGTAGTCGATGGAACCCTAGTCCAGCGCCCCGTCATGGTGCTGAGCATGCCCGATGCTGATGATGCCGATGTTAAGGCTGTGAAGGATCTGCTGGGCTCGGCGGATTCCACCGATGCCGGAAGCATCAAGCTGACCGATAAATTCCTTGCCCAAGATTCGGCAGACAAGCTCCTGTCCCTCGTCACCTCTACCTTGCCGGCCGGCGCGAAGCTCGACAAAAAGAAAGTCGACGCCGGTACTCATTCCGGCCAAGCTCTCGCCGCGGGCCTGCTGATGGATGCTAAAACCACCCAGCCTCTTGCCAGCGTTGAGGACCGGGCCACCTTGCTTCGTGCCTTGCGCGATGCCGGCTATATCGACTACAAAGACGGGACTATTCTTCCAGCCCAAGCAGTCGTTGTCGTGGGCGGCGGCTTGGTCCCAGGGGATGATGAGGACAGCCCTGCCAAGAAGTACGCTATCGATACCACCGTCAAATTCCTCGAAGGTTTTGATTCCGTAGACACCGCTATGGTCTATGCCGGTCGCGTGCAATCTGCCGGCGATGATGGAGTATTGGATAAGCTGCGTGCCGCCAAGACAGGAATCAGCACTGTGGATTCTATCGATCACCCAGTGTCCCAGATGGCGACAGTCCTGGCGGTGAAGGAACAGCTGGATGGCGGTAAGGGCGTCTACGGTTCTGCGGCGAATGCTGAAGGCGCAGCTCCGGCACTACCGAAGGACCTCTAGATGACCCACGATTTTCGCACGGTAGGTAGCGAGATGCTTGTCGACGCCCCCATCATCGCCGTACGTCGCGATGACGTCATCATGCCAGGGGAGGTCGTAGCGCAACGCGAGATTGTAGAGCACCTCGGCGCTGTCGCCGTTGTGGCCTTGGATGAGAACAACCGGGTCGCCATGGTGCAGCAGTACCGCCATAGCGTCGCCAAGCGCCTGTGGGAGCTACCAGCCGGATTGCTCGACGTCAAGGATGAAGATGAGCTCAGCGGCGCGCAACGCGAACTCCAGGAGGAGGCCGGGTTAGCCGCCGAGGAATGGGCAGTGTTGACCGATCTGGTGACCTCCCCGGGCTTCTGTGAGGAAGCCGTGCGCGTCTTCTTAGCGCGTGGCCTGTCCCCCGTGGAGAAGCTCGCAGCCGAAGGCGATGAAGAAGCCGACATGGATTTCGCCTGGGTGCCCCTCGCAGAGGCCGTCGAGCGAATCCTCGCGGGGGAGATCGTGAACTCGATTGCGGTGGCGGGAATTCTCGCAGCTTATGCCTGCGTGCAAGAGGGACGCACAGCGCGCTCGGTCGAAGCGCCCTTCGAGCTGCGCCCGCAATCCCTAGCGCAACGGCGCCCCGGACCGGATCTGAAGAAGCTGTGACGCAGTCAAGCCCCGCCGCAGCTGCTGGACAAGCGTGGTTGATGCACCTCATGGTGGAAAAAGGTGCCTCAAAGAATACGGTGAGCAACTACCGCCGAGATATCAATCGCTACGTTGATTGGCTCGCGGAATCCGGCATCACGGATCTGCGCCGGGTGACCCGCGCGCACGTGGAAAACTACCTCGTTTTTCTCCGAGAATCTTTGGCGCAGTCCTCTGCTAGCCGCGCACTGATTGTGGCGCGCGGCTTGCACAAGTTTGCGCTAGCGGAGGGGATGATTGAGGAGAATGTGGCTGCGGAAGTGACCCCGCCCAAGCGGGCGCAAGCGTTGCCAGAGACACTCAGCGTGCACGACGTCGAGGCTCTTCTCAACGCTATCCCCACCAATGAATCCGCAACACCCATTGATATTCGGGATCGCGCCCTTTTGGAAATGCTGTATGGAACGGGCGCCCGTATTTCCGAAGTGATTTCGCTGAGTGTGGATGATGTGACGGGTGAGGGACCGACGTCGGTGCGCGATATTCTCCTGCTGAGCGGCAAGGGCGATAAGCAGCGCCTGGTTCCGCTGGGCTCGCATGCGGTGAAAGCGGTGGAGAACTACCTGGTGCGTGCCCGACCGGTTTTGGCTACGGGGGCCTCCCACGCCTTATTCCTCAACACTCGGGGAAGGGCTTTGTCACGGCAAAGCGCCTGGGCCGCGATCAAGACCGCAGCGCAGCGCGCACACTTGAGCACTAAAATTTCTCCGCACACTTTGCGGCATTCCTTTGCTACCCACCTGCTAGAAGGCGGGGCGGATGTACGTACCGTGCAGGAGCTCTTGGGACATTCTTCCGTGACGACAACACAGATTTACACGCACGTGACCGCGGATTCGCTCCGCGAAGTATGGCGCACTGCGCACCCACGTGCCTAAAGGCACCTAGAATCATCACGACGTCTACCAATGAAAAGGATTCTTATGGCTTCAACCGCATCTTTCTCCCGAGCTTATCGCGGGATGGCTCTGGCCTTCGCGATCACCGTAGCCCCGCTGTCCGGTATCGTCGCCGGCCCCGTGAGCGGGAAGGGTGGAATAACTGGGATTGGGTCGGCGGTTGCGCACGCGCAAGATGCCACCATCCCGGTGCCGGCTGGTCAGACGACAACCGTCTCCTTGCCTGTGCCTGTCGATGTCAACGTGGCCTCCGATGGGTGGAATGTGAGCGCTTCTGGTGGTACGGCAACGGTGACCGCGCCGGCAGCTGGAGGACAAATCAGTGTTCCGGTTACCTACCAGGGCGTGACCATGACTATCGTGCTCGTGGCAGATGCTGAGGTAACTGCCGAGGAACTCAATGACGCGGCTGAAAGTGGTGATCCGGACAGCCTCGGAGGGGGACAGCAGAACCCAGGTGGTGCGGATAGTCTTGGGGATAACGGAGATCCACAGGGTGTCACAGGCGGAGATGAAAAAGAAGGCGGAAATGCTCCTGCCACCGGCGGCTCGGCACCTGCCACGGATGGCGGTGGAAAAGGCCAAGCGCGTCCTCCGCGCACTGGCCGCGGCTGGGAGGGTGTCGATGATTCCCACGCGGCTTATGTCAACCTGGAATCCACGATCGACGGACAGACAATTACCGCCAAGCTTGGCTTCAAGCAGGCTCTAGATCTGTACAACCGCTTCAAGCATCTCGAGGATGACGGCGTCACGCTGCGCTACCTCAATGCGGAGGGCGAGTTTGTGGAAGGCGTGAAGCGCGAGATTGATAAAGGCTCGCGCACAATGACGTTGACCTATCCAGAAGGTACGGAGCCTGACAATCCTTTCATCATGCAGTTCTTTAATAAGGACACTCAGTCCGCGGAGCTGGTAGTGACGCTTACGGATCCGACTCGTGAGAACGCTGGTGAGGTACCGCCGGAGCAGCAGCTCGATTCTGATGGCGCTAACGAGTCTGACAGCGAGGATCAGAATAGCTCGAAAGTGGGAGCTGGCGCTCTCGCAGCGGGCATTGTGGGCATCGGGATCATCGCTCTCATCGTCGGGTTTGTCGTGAAGAGGCGCCGTTCGACATCGAAGGAAGAGCTTTCTTAATCTAGGCTGCAGGGTTTATTCTGTGGTTTGTGCTAGCTATAATCGCGGCGCGGGCACCCAAGGGGTACCCTATAATCACAAAGATGTAAGAATGTAGCGCCGGTCGGGGCTGCAGTGTCGAAGCGGAAAGGCCGCAGAGAGGCCGTAAGGTCAAGGAAGCAGGTGTGACTGTGAGCGACGAGGGACTGTTTGAGGCCTCAGAAGCACAGGTCGGGTTGACCGGCCGCCCACTGCGGGAGCTTCCGGAACCAGAGCCGTTGGAAAAGCATGGTCCCGCGACGATTATCTCCATGTGCAACCAGAAGGGTGGCGTGGGAAAGACCACGTCCACCATTAACATGGGCGCATGTTTGGCGGAGCTCGGGCGTAAAGTCCTCCTCGTTGACTTGGATCCTCAGGGTGCTCTTTCGGCTGGTCTAGGCCTGACTCACGACCAGATCCAGGACACCATCTATGACGTCATGCTTGACAGCGAGGTCTCGGTGCACTCGGCGATTGTGCATACCGGTGTGGCTGGGCTCGACCTTGTTCCAGCCAACATCGACTTGTCCGCCGCGGAGATCCAGATGGTCAACGAGGTAGGCCGCGAGCACACTCTGGCCCGCGCGCTGCGCCCTGTGCGCAAGGACTATGACTTCATCATCATTGACTGTCAGCCCTCCCTGGGCCTGCTGACCGTCAACGCCTTGGCCTGTTCGCAGGGCGTCATCATTCCTATGGAATGTGAGTTCTTCTCCCTGCGTGGTCTCGCCTTGTTGACCGATACTGTGGAGAAGGTGGCTGACCGAATCAATTTTGACCTCGAGATCATGGGCATTCTGGTCACCATGTTTGATCGCCGCACCCGTCACGCGCGCGAGGTCATGGACCGTGTGGTGGAGTACTTCGGTGACAAGGTGTTCGATACGGTGATTACCCGCACCGTGCGTTTCCCTGAGACATCTGTCGCCGGCGAGCCCATTACTACGTGGGCCCCGAGCTCCCAGGCGGCCAAGCAGTACCGCGACCTAGCTAAAGAGGTCATTGAGCGGGCTAACGGCTAGCCGCCTACTATGACCCAACCGGAGATCACCGGCTTTCGCATCGCGCTGGGCAACTTCGAGGGCCCTTTTGATCTGCTGCTCCAGCTGATTCAGGCAAAGAAGCTGGACGTTACGGAAGTGGCGCTGTCTGAAGTTACTGACGAATTCGTGGCTTATACACGTGCACTGGGAGAAACTGCGGACTTGGATGAGACTACGGAGTTCCTCCTTATCGCCGCCACACTCCTGGACCTGAAGGCGGCGCGTTTGTTACCGCGCGGCGAGGTTGATGACTTGGAGGACCTAGAGCTTTTGGAGACCCGCGATCTTCTTTTCGCGCGTCTGCTTCAGTATAAGGCCTATAAACAAGTCGCCGACCAGTTCGCGCAGTGGCAACGTGCTGCCCAGCGGCGCTATCCGCGGGCGGTGGCCATGGAGGAACGCTTTAGTGATCTCCTCCCGCCGGTGAAGCTTGGGCACACTCCAGCGAGCTTCGCAGAGCTGGCCGCAGGTGTTTTCCGGCCTAAACCGCCGGAGGAGGTCGCGACGGGGCACATCCACCAAGTTGCCGTTTCCGTGCCGGAGCAGGCCGGAAAGATCCTCACTACGCTCAAGCTGCTGGGTACGGGGCAGTGGATGAGCTTCGATGCCTTAACGAGGGACTGTACTGTCTCTATGGAAATCGTCGGCCGCTTCCTGGCGTTGCTGGAGCTATATAAAGCCAAGGCGGTGGATGCTTCCCAGCCGGAATCTTTGGGGCCGCTCGAACTATCGTGGACTGGACTCGACGTAGATCCGGCCGTAGTCGCAGCAGCGAACTGGGATTAAGGTACGCTACCGAGACATGGACGACACGTCATCTCCGGCACCTAGCGAAGCGGCCACCTCCAGCGGACAGGGAGCTTTGCCCCTCATCCCGCAGCTGCGCTCACGCCTCGAGTCGATACTCCTCGTCGTCGACTCGCCTGCAAGCGTGGAAGAGCTGGCCCGCGTGTTGGACGCGGAGCCCACTGTTGTCAGCGATACCTTGCGGGCTGTGGAACGAGAATTGGCCGAGCGTGGTTCCGGAATCGACCTGCGCGAGACACCTGAGGGGTGGCGCTTCTATACGCGTAAAGAGAACGCAGATGCCGTCGAGCAGTTTGTTCTCGATGGCACCCAAACCAAACTCTCCCGCGCCGCCCTGGAAACCTTGGCGGTCATTGCATACCGCCAGCCGGTAACCCGAGCTCAAGTCGCAGGTGTTCGCGGCGTTAACGTTGATGGAGTTGTCCGGACGCTCTTGTTGCGTGGACTTATTCGGGAGATAGAAAGCCCTGAGCCCTCTGTGGGACATGCGCACCAGTATGAAACCACTGAGCTTTTCCTCGAGCTACTCGGCATTGATTCTCTTGAGCGCCTTCCGGATCTTGCTCCGCTGTTGCCAGACATCGAGCAGATCGAGGAGGACTACTCATAAGGGCATACTCTGCGGTAAGATTGCGGCCGGACAGAGGCGTGTTTTCGCGCCCAGCAAATTGAAGAACTATTGAGAGGACACACTCCCGTGACTCCACCCGCTCGCCGCGACGGCACACCGGAAAAGAAAAAGCGTGACAGCGACATGATCGTCTCGAACGCTAAGCCGGCTCGCCACCAGCATGTAAAGAAGAAGGCCACCGCAGATTCCGTCGCGCGAGACCTAGGCGCGGATTGGCTGGTAGGCGCCAACAGCAAGAAGAATTCCCAGAATCAGGGCGAACGCCTCCAAAAGGTGTTGGCCAAGGCCGGCGTTGCTTCGCGCCGCCACGCTGAGATCCTGATCGATGAGGGCCGAGTCGAAGTTAACGGCCAGGTCATCATCAAGCAGGGCACCCGTGTGAACCCCAACAAGGACGTCATCCGAGTTGATGGCACCCGCATCAACGTCAACGAAGAGACACAGTACTTCGTGCTCAACAAGCCCCGCGGGATGCAGTCCACCATGTCGGATGACATGGGCCGGCCTTGTGTGGGTGATGTCGTGGCTGACCGCGTCGTGGCAGGTCAACGCCTATTCCACGTCGGGCGTCTCGATGCTGACACCGAGGGCCTACTTTTACTGACTAATGATGGCGAGCTTGCTAACCGCCTCATGCACCCTAAGTACGAGGTTTCTAAGACTTACCTGGCTACCGTGCTGGGGGAGGCCGATAAGAAGTTGGTTCGCCAACTGCGTGAGGGCATCGAATTGGAAGATGGCCTGGCACAGGCAGACTATGTGCAAATCGTGGACAAGAACCAGGGCTATTCGCTGGTGCGTGTCGAATTGCACGAGGGGCGCAAGCACATCGTTCGCCGCATGCTGAAGGGAGCCGGCTACCCAGTTCAGCGCCTCGTGCGCACCAAGCTTCACACAGTACAGCTGGGCGATATGAAGCCTGGCTCCCTGCGTGCTCTTAACTCCAATGAATTGACCAGCCTGTACAAGGCGGTGGGGATGTAATGATTTCAAATATGCCCGATCAAGGCCTCATCTTGGCTGTTGACGGCCCCTCTGGGACCGGTAAGTCCACGACGTGCCGTGCGCTGGCCAAGCGGCTTGAGGCGAAGTATGTCGACACTGGGGCCATGTACCGCGTAGCTACTCTGGCTGTACTGCGCGCAGGGGTGGACCCGGCAGATACTGAAGCGGTGATTGCCGCGACTGCAGACCTTCCCCTTGAGGTCTCCGATGACCCTGATTCCACCCAGGTTATCTTCGATGGTGAAGACGTTTCCCGCGTTATCCGTGAGGATGAGGTCACCCGCAATGTCTCGGCGGTATCGGCAATCCCGGAAGTACGTCAGAACCTTGTTGAACTGCAACGGAAGCTGTCGGCACAGGCCCACCGCGCGATTGTGGAAGGACGTGACATCGGCACTGTCGTTCTCGCGGATGCCCCCGCGAAGGCGTATATGACGGCCAGTGCCGAGGTCCGCGCGCAGCGCCGCCACGACCAGAACCTCGCCGCCGGCATTGAATCGGATTTTGACACCGTGCTTGCCGACGTCGAACGGCGCGACGCCGCAGATTCCTCCCGCGCCACCTCGCCGTTGCGCCCGGCTGAGGACGCGGTGCTCGTCGATACGTCCGAGATGACCCGTGAGGAAGTCCTCGACGCACTCATCGCCGTCGTGAAAGAATCTGCTGCAAAGGAGGCCTCGAATGACTAATGAACCGCAGAATCCGGACCTGAATCCCGAGCAGCAGCCGGAAGAATTCGAGACGGAGTTTCATTACCCGGTAGGCAAGCTCGAGGAAGAGGTCGTGCGCGATCCGCACGGCGGCTGGGCGCAAAAAGATTTCGATTCCGAGGACTTCGATTATGAGTTTGACGAGTCAGAATTCGATGATTCGGAATTCGGCGAGGCTGATTTCGGTGAGCAAGACGAACCGACCGAAGGTGATGCCCCACTGAGCGAGGAGGAATGGGAAGCTCTATCTCATGCCTTCGGAGTAGGCGAGGAGCACACTGAGGAAAACCTCTGCACTGTGGCCGTGGTCGGCCGCCCGAACGTGGGCAAGTCTTCCCTGGTGAACCGATTCCTTGGCCGCCGTGAAGCAGTGGTGGAAGACCATCCTGGTGTGACCCGTGACCGTGTGTCCTACGTGGCGGACTGGAATGGCCAGCGCTTCTTCGTTCAGGACACCGGTGGTTGGGATCCGAATGTCAAGGGCATCCACGCTGCCATCGCCCGCCAAGCAGAGCAGGCTATGGAGACCGCCGATGTCATCGTGTTCGTGGTGGACACCAAGGTGGGCATCACGGAAACCGATGCTGTGATGGCTCGAAAGCTGCAGCGCTCCGAAGTTCCGGTCATTCTCGTCTCGAACAAGTTTGATTCGGAGACGATGTACGCAGATATGGCCGAGTTCTACGCGCTGGGCTTGGGAGATCCGTGGCCGGTATCCGCCCAGCACGGCCGGGGTGGCGCCGACGTCTTGGATGAGATTCTGCGTTTGTTCCCCGAGGAACCGCGCCATTCTTCGATTACTTCTGGGCCCCGCCGCGTAGCGCTGGTGGGCAAGCCAAATGTGGGTAAGTCCTCGCTTCTGAATAAGCTGACGGCGGAGGAGCGCTCCGTCGTGGACAATGCTGCCGGCACGACTGTCGACCCGGTCGACTCCTTGGTGCAGCTGGATCAGCGGCTATGGAAGTTCATCGACACTGCGGGCCTGCGCAAGAAGGTCAAGAATGCGCAGGGGCACGAGTATTACGCTTCGCTGCGCACGCGCGGCGTGATCGACGCGGCCGAGGTGTGCATCATGCTTATCGATGCCTCCCAGGAAGTCTCCGAGCAAGACCAACGCGTTCTCAATATGATTTTGGAAGCCGGTAAGGCTCTGGTTATTGCCTTCAATAAGTGGGACCTTGTGGATGAGGATCGCCGCTACTACTTGGAGCGCGAGATCGATGAGAACCTGCGGCACCTGCCGTGGGTGACCCGCGTGAATATCTCGGCGGAGACCGGCCGCGCCCTGCAGAAGCTGGAACCCGCCATGATCGAGGCTCTCGAGAGCTGGGATCAGCGCGTGTCGACTGGTCAGCTCAACAACTGGATGCGCGAGGCAATCGCCGCCAACCCGCCGCCGATGAACAATAACCGCCTCCCGCGCGTGCTGTTCGCTACCCAGGCATCCACGCAGCCGCCGACCATCGTGTTGTTTACCACCGGCTTCCTGGATGCGGGCTACCGCCGTTACTTGGAGCGCAAGTTCCGCGAGCGCTTCGGATTCCATGGCTCGCCTGTGCGCATCGCGGTGCGCGTGCGCGAGCGCCGTCAACGCCGATGAGATGTCTGGTTAGTTGACTTTCTGATTGCTGTTGGGGCGGTGCGGCTCTCTTAACAGTATGGCCGTTACGCTGGCATTATACCCAATGAACCTGGTCATCCAGATGAATATGCTGGTGGCCGGCGCCATCATTTTGCTGAGCTGCAAGGTGGAACCGGCGAAGATCGCCTCAACTCCTGTCTTTAAAGCTGGTATGACCGCAGTGTTCTCAGTCTTCGGCGTGGCCTGGATGGCAGACACCTTGTTCCAAGCCCACATCGATGCCCTGGAATCCAACCTTGGCAGCGTCGTCGAAGCCGCTCCATGGGCCTACGCTGTCGTCTTGGTTATCGTGTCTAAGCTGGTCAATTCCCAGGCTGCGGCACTCGTAGCTATTGCTCCCATCGGGCTCCAGCTAGGCATTGACCCAGCGGTCATCGTGGGCTTCTACGGTGCTGCTTACGGCTACTTCATTCTGCCGACGTACCCCTCCGATTTGGCCTGCATTGGCTTCGACCGAACCGGTACGACACACATCGGCAAATTCGTCATCAACCACTCGTTCATCATCCCCGGCGCTATTTCTGTCGTTACCTCCTGTGTAGTCGGTTCGGTGCTCGCGCAGATCCTGCTCTAAGTCCCTCCTAAATCCAGCCATTAGCTTCGGCTCGCCGTGCGGCTTCGAAGCGATTTGCTGCCCGCGTCTTCGCCATAATTGCGGAGACGTGGTTGCGCACGGTCCCGCCGCTGAGGTGAAGCTGTGAAGCGATGTCGGCGGAGCCGAGCCCACGCAGCAGTAGGCGACAGACCTCTACTTCTCTTTCGCTCAAAGGATTGTCGGGGGAGAAGAGAATATCTTGAGCAAGCTGCGGATCGATGACTCGCATACCGGAATGGACTCGGCGGATGGCATCAGCGAGTTCGTCGGGCGGGGTGTCTTTGACCAGAAAGCCATCGACACCTGCCTGGAGCGCACGCTTGACGTAACCAGAGCGCCCGAATGTGGTGACGATAAGGCTGCGGCAGCCAGTATCTGCGATAGTTTGTGCCGCATCGATGCCGTTCATGCCGGGCATTTCAATATCCAGTAGAGCCACGTCAACGCTGTGCTTAGCGACGAGTGCAGCGACCTCTGTCCCGGAAGCGCAGTCCGCTACGACTTCTATGTCCGGTTCGGTGTTGAGCAGTGCAGTGAGCGCTCCGCGGACCAGTGACTGGTCTTCGGCGATAAGAACTCGGATCGAAACTGTCATGGCTGCTGAAACTCCTTTACCTCGGTGGTGTTTTCAAGAGTCAAGAGGACAGAGGTTAAGCCGTCGCTACGCCGGATTATGAGGTCGCCGCCCGCGTCGTCAGCACGGCGGCGAAGGCCAGCAAGGCCTGTGAGGCCGGCGGCAAGCGCCTGCTTAGCGTCCTCCGTGAAGCCGCCGCCGTTATCCGTCACTTGCAAGGAGTTTTCGTCTAGGGTTACCCAGCACTCCGTGGCACCAGAATGCCGCACCACATTGGTGGTGAGTTCCCGCAGTGCCCAGGAGAAAAGATCCTCATGTGACTGGGGCTGCGTAAATGTATCGGGAAGGTGGGTTGTGATTCCGGCAGTGTCCAAGATGCGGCGGGCCGCCTGGATCTCACCGGCAAAAGTGGGGTTCTTCATCCGTGTAACTGTCGAGCGGACCTCTGCAAGGGACAGCCTTGAAAGAGCGCTAATTTCCTCGAGCTCGGCGGCTGCTGTCGACGGATCATGGTCGATCAGGCGGCGGGCTACTTCTGACTTGAGATTAATAGCCGTGAGGGTATGACCGAGGAGATCGTGAATATCTGCGGCGATGTCTTCACGTTGTTGAGCTAAATCCAAGTCGTGGCGCAAGGCGGTTTCAGTGTCATCGCGCTGGGACAAAGTGCCCAGCGTCAAGATGAGCAGCGGCTACCCGAAGAGGATGAGTGCGAAATCGATAAAGCGCTGCTCCGCGTAAAACCAAAGAGGGATACCAACTACGGCACCGGTCAGGGCAATGATGGTGGACGCTGTTTTGAGCGGTTGTGTGAAGGACACTAAGGCCCCAAGGTAGGGCGCGAAGACCACAGCCCAGACACCGTGAGATGGAATAGCTAAAAGCGCTAGCAGTGCGAGGATGAGCCACCACGTAGCTACGCGACGCTGGTAGGACCACTCCTGTGGGTAGGAGTGCAACGTTCCGAAAGCAAGAGAATAGGCCACGCAGAAGACGACGGTGATTGCCACTGCCCAGAAACGCCGTCCTGCAGAAGTAGTGGGTTGGAAGAGGATTTGCAGCAGTACAGGAAGGAGAAATATCAGCCAGACTGCGGCGAAGGCGGCATCGCGGGCCTTGAAGCTGTGCATCATGCTCGGTCTTTGTCGCGGCTGCGAAGAAGTAAGCACGTCCCGACGAAAACCACTGTCCATACCGCGATACTAACCCATGCGTACCAGAGAGGATCTTTGATAAAAAGCTGATGGCCATTGATCATTTGAGCTCCTTCAGACAGCGGCCAACGAGCAAGAGCTTGTGCGCCGTACATGGGGGAGAAGCGTCCTACGTCAAGAAGGTTTTCCTTGAGCGGCATGAAGACGTTTCCGGCAAAGGCTAGGATGACTATGCTAGAGGAAGCAATGGACACACTGTTTTCCGATGGAATGAGCATGGCCCAAGCCATGCCGTAGAAGCCGAAGGGGATGGCGCAGGCTACGGTAGCAAGAAAAGCCAGCACCCACTGTTCCAGCTGCATGTTGGCTTTGGTCAGCGCCCCAGTGATGAAAACGGCGACGATAGGCAAGATAGCTCGAACCGCAATGTTGAGGAAGTGAGCGATTCCCAGCTGGACAGGCTGCAGGGGAGTAAGAGCCAATTGCCGGCCCCACCCCGCGCGGTTCTCTGCGATCATTGAGCCAGCAGCGCCTACAGCACCTGTGGCACCGGCATAGAGCGCCATGCCGATCATGACCATGGCAGCAACGTTTCCGCCGTTGAACTCAACGTCGCCATATTCTTGCATCGCGCCGAAGAGAATGTAGAAGATGATCGGTAGCCCAATACTAAAGAAGAGCGTTGGTAGGTCGCGGCGCAATCGCTTGAGGTCGTGACCGGCGTACCGTAGCGTGGCGGCAAGGTTGGGTGATGCCATGCGTGTGCTCATGGTGGTTGTCTCCTTAAAGATTGGCGGTAGTCGGGGATGCGTTGGAAAGCTCCAAGAAGGAATCCTCCAAGCTATGGCCAGCGATGGTGATATCGCGAGCTGCAGTTTTAGTGAGCAGGAAGCGGGCCACAGCGTCAGAGTCCCGTGTAGTGATGGTGAGGCCAGTTTTGGTGCGTTCTAGGCGGACAACTCCCGGAAGATCAGCACTCAAGAGGGAATCAGGCAGCCCATCGGGAAAGGTGGCGCGAATAATCCGGGTGGAGTTAGATTTGCGGATCTCCTCCGTGGAGCCGTCGGCTTGAACCTCGCCCTTGTTGAGCATTACGATGCGCTGGGCAAAAGAATCTGCTTCCTCAAGGTAATGAGTAGTAAGGACGATGGTCCGGCCGGATTCAGCCTCGTGGTGCATGGCCTCCCAGAAGTGACGCCGAGCCGCGGCATCCATGCCGGCCGTGGGTTCGTCGAGAAGCAACAGCTCCGGATCCCCCAACAGCGCTAAGCCGAACCGCACACGCTGTTGCTCGCCGCCGGAGCATTTCCCCACCCGGCGCGAGAGAATATCGCCTAAGTTCGCGCGCTCAATAATGTCCTTTAATGGGCGGTGGGATGGGAAAGCCGCGCCAAGGAGCTCGAGGGTTTCCTTCACCGTGATATCTGGGAGTAAGCCGCCGGATTGCATGACCGCGCCGATGCGTCCAGTCTTCGCTGCTTCCTTTGGCGAGGTGCCGAGCACGTTAATTGTCCCTGAAGTTGGACTCGTGAGCCCAAGGATGAGGTCAATGAGCGTGGTCTTGCCAGCGCCATTCGTACCCAGCAAACCGACGATTTCACCCCGTTGAATGGTGAGGGAGACATCGTGAAGCGCTGGAACAGGTTCTCGGGAGGATGCGTTGAAGACTTTGCCGACGCCCCTGACATCTACGGCCGGCGGGAGTGTAGGTGTTGTGCTCATATCTTCACGCTATGGCTGTGAAGTATTTGCAGCGTAGAAGAGGTGTCACCAATCGGTGATGACAGTTGTCATGGCTGCCGAAGGCCCGCTCCTGGCCATGGCGGAACTACTCGCCATGGCGGCCCAACAAGAATGCATCCGTACGGTACGGGATGCTCAGCGCTTGTCCGGGGCTAAACCCCATGTGCTCGTAGAGGTACCAGTTGAGGTTGTGCGTCATGCGTTCATGGATTTTCGCTCCATTGCGAAGCCAGTATGAGCGAGTATGCATGAGTGCATGCAGATCTTCGGGGCACAGCTCGTGTTCCCACGTTAAGCGAAGCTCCTCACGGAGCGTCCACGGATCGCTCAAAGCGGGATAGAAACCGGGACGGTGGATATCACCTGAATGCATGATGCGGGAGAGCCGGAGGATCCATGGGTCAGCGTGAACGTCTAGAGTATTCCACACCAAAAGCACTTTTCCCCCTGGGCGGAGCACTCGGTCAAATTCCGCACAAGCTCGATCGACATCGACCCAGTGCCAGGTTTGAGCACAGGTGATGGCGTCGAGGGAGGCGGTATCCGCAGCTGTGTTCTCAGCGGTGGCGCGCCAGCAGGGAATCCCCAGGCGTGCCAATACTCGTGCCATATCAGGGGAAGGATCGCTGGCGTAGACGACAGGATTGTGCAGTGACTCGGTCAGTTTGCCGGTTCCTGCCCCAACGTCGAGGACGGTGTGTGCAGAGGAAATAAGTTGCGATACTTCCGGCGGATATCCAGGACGAGCATCGTGGTAGACGTCGGCTCCTTGTTGGAAAGCTCGGGCAGAATGCACCCGCTGTTGAGCAGTGCCGAAGTTAGGAGATTCTTTTCCGGATGCGTGCCGGTAGCTGGGGTAATGCTCGGGTAGTGGGTGCGGAGAGGGTACGCCCAAGGAATCGGATGGGTCGGAAGGCAAAGAGCTCATGATGCCCTCAAACTTACCGTGGTGCTGCAGGTTCGTGGATGTTGGTGGGATGTTTTAAGGTGGACGAGGATATTTTCCGATAATGAATGTGGCGAGGGGAATGATGGGCGAAGATTCCGCAACGCGGCTGCGCCGGTTGCGTGCGCTCGCTGGGTCTGTCGCCGTCGCGGCAACTGTCATGGCGTTGGCGTCGTGCAGCTCGCCTGAAGAGGAAGCACCTACGTCAACCTCCCCAGCAGAGTGGACAAATGATCTCGGTATCCCACTAGCTCCTATGCTGGTCGGCCCGGAGCCTGGACACACGAAGAAAGTTCGGTTGGCCTCTGGTCGGAGCTTCCTTCTCCATGTGCCTGAAAACTACACGCCTGAGCGTTCCTGGCCGGTGCTGCTATCTTTCCACGGGTATACAGATTCTCCGGAGAATATGGAGCAGTACACCCAATTCAATGCCGCTCACGCCATCGTTGCCTACCCAGCGGGGGAGAAGGCCGCGTGGGCGCCAGCCCCCTACGCTGCTACTAGCGCTGAAGAAGACCTAGAATTCGTTCGCTCTCTCGTGGATAGTCTGCGTTCTACTTACGAGGTGGACGATAACGCCATCTATGCCGCAGGTCTGTCCAACGGCGGGGGGTTCGCAGCCTTCCTGGCCTGCCGGATGCCGGGCACCTTTCGATCTGTAGCGACAGTTTCGGCGGCATATTACGAAGGAATCCATACGAATTGTTTGGATAAACCTGTCGGCCGTTTGGATATCCACGGTACAAAAGATCCCGTAGTTAATTACGAAGGCGGAGTGCGCCACGATACTGCCTATTCTTCAGTAGCAGAGGTGCTCGGGCAGGATCAGCGGCGCAATGACTGTCGAGGGGACGTCGATTCCGTGCGCCTGACAAACGGTGCCACTAGAGAGACCTGGACTGCCTGTGAAGCACCGCTACAGCACATCCGCATCGAAGGCGGATCTCACGTATGGCCGGGCGGAAACAATGACACGAAAATCGAAGTCGGACAAGGATTCGCCACCGATGCAGTACTGGATTTCTTTGGCATCCCCGGGCGCCCAGAAGGCACCGAAGAGCACGGCGTGGCCTAGGGGGCGTTACTGCGCGGTTTTGCTAGTCCAGGGTGAAGTGGTCAAAGGGCACATCGAGTGAGCGAACTCGTGCGAGACAGATATCTGCAACCGTGTCGAAGCCTGCTTGGCGCGCCGCACTGGAGGCCTCTGTGGGGGCGGGAATCTGCACCAAATGGAAAGAGCGATGGCCACCGTCCTCGCGGTTGAGCTCGACGACGGCTTGAGCGGTTGTCCCCGAGCCAGCGAAAAAATCAAGGACTACCGCGTCTGGCCCACCGGCGATGGCAATGAGGTGCTTGAGAAGCCGTACGGGTTTAGGGAAGTCGAAGACACCTGTGATGCCGAGAGCTTCTTCGGCATCGCGACGGCCTGTGCGTGTGACTCCGAATCGCTGCCCATCCAGGATGGAACGAGGTCGTGCACCCTTCTTTTCATAGTTTTTGGTGTAGACAAAACCACGCCTGAACACCAATTCTTCGTAGTGTTCAGCAACCTTGTCCTTGCCCCATCGCCAGCGAGCTACCTTTGATTTTCCTTCTGGTTGATGGGGCCAGTACTCGCGGCCGTCGGGGGCGACGATGGGGAAGTCCAGACTGGGTAGGTAGCCCAAAGTTTTAGAGTCCAATCGGACTAAGGAGTAGTTGCCCTTCTCGTCACTGTGGTTGTAGCGGGTCGAGGTCTGCGCCTCTACATCCACATTGAACCCAGGATTTGCTGGGGACTTGGCGTAACACAAGATGTATTCATGTTCTAGTACAGCATACTTCGAGTCATTCTTGCCAGTCCCGCCCTTCTTCCAAATGAGTTGGCCAGCAAAGCAATCTTCACCAAAAACTTCATTCAGAAGGAGGCGTAGATGGGCCGATTCTGATTCGCCGATTGACACGAGGATGAAGCCTGCGTCAGCAAGCACCTCACGCGCCAGGATTAAGCGCGGCAGCATCATGGAAAGCCATTCTGCATGCCACTGCCCAAAATGCTCTGAGCGCATATCGCGGCGCTGTCGGAAGTTGTCACGATAGACAAAGTCTTTACCAGTGTTGTACGGCGGATCGATGTAGATGATGTCCGCGCGCATACCCCGCTCAATAAAGTCATTCAGTGCAGCTAGATTATCTGCCACACTAACACTGTTAGGGGAAGAACCCCGGCCGCTGATGAGCTTTCGCTTGCTCACAGAGTCTTCTTTGGCCAGCGCAGCAGCTTGTTCCTTGCCCGGCCATACAAGCCCAAAAACCGACCCCACATCGGTGGAAGCGCGCTCTACGGGGGATGGTGCGGTGACGCGAGGGCGCGTGGCAGGAAGGCAATCAGGGGAGGAATGAGACGAAGACATCGTGGCGATTAGTGTGTTGGTTATAGAGATTAAGGACCAAGGGGGCGTTGAACATCGGGCCCTTTACTCGTTTCCCGCGGCAAAGAGTGAAAAGAGCACAAAAGGATTGTGTCTTAGAGTACAGGCGTTCACAAATGAGAGGGTGATGGCACGTACCAAGTTGTTGAACGAAAAGGGGTAGATGGTGGGGGTGGGGCATTATAGAGATACTTAAAACTCTTAGAATCTAGTTTTCCAAAACTGCCATGCGCTGTTGACAGCGTTAATTTATAAACGCTGTGGCGAAGAACTCAGGGCGTCGGTACGGTGGGGGTGTGTCGGCGCGCACGCCGAAGGCAGCGACCGTAGAGCATCTGTTCGTTGCGTGGGGAGTCTAAGGAGGCTTCACGCAATAGTGAACACGGCTCTGGTGTAGGTGCCTTCGGGTGTTGGAAGCCAGCACTGTTAGAAACAGTAAAGCAAAGGAAGGACTGTAGAAATGGGTATTTTTGACAAGGCAAAGGATGCGCTGAACACCGATAAGGGTGAGCAGATTTCGGATAGCGCACTGGACAAGGGTGCAGACTTGGCTAAGGGAAAGCTGGGCGAGGACAAGGCAGATAAGATTGACTCTGTGCGTGACCAGCTTGATGAGCGTATCGGCAACCAGGGTGCTGAGGCTCCCGAGGGCGATGAGCAGAAGTAAAGACTAGCCGCCTCTCCGGCATGGTAGCCTTGGGCGACTAGGGCATGCCCAGTAGTCTAAAAAGTCCTGTCCACAAAGTGGGCAGGACTGTATAAGTTTTACACTAATGTATAGTTCAACCTGTTTTGGTTCAGTTGCGGACTGATGCGGCCAGGAAGGAAACTGAGAATATTCTATAAAGTTTCCTATCTTGCGTTTATGGAATTAAAATTGACCTATTCCTGGGTAGGCTAATGACCGTGATTACTTCAGTAGATGTGGAACACGGTAACCGCCCCTCTCGGCAGCTACTTATTGAGCAAGCCGGCCGGGTCATTGCCAAGGCGGGTATTGATGAAGTCCGCCTGCGGGAGGTTGCAGATCAAGTCGATGTGCCTTTTGGGGAAGCACGGGCACTGTTTGCATCTGAGGCTGAGCTTGTTGAAGCTACTAAGCATTCGCTCAATGAAGCATTGACCTCAGTAGTTGATTTACATCTAGAACGCTTACCTGAAAACGCAACTGCAGTGGACAAGCTCCGGGCCACAGCTCTGTCGTATTTCTCTTTTGCGGTTGAGGATCCTTCCGCCTTCGCAGCATTTACTGCGGTCCACGCAACGCCGCAGGTGGGGCTGAAGGCGGAAGATTTTGGTGACCGAGGCGGGCGCGCCGAGACGTGCCCTATAATGCGGATGCTTTTTGAGCTGACTGAAGACGCTATAAGGGAATCTGGCGGCCGAGAGGTCGATGCAAAGGGGGACTCTGCTTTCAGCGTTGTCTATCTTCTCGCATTTGCACGGCGTAACGCAGCTCGCTGCTGAAGGAATCTTGCGCTACCTTTCGCCAGCAGCCAAGAAGCAGACGTTTAGTGCTGTTATGGATACTCTCAGCGTTGGTCTTTACCCGTTTTTTAGAGGTGAGCGAATTGAACGCACCATTCCTTATGGATTGGTGGGGGAGCAGCCGGAAGCGCTTTTGACAAAGGCTAAGGATCTTCCACGCACGACAGAAGAAGAGCAGCGTTCAGCGCTGCTTCGGGGTGCTGTCGAGGAGATTCTTGATCGTGGTGTAACCGGACTGTACATCGGCGGAGCTGCGAATCGAGCAGGCCTCAGCGTTCAAGAGGCTGAACACCTGTTTGAAAGTGATAAGGAACTAGCTAACTATCTTGAGCGCTATCTGGACAAGATCAACTATGAGTTCATTTACCGTCAGGTGGCTGCATTGCCTGAAGATGCTAGTGCCGTATCCAAGATTAAGGCCACAGGTTATGGGTATGTCTCACATGCCCTGTATGACCCACAAGGTTTCGAGACGCTGATCAAGATTGCATCTGGGCCAATCGTCCCCATGTCATTCGAAGATAATTTCCTCCCGAATGCAAACAAAGCGGTCGAGCTCGAGCGCGACTTTAGCGAGTTTGGACGAGCTTTTGGCTTCATTATGTCTCTTGTGCGCGAGGTTATCGATGAGGTTGATGGACCACGCACCCCGTGGGTGCTTTTCACCCTAGTTATTTCGGTATGGGCGGGTGCTCATGGTCTTTCCATGTTGAGCACAAAGGGGCCATTGCGTGGTTATGACTCGGACTTCATTTTTGAAGTCCTCAGTCAGTATATGGATATCGAATTTGGCGGCATCATGCGAAGCCTTAGCGGTATGGCAAACTAGTTTCGCTCTCGTGACGGTGCGGCGTGCCTAGTTGGCCGCAACAGTTATCACGGCTAATCTCCACTTCCTTAAGGGGAAGCGGAGATTTTTCTTCTTAGTTCTTCCGTGTGAAGTTACTTTGTGGCGGGTGAGATATGCGTATTTTCTAGGTGCATTTGTGTAGCTCGTGGAGGAGAAAGCCCGCCGGGGTGGGAAGGCGCCGCTCCGATGCCGTCGTAGACCTAGAGCTCACCAGCCAGGCGCAGGCGCCGCATCTGGTTTTCGGTGAAGGTCCGTTCGGCCAGTGATTCGCCTGCACCGTCCTGCAGATGCACCACGACGTTAAGCCCGAGTTCCTCGAGGTCTTCTACGTCCTCGCGGTACATTGCCACCGAGCTAATGGTGCATTCCTCGGGGTTGATATCGGAGGCGAAGATCTCCTTGACTGCGTCGACGTTCGCGTGCTGGGCGGGCATAGCAAGCATGATCATGTCAATGTGGTGACTGTCCTTGACACGCTCCCAGAAGTCGACATCGGTGGCATCGCCTTCCACGACATTGAAGCCGCGCTCTTGGAGGTGGCGCACCCGGGCTGGATCATGCTCCACGCCTAAGACTTTCGCGCCATAGACCTCTGTGAGCTCCTTGTAACAGGAAAGTCCTAGGCGGCCGACCCCAAGGACCAATGCATGGGCATCCCCCAGCTCGATCGGACGATCTTCCGGGTGAATCTTGTGCGGTGGGCGCGTAGGTAAGCGTTTGGCCACGTGCGTGGCCCGCGAGACGCTCTGTGGGTTGAAAATGGCGGAGATGACGAAGCTCAAGGATACTGCGAGAACCAATGAAAGTAGCCAGCGCTGATTCAGCCAGCCGTCTTCCACCCCGAGGGCAGCAATGATTAACGCGAATTCGGAATAATTGGCCAGGAGCAAAGACGCGAGGACGGAAGTACGGTTGCGCAGCCCTAGTGTCCACAGGATGGCCCAGTAGGCGATTCCCTGGACAGGCAAAAGCATTAGGAGCAGGCTGGCGTCAAGGAGGTGCTGCCACGTCGGGAGGCCCAGGAAGCCGATGTTGACGAAGAAGCCAACCAGCAGCAATTCTTTGAGTGTGAACAGTGAATGGCTGAGTTGTTCCGCCCCAGGGGAGCGAGAGAGAACCACGCCCATGATGAGAGCCCCCAGACTGCCCGAGAGTCCGACCCATTCGAAAAGAGCATAACCAGGCAGAAGGGCCATCACGATGCCGAATAGTGCGCCCAGCTCACCGTGGCCGAGCTTGTACCAGCGGCGCGTTGTCAATGCCAGTAGCGGCACGATGAGTACAAGCAAGAGGGCAGTCAAGCTGGGCGGCTCCCCGCGGAGAATGCTCATGAAGGCAACAGCGATGATGTCCTGCATAATGAGTACGCCAATACAGATATTTCCGTACAGGGCTTGTTCATCGCCGCGGTCCTGCAGGATTTTTAAGACCACGATGGTGCTTGAGAAGCTCAGTACCAGGGCGATGTTGACAGCTACCGAAAAGCTCGTAGGCCCAAATACACCAAGAGCCCCGAGTGCTGTAATGAAGCCCGCTCCGAGCAGAGTCATCACGAGTACATGTGCGCTGGCTGTCAGCCACACAGCTTTATCAGTTAAGGCCCTGAGATCGAGGCGTAACCCGATTGCGAAAAGCATGAGAGTAACGCCAATGTCCGCGAATAGATTTAATGCTTCGACATGCTCGACTCCGCCGGCGTTGAGCGCAAAGCCAGCGGCGAGAAATCCAATAAGTGGAGGCAGGCGCACTGCCCACGCGATGAGGCCGCAGCCAAACACCACAGCGAGGTAGGTCAACAACAATTCCATGAATTGTAATAGTGCCTCAACCCAGGTTATAGCCCTAGTTAGAAACGCTCTTTAGCCCATGAGGGGGAGAAACATAGGGGCAGCGCTGCTTGGCGACGACACATTAGGCACTTTGAAGTTCTGAGTTACGGTGGACTAGCCGGCTAGTCCACCTCAGGATGGGAAAGGAAAACGTGAGAAAAGGCTGACCAGAATCGCTCTGACCAGCCGTAATACTGTCGGACTAACAGGATTTGAACCTGCGACCCCTACACCCCCAGTGTAGTGCGCTACCAAACTGCGCCATAGTCCGCCGTCGCACTATTTCGTGCAACTGCTACAGATTACACCAGCGGTATTCGCTTCGACAAATCCCAGCTCAACCTCTGTTTTAAAGGCTCTAAAACTCTCCGGTGGAATAGACCCACTGCCCGCCTTGGCGGCGAAAAGAGGAGCGCTCCCGTTGAGAGCCCTTGGCAGCTCCCTTATAGAAAGCCTCGAATTCAACGATGCCGGTCTGGTCCAAGGGGCCGCCCGCGACGGTGTCGATAATGTCGAGGCGATAAAAGCGAATGCCGGTTTCGGCGAGGTCGAGGCGCTCCGGGCGGGTTTCGGGGTCCCAGGTGCGCAGCAAATAATCCTCGTCGCCGGTGACGAAAGCGCTGAAACGCGAGCGCATCAGGGCCTCCGCTGAGGGGGCGGGTGTGCCGGTATGGTAGCGCGAGCAGCACTCGCCGAAGCTTAGGCCGGTACCGCAGGGGCAGCGGGCGCCAGGATCAAGTGGGTTAAGAACAACCATGGGCGGCTTATTCTGCAGTGGTTGCCACGGCGGTGGCGATGTCCACAGCGAGGAGGGAGTCGATGGTGGTGGAAGCGGCGGCGTCGGCAAGCGCGCGTTGTTGATCGGCACTCAGAGAGCCAGGAAGCGTCACCATACGTGTGAAACGAGATTCGGATTCTTGGCTAACCCTGACAGATACCGCTTCGAGCACCTTCGCGTCCATTTTCTGCGCCTTGCCCGCTTCTTTGATGGCCTGAGTGCTTGCCGTAGCCACAGCGGACATAAGAAGGCCTTCCGCGGTGAAACCTTGGCCTTTGCCGCCGTTCTTTTTCGTGCGGTCAGCGCTCACCGATCGGTCATTGTGGCGCACGACGACGCCCATCCTGGTTCCAACTGCCGGGATTGCAAGCGCTGAGTCCTCAGCAACTGGGGTGGGAATGTTCTCCGGAACAATGAACTGCTCCGCCCACGCCCCGATGAGGTCGGCGGCACGGGCTGCCGCGCCCTGCTTAGTCACCAGGTGATCGGCCTTATCCAAGGCGACGAGGGACTTGGGATAGCGCGTGGTCCGGAAAATATTTTGCGCGTTATCAATGCCCACCGTTTGATCAATGGGGGAATGTAGCACCATGAGGGGCTTGCGCAGGCGCGGAAGATAGTCCTCCGGGTTGGTCTCAGCAAGGTCTTCGAGGAAGAGGCGCGAAATGGTCAGTGCCCGGCCTCCAAGGGTGACCTCGACTTCACCGTTGGCGTCGACCTCGCCGATCTTGTCGGCGTAGTGCAGCACGGAGTGTGCAGGATCGAAGGGGGCGCCGATGGTGGCCACGGCCTTGAGGGAGCGAATGTTGTTGGCCGCGGCCAGAGCGGCAGCCCCGCCCAGTGAATGGCCCATGAGTAGCTGCGGTGCGGAATAGTTCTGTGCTAGCCAGTCAGCGGCAGCCTGGATATCTGCAACATTCTGGCTGAAACATGTGTCCGCAAAATTTCCTTCGGATTGGCCTAGGCCAGGAAAATCAAAGCGCAGGGTAGCGATGCCAAAGTTAGTCAGCTGTTTGCTCACGCGGGCAGCGCCCGGGGTATGGCGCGAGCCGGCAAAGCAGTGCGCGAAGATGGCGAAGGCTTGCGGAGGGGAGTCAGGGAAGTCGATGGTTCCGGCCATCGTGGTACCGGTGCTGGAGGGGAGCGACACGTTCACGGATTGCATGACCATAAGGATATAAGGGCGAACGCACGCCTGCGAACCGGGGTTGACTAGAGTCGATAGAAGACCTGTATGACGCACAAGGATGGAGGAGTGCTCATGGGCGCATTCGATTGGTTCTGGAAGGCAATGGGCGCGCAGTCCGAACGCAACAACAAGAAGTCGAAAGCCGTTGTGACGGCCGCAGATTCCGCGGTAGAGGATATCGCGAACCTGTCGGATGCAGAGGTTGCCGCCACCGCACGGGAGTGCGTGAAGGACGGCAAGATCGCGGATAAATCCCGCTTCCTCGCAGCCCTAGCCGTGGCCAGCGAACGCAAGCTTGGCATGCGTCCCTTTACTGTCCAGTCCCAAGCTGTGCTGCGTCTTCTTGAAGGCGACGTTATCCAGATGGCCACTGGTGAGGGAAAGACGCTGGTGGGAGCCATGGCCGCGACGGGTTTTGCGCTGACCGGCAAGCGCGTGCACCTGGTGACAGTGAACAATTATCTAGCAGCGCGCGACGCTGAATGGATGCGCCCGCTCGTGGAGTTCTTTGGACTCACGGTGGCCCCGGTAACGGAGAAGCTCGGCCCGGAAGAACGCCGCGCGGCTTACTTATCCGACATCATCTATGCACCAGTCAATGAGCTCGGTTTCGATGTGCTACGGGATAACCAGATCACGTCCCGCGAGCAAACGGTGCAAGCGCGCGCGGATGTGGCGTTGGTGGATGAAGCGGATTCTGTGCTTGTCGACGAAGCCCTCGTCCCCCTCGTCCTCGCCGGAAATCGCCCCGGTGAGGAATCTACGGGCCACATCACCAACGTGGTTTCCCGGCTGCGAGAGGAGCAGGACTACGTTATTGCGGAGGATGGGCGCACGGTAGCGCTCACCGAGGAGGGCGCGGCACGTGTGGAGCACGAATTGGGACTCGACTCGCTCTACTCGGAGGAGAACATCGGCTCCGTGCTGGTCAAAGTTAACTTAGCGCTGCACGCTAAGGCACTGCTTATCCGCGATATTCACTACATCATCACGGACGGAAAATTGCAGCTTATCGACGCCTCCCGCGGCCGCGTAGCGGAACTGCAGCGCTGGCCGGATGGCCTCCAGGCCGCGGTGGAGGCCAAGGAAGGCCTAGAGGTGTCAGAAGGAGGGCGCATCCTCGACACCATTACGCTCCAGGAGCTCATGCGGCGCTATCCGCTAGTGTGCGGCATGACCGGAACCGCAGTGGAGGCAACAGACCAACTGCGTCAGTTCTATGACCTGCACGTCTCGGTCATCGACCGTAACAAGGAACTGCAGCGCTTCGACGAACCTGACCGCATTTATGCCTCCGTGGATGAAAAATCCCGTGCCATCGTCAATGAAATCGTGGCAATCAATAGCACTGGCCAGCCGGTACTCGTGGGTACCCACGATGTTGCTGAATCAGAAGACCTCGCCGAAGCCCTACGTGAACAGGGGATTACGGTCAACGTCCTCAACGCAAAAAATGATGAGGACGAGGCGCGCATCGTTGCGGAAGCAGGCGACGTGGGGCGAGTGACTGTGTCTACCCAGATGGCGGGCCGCGGCACCGATATCAAGCTGGGCGGCGCGGATGAGTCTGACCGTGAAGCCGTTGTTGAAAAGGGCGGTTTGGCAGTGCTCGGCACCTCGCGGCACCGCTCCTCCCGTTTGGATAACCAGTTGCGCGGGCGTGCAGGCCGCCAAGGAGATCCGGGCATGTCGCTCTTTTTCGTTTCCTTGGAGGATGACGTGGTCAAACAGGGCGGGGAAGATGAATCCTTGTCCGCGCGCCCCGATGCCGATGGGCTCATCGATTCCAAGCGCGTCCGGGACTTCATTGCACACTGCCAACGCGTGACGGAAGGGCAACTGCTGGAGATTCACGCGCAAACCTGGAAGTACAACCAGCTACTCGCGGACCAACGCATCATTATCGATGAGCGCCGTGCCAAGTTGCTCGACACTGATCAAGCCTGGCAGGAGTTGGCTGAACGGGCGCCCGAACGCGCAGCCGAGCTTGGCGACGTCCCCGCGGAAGCTCGTGAGCGGGCTGCCCGCGAGATTATGCTGTACCACCTAGATTTGGCGTGGGCCGACCACCTAGAGCTGATGGATGACGTTCGTGAATCCATCCACTTGCGCGCCATCGCCCGCGAGACGCCCATCGACGAATACCACCGCATCGCGGTGCGTGAATTTAAGGACTTGGCGCAGCGGGCAGTTGATGATGCTCTTGATACTTTTAAGACTGTGCTTATTGATTCTGAGGGTGCCCACCTCGAGGATCATGGGCTGTCTCGACCGAGCGCCACGTGGACTTATATGGTCTCTGATAACCCACTATCTGGGGGCGGAAATTCCGTGCTCAAGGGCATAGGAAACATTTTCCGCTAATGTAAATGCGCCAGAGGTGACTCGCGCGGACAGCGGAGTCGCTAATATGGAATGAGTCAACATCGATCCGACCCTTCGGAGGTAAAAATGAGCGAGAATACCGGAACGCCGGAACCGCAGGCAGAGACTACTTCTGTCTTCCGCGCTGATCTTCTCAAGGAGATGGAAAACGGCACCGCGGCGGGTTCTGACGCCTCCGTTGCCGGCGCTGAGAACCTGGCAGAGGGCCAGGCGCTGCTCGTCGTAAAGCGCGGTCCCAACGCTGGCGCACGCTTCCTGCTGGATCAGCCGACCACTACCGCCGGACGCCACCCAGAAGCAGACATCTTCCTTGATGATGTCACGGTGTCCCGCCGCCATGCCGAGTTCCGCTCCAAAGACGGCCAATTTGAGGTTGTCGATGTCGGATCGCTCAACGGCACTTACGTCAACCGTGAGCCGCGCAATGCGCAGGTGCTGGAAGTAGGCGATGAAATCCAGATCGGTAAGTTCCGCCTGGTTTTTATTGCCCCTCAATAAAGCAGTTCTAGTTAGCAGGAACTAACGGGTGCGAGGGGAGTAGGTTTATTTCGCACCCTGCCCACGTTCCCGCTGTGTCCAAGTGAAACCGTGTAGAAAGCAGTAGTAGTCCTATCGTGAGTGCGCAGAAGTCCACCGCCGCTGCCGCAGCAGCGTCTTCCGTGGCCAAGAAGACCAAGCCTGCTAAGCAGAAGCCCATGTCTATTGGCGTAACGCTGAAGCACGTTCAGAAGCAATTTCCGGACGTGACGGTGTCGAAGATTCGCTTCTTGGAGTCTGAGGGGCTGATTACTCCGGAGCGCACCGCAAAGGGCTACCGTCGCTATTACCAAAAAGACTTGGACCGCCTGCGCTACATTCTGACTGCGCAGCGTGATCACTACACGCCGCTCAAGGTCATTCGGGAACAACTGGATGCGATGGACTCGGGGCAGGTGACCGCTATTGTCTCCTCCCAGGCTGAGGCCCTTATCAGCGCTGAGCAGCTACGTGCGCCGGTAGTTACCCGGCTTACCGACGCCGACGTGGCCGACCAAGCCGGAACAACGCAGGAAAACATCGCGAAACTGGTCTCGGTGGGCCTGATCAAGCCGGATCCGGCGGGCTTCTTCGACACGGATGACGTGTCCATTGTCTCCGCGGCCGTGGCGCTGGAGTCCTTTGGGCTCGAGGCTCGGCAGTTGAAATCGCTGCGCAATGCTGCCCGACGCCAGGCGGACATGATTTCGCAGGTGGCAACGCCGGTCGCGCATTCGAAGTCTGATACCGCCCCGCAACAGGCGGAGGAACTGTCACAGCAGATGGCGGCCCTGGTTTTATCGCTCCACGGGACGTTGGTCAAGACCGAGCTTCGCGACGAATTCCGGCCTTAAAACCTGATGCCTGGCTCGCGATGGAATGTGGCCTAACCCAGGCTTCGTGTCGCCTTCTCGTGCCACTCCGAGTATCTTTACGCTGCCTAGCTGGCCCGAGAACCATGTGCAAGAAAAGTGTGTAAAAGTGGGTCCCATGACTACTGAAGTACTGAAATTTTTAGGAATCCATCCCGTCGGACCCGAAAACAATCTGTGCGCTCTTTTCTACTGGGAAGAGGCGGACCGGCACGTGCCAGTGTGGGTCTCACCGATTGATGGGGCGCGCGTGCTGCAAGTCCTCGAGCGCCATTTCAACGCGCGGCCAAGTACCTACGAGCTGCTCATCGCCTTCGCGGACCAGCTCGATGGCATCGAGCACATCTGCGTCTCCGAGTACCGCAAAGGCGTTTTCATGGTTGATCTTGTGGACGGAACCGGCGAAGAGCATGATGCCCGTCTGTCCGATGCACTCGTCCTGGCAGACCACTATGGGCTACCCATCCATTTTGAAAAGGATGTGCTCGACGAGGTGGCCATCTACATTAGCGACGAGGACCTTAAAGAGTATTACGACCTAGAGCGCGAGGCGGAATCCCCGGAAACCTTTCCAGAGAAGCGCATGCGCGACTTTCAAGAGCGAGCTGCTCAGCAGAAAACGCAGGAAGATGATGGCTTCGAGCAGATGATGCGTGATTCTGGCATATCGGAGGAGGACTTGCTCGGAGGAGAGGAAGGGGAGGACTAACTCCTTCACTGTGAGGAGCCTAGGTTCCGCGTGGTTCAATAGCGGACTTATGTTCTAAACCGACCTTTGATGGACAGAGCGGCGCCCTTACGGGCGCCGCTTTTCTCGTGCTGACACTGAAATTTTTTAATGACACGCGTGTGACTAATGATGACAAAGTGAATCAAAAAGTCTAAAGTTCTACTAGAGGTTCACCGAGGACGACCCTTGACGCCGTCGCTGACGTGTCCTTTAATAGAAAAATAGAACTCCCCTCAAGTATCACTGGAGTAATTACGTGAGCAGTAAGAATAATCGTACTGAGTCCAGCGCCCTGCCGCTCGACGAGATTGCCGCCAACACCTACGTTCAGGAATCTCTCTTCGATGTAGGGCCTGATGAGGAGCTGGGCTACCGCGTTCCCATCGCGTGTCAGGTAGCTGGAATCACCTATCGCCAGCTGGACTACTGGGCGCGCACCGACTTGGTTAAGCCCTCGATCCGTACTGCCCGCGGTTCCGGTTCCCAGCGCTTGTACTCCTTTAAAGACGTGCTGGTCCTGAAGATTGTCAAGCGCCTTCTGGATACCGGAATCTCCCTCCAGAACATCCGCCTCGCCGTGGAGTCTTTGCGCGACCGTGGTGTCAACGATCTTGCTGAGCTCACCTTGGTGTCGGACGGCACCACGGTCTACGAGTGCCGGTCTAACGACGAAGTTATCGACCTGCTGGCCGGCGGCCAAGGCGTGTTCGGCATCGCTGTGCCGGGTATTCTCAAGGAACTCTCTGGTACCATTACTTCCTTCCCAGCCGAGCGTGTTGTAGAGGAAGAAGACATCGACGTTGTCATTGGCCTCGACGAGCTAGCCGCTCGCCGCAAGCGCAAGACCTCCTAAAACGCCTACCACAGGAAGCCGCCGCCGCTCCTCCTCCTGCGCACTGCAGCTCACGTCAGTGCTGTTGAGGATGCGGCGGCTTTTCTTCTCTGCAGCCCTGCACCCACATGACGGTTTTACGTGCCCGCACACCGTCGCTTCAAGCAGGCCGCGCATCCTCCAGGTGCGTACCCAAATTATTACGCCCCAGCGGCGCTCGCGATGCTTTCTTGTGCATTGGAAGGATTCGAGACAGTGGAATAATCGTCTGCGAGTTTTTCCAACTCTGTGTCCTTTTCGCCATCACCGATATGGACCACACTCAAACTAACGCCTTCACCGCGAGCGTTCTTGGCTGCCTCCGCAAAGCTTGCGTCATCCATATCCTGTTGGGTCCCAGTGGTAATCAGCACGACGCGAGTGTTTTCGCCACTACCAGCTGTTTGATCCGTGGCGTTATCGAGTGCCGCAACGACGGCGCTGCGTGTTTGTGGTACACCGCCGGTGCCGAACTGCCCCACGGCAAAGGCGACGTTCTCGGCGTCGCCGTAAGCAACATTTTGACGGAAGCCCACGATGGCTGTTGCGGAAATGGGGGAGGAATAGTTCCAGAGAGCCACTTGGCTTCCCTTCGCGCCGACCGCCGTTGCCGCCTCCGCCACGCCCTGAGTGACAGCATCGAAGTACGGCGCAAGGCTGTCGGATGTATCGAGCAGGAACAGCGTATTTGGCGCGACATCTTCAGGGGCCTTGTCTTCCGAGCTGGGCGCGGCCGAAGAAGGCTGCTCTGATTCCGAAGACGTGGCGGATTCCGGAGTCTTGGCCGCAGTGCTGGTGGGGGCTTCCTCAGTGGAAGTCGCAGCGGTTGTGTCCGCAGCCTCTGTTTCAGATTTTGAGGAATCTCCCTCTCGGAAAAGAAAGAAACCGCCGATGGCCAGCGCCAACACCGCCAGGACGGCCACGATGATGACCCACGGTGCAAATGCGTAGTTATTTTTTCCATCCGAGTGCCGGGCCATCTCTTTCCTTCCGCGCTGAGGTCTCGGGGCCGCGCACTGCGTCCCGACGGGTCACATCAATGGTCTCTCATTGTAGCGCTCAGCGCTGCTCTAATTAGGGAGACAAGCCGCGCGCGGAGTGGCTCGGAGGCGTCGGCAAGCGCGCGTTGGCGTCGCACGTACTCCGACTTTCCCTCGGGCGTTTCGATAGGAACGACACCAAAACCCCATTCGCGACAATCGTAGGGAGAGGCCTCCATATCGAGCGTGCGTGCGGCGACGGCCAGACGGAAGGTGTCAAGAAACAACTCACCCGGCACCAGAGGCCCCAATTTCCACGCCCACTTATAGAGATCCATGCTCACATGGACGCACCCTGCTTGGTCGTTTTCCGGCTGGTCTTCGCGGCTCAGCACCGTGAGATTGAGCGGACGCGCGGGCTCCGTAAAGAAACGGAAGGCATCGTAATGGGTGCACTTGATGCGGTGCTTGTCGACGACCTCATTCGTCCCCTCCGCCCCTAACCGCAACGGCAGGTCATGGCGTGGAGAATCGGTGCGGTAGACCATGGCCCATTCATGCAGCCCAAAACAATCAAATTGGGTGGGGTTGCGTGTGGTCTTTTCCAGCAAATCCAGGATATAGCGCACGGTACCGCCGCGGCGCTCGAGGAAGGCCTCGGTGTCTACCGCAATTCCCTCAGCAGTGCGGTGGTAGTAGCGCCAGTCGCTGTGTGGAGCATCCCCTGCCAGGGTGATGCCTACCCCCGGGTGCCAACGCCGCAGATGCGAAGGGCGAACAGGGTAGTACTCGAAGAGAAAGTCGTAGACAGGGTGGTAGGAACCAGGGTGCCGAAAGCACTTGAGGAACTCATCTGCTGATTCCTCATGCTTGCGCATTCGAGCTTGCCAGTCTGTGGTCTGCAGAATCATCGTTGACCTGCGTTTCCCCGTCGGCGGCGCGAGTTACGGTGGCGCTGGCCTTGGATGCCCGCCCGCTGACGCGATGTCTGCTTCTTAGATGGTTGCTGGTGTGGTGGGCCGAGCGGTTCGCCCTTTGGCTTGCGTGCACCGGTCATCTGGGCAAGCTCAGGACTGCTGGCAGGGTTGGCGCGGTCGCTGATGTCGAGGTCGGTGTGTTTGACCCCCGCTTTCGCGATGAGTTTAGCCACCTCGTCGCGCTGTTCATCAGTGACGAGCGTGACAACGGTGCCTGAATCTCCACCGCGCGCCGTGCGGCCGGAACGGTGCAGGTAGGCCTTGTGTTCCGCGGGCGGGTCAACGTGGACGACGAGGGAAACGTCCGCGATGTCGATTCCCCGCGCGGCGATGTCGGTGGCGACGAGCACAGGAACGCTGCCGTCGGCGAAGCCCTCTATAGCCTTTGTCCGTGAGCCCTGGCCCTTATCGCCGTGGAGGGGCAGCGCATTGATACCGACTCTGCGGAGTTTTTTGGCCTGCCTGTCGACGCCGTGCTTAGTGCGCATGAACATGATGGTCTTGCCTTTGCGTGCACCTAGGCGCAGGACGACGTCGTTGCGCGCCTCACGCGTGCCGATGTATATCAGGTGGTGTTCCATCGTGTCCACGGCGGCCTCGACAGGCGCGGTGGAGTGAGTTACGGGCTCGTGCATGAACTGCTCGACCAGCTTGTTGACTTCACCGTCGAGGGTGGCGGAGAAGAGTAGGCGTTGGCCGTCTGGTGGGGTGAGCTTAAGTAGTTTGCGCACTTGGGGAAGAAATCCCATGTCCGCCATCTGGTCGGCCTCGTCGAGGGCAGTGATGGCGACGTGGTCGAAGAAAAGCTTGCCCTGGTCGATCAGATCCTGTGCTCGCCCCGGTGTAGCAACGAGCAGGTCGACCGGGCGCGCGAGTGAGCGAATGTGGTTGTTGATGTTGACGCCTCCGACTACCGCAAGCACACGCAGGCCGAGGGCAGCTGCTGGTTCTTCCAGGCGCTGCTGGATCTGGGTTGCCAACTCGCGTGTTGGTGCCAGAACGAGCCCACGTGGGTGCGCGGGGCGGGAAACACCAGATTTTGCCAGCCGGGACAACATAGGAAGACCGAACGTAAAGGTTTTCCCCGAACCGGTGGGGCCGCGGCCGAGGACGTCCTTGCCGGAGAGGGTGTCGGGGATCGCGGCTTCTTGGATAGGGAAGGGGGTCGTGATGCCCTGCTTATCTAGAACACGGACAACATCGCGGGGGAGGCCGAGATCGGCGAAAGTACTCATCGGATGGCAGTCTAATGCGCTGCACCGTCAGATCGAAAAGCTATGACGGGGAACGGGCCTCACATCCTGCATTTTTCACAATATTGTGACGTGGTTCTCTGTTAGATTGATCGGCATGACGAACCCTTTCGCTAACCCGCAACAACCGCCCGGTGGATTTGGACAGAACCCACAGCAAGGCCACCCAGCGCACAACCAAGCAGCACCTGGATTTAACAATCAGAATCAAGGGACTAACGCCAGCGGACCGGCAATGCCGCAGCCGCCGGAAAAGAAGTCGAGCTCGAAGAAGGTGCTGTGGATTGTACTGGCAGTAATCCTTGTACTCGCTATTATCGCAGCCGTCGCAATCTTTGCTGCGGTTTCCTTCTTCAAGGATGTCGCAGCCGACTTCGACGAAGCACCACGAGACGTCGCGGCTTCTGATGACGCGTATTGGAATAGTACATACGACGCTGATGATGTCGACAGTATCCGAGCCTCCGAGGTATCTGCTCCGGTGCCCGAACCGCTTATTGGGCTTTCGGACGAGTGCTATGAGGACACGTCTTTCTTTGGGCAGTCGGACTATCTGGGCTTGGACGTGCAGTGGGTTCCGACGATCTCTTGTATTTATGGCCCGGACAGGGAGTTCGTGGCTCAGTACACAGAGAACGCGGATGCGATTCGCGATACAGAAAGCGTTGGGCTAAGCGATTCCGTTGAGGACTTTACTTCGGCCCGTGGCTCGCAGATTGCCGCCTTTGGGGAGGCAGAGGAGTACGTGATTGCGGAAGTTCTCGAGGATGGCGACGCGGTCATTGAGTACGTCATGGATGGTTATGACGACAACGGGGAGGAAGCTGATTTGAATGATCTAGCAACCTATCTTGTGGGTGCGGGCATCCTTGAGCTGACTCCGGGAGGCCCGCCGGTGGATGCCTAGCTTTTAGCGCCGCACCTCCCAGCCACCCGCCGGCTGCACAGCCCGCGAGCGCGCATTTGTCATCCGCAGGCGGTGTGGATAGCCGGGATAGCGGGCAGTAAAGTTCTCGGCCGCTCCTGCTTCAGGTCGATTGCTTTCGAGAACTGGCTTGAAGGTGTTTCGCTGCGGTGGGTCATCGCACGGTCGACTTGTTGTCACACACCACGGGTATCCCGTTAATCTTTCGGTTGGCGGGTCTCGTTCTTTAAGGGCTTAAACCCGGCCTTACTGTCACTGCCGTTGCATCTGGGTGGCGGGTTTCTCCTTTAAGGGCTTAAGAGTCCCGGTACACCCCGCTGCATGTTGTGGCGCATTAGCCGTGGTCAGGGACCCCCGCGTGCCTTGTTGTGGTTTGTGGGTGGTGTTGTCTGAAGGATCGCCGGTGTGCCCGCGAACCTTCCCTCGGTTGGCGGGTAGCGGTGTTGCCGCTGGTGGTAAGCCGTTTCCTTTCAGTCGTTGTTGTGTGTGGTGGCTGGGGGTGTTAGCTGCTGTCGGGTGGTTCCTCTGGTGGCTGTCCTGCTTTTTCGGTGTTGAGTCTGGCTAGTGCTTCTTGGTATTCCGGCATTGCGGTTATCGGTGCACCCCAGGGTGGGATGAAGCTGACTCCGGTGTTGAGTCGGTACATGTAGCCGCGCCCGGTAGGCCTGTGTGGGTCATCGTCGTTAATACCGTTGTGGTAGGCACACAGGAAGGTCAGGTTCTTGATGTTGGTAAAGCCACCTGCTTGCCAGGGGATGAGGTGGTGGACTTGGCAGTAATCGGCTGGCTTGTTGCAGCCTGGTCTTGAGCAGGTGTGGAATTCTGCGTGCAGGCTAAGGCGTTGGTTGAGGTTTGCTCCACGTTCTAGGCGCCAGGTGTTGATGGGGCCGTCAAGAGGGTGGACGATGGTGGCGTAGCCTATTTCGGCAAACGTGTGGGTGAGAAACTCTGCGCCTGTCATGCGCGCGCCGTTAGTCAGGTTGAGCTGGATTTCGTCCCCCTCGCCGTTAATGATTTGGTCCAACTCATTTAATGTGACGATGACTTGGGTACGCACCGCGGGTGTGGATCCAGTGCTTTCTTTGAAGAAGATGTCATTGGCGGCTTTAAGTAGGTCGGTGGTGTTGGTGGATTCTAAGACGGCGCGCATGTTGGCAATCGTGGTGGCATCGTCAGTAATGGAGAGCGTGTTGGGGCCTTGTTCCCGGTAGGTGATGCGTACGCCTGGTTTGGCGGTTCTTTTAGCACGCAGTTCTTTAAGCCGTGCGGCGGCCACAGTGGGGATGCGGTGTGCGGGTGTTGCGGCGAGTTTTGCGCGGAGGTTCCAGGCATCCAGGGTCTTTTTCACCTTGGAGGTGTAGGTTTCAATCAGTGTGAGGGTGCCCAGGCTGTGTTTCTGGGCGAGTGCTGCGTGGCGGGCTTTGCGTTGTTTGCCGCTAAAGCGGGTGGGACCGAAGTAAACCTGGTGTAGGCCGGCAAGCTCGGTGGCATCAGAGGCATCCGCGCCGAGCACGCGGAGCTCATCGGGTGTGCCAGGTGCATGTTCCACCAGCGCAATCCCCGAGTTGCGAAGGCGGAGGTAGGTTTCGATATCCCCCATGAGCACAGAGACTAAAACAGCACCAGCAACCCCGCAACCGGAGGAAGAAAATTCCTGGATAGAGGGGTGCGTCACGGGTAACGGGAGGAAGGTTGGCCACAGGCGTGGCTAATGCTGACAAAGGGTAGGGGACGGGATTGGCTGGGTGAACGGTGGCTGCGGACAGGGGGAGGCTGGGTGAACGGTGGCTGCGGGCGAGAGGATGTGAGCCATGGCTGGAACGGCGGCGTGTGGCGCCTAGGAGCGCTCCGCAGGAACGGTGAGGGGCGCAGCCGGAGAAGGGAGAATACGTTCGGCGGAACAGATATAAGAAAAGCCCCTCGGGGGAGGGGCTTGGCGGCTACATTTCGGTCAGGGAGCGGTCACCTGACCATTCGATGTGGAATGTGCCGTCCCGGTCCACACGCTTGAAGGTGTGGGCGCCGAAGAAATCGCGCTGGCCCTGGATTAGAGCAGCAGGGAGGCGCTCGGCTCGCAAGCTGTCGTAGTAGGAGAGGGAAGAGGTAAAGACCGGAACCGGCAGGCCCAGCTGCGTTGCAGCAACGACGACGCGGCGCCACGGGTCGATGAGGTTCTCCAGCTCGCCCTTGAAATACGGGTCCAAAATCAAGGCAGGCAGGTCGGCATTGTTGTCGTAGGCCTCACGGATGCGGTCGAGGAACTTCGCACGAATGATGCAACCACCGCGCCAGATTGTAGCCAAGTCACGTGGGTCCACGTTCCAGCCGAACTCCTCGGAGCCAGCCTTGATCTCATCGAAGCCCTGAGAGTAGGCAATGAGCTTTGCGGCATACAGTGCACGGCGAACGTCTTCGACGAACTCGGCCTTATCTACGTTGAGCTCGGTAATGGTTCCGGAGGGCAGCTGGCCCTCCTGGGCAGCTGCACGCTGAGCGGTGGCAGAGGAGAGCGCACGCGCGAACACCGATTCCGCAATGCCAGTGATCGGCACGCCCAGCTCGAGGCCATTAATGGCGGTCCAACGGCCGGTGCCCTTCTGGCCGGCGGCGTCCACGATGACGTCGACAAGCGGGGCACCTGTCTCCGGATCCTTTTGTGCCAGCACTTCGGCGGTGATCTCAATGAGGTAGGAGTCCAGGTCGCCGGCGTTCCACTCGCGGAAAACCTCAGCGATTTCAGCTGGTTCCATGCCTGCACCATAACGAAGCAGCTGGTATGCCTCACCGATAACCTGCATGTCGGCGTATTCGATGCCGTTGTGCACCATCTTGACAAAGTGACCCGCGCCATCCGGTCCAATGTGGGTCACACATGGCGTTCCGTCCACTTCTGCTGCGATCGATTCAAGGATTGGGCCCAGGGTCTCCCAAGACTCTGCTGGGCCGCCAGGCATGATGGACGGGCCATTGAGCGCGCCTTCTTCACCACCGGAAATTCCCGCGCCGACAAAGTGACGGCCCTTAGCCGCCACCTCCTTCTCACGGCGAATGGTGTCCGTGAATAAGGCGTTGCCGCCATCAATAATAATGTCGCCCTCATCCATCGCCTCGGTGAGCTGATTGATGACGGCGTCGGTAGCCGCGCCAGCCTGCACCATGATGATTGCCTTGCGGGGGCGCTCGAGGGAGGCAACGAAATCTTCGACAGTTTCGGACGGGATGAAGGTACCTTCATCACCGTGCTCACTGATGAGCGCGCGGGTCTTTTCCGGACTGCGGTTGTAGACCGCGACGGTATTTCCGTTTCGGGCAAAGTTACGCGCGAGGTTGGAGCCCATTACAGCGAGGCCCACAACGCCAATCTGAGCGAGATCTGTCTTTTCAGCAGTTTGAGTCATGTCCACCATCCTACGTCACCGATATCCACTAACCTGGTGTGGCATGAAACACTCTGAAATCTTTGAAAAGTTTGTCGCGGTATCCCAAACACGGCCGCTCAACGCCGAGGAACTTGACCTCATCAACTCTCACCCACAGGGGCTTGCCGGGCTCATCGGACTGCGCTTCACACACATCTCGGCTGATGAGATTCGCTCCGAGGTCGACGTCGTTCCAGACCACCACCAGCCGTGGGGCGTGGCGAATGGCGGGCTTTTCTGCACGATTACGGAGTCCACTGCATCTGTCGGCAGCCTCATTCTCGCGGGCAAGCCGGTTGTCGGCGTGAACAACAACACAGACTTCCTTAAACCGGTAGCCGAAGGCACCGTCAGCGCCGTCGCTACGCCGCTGTACAAGGGCCGCCGCACGCAGCTGTGGGAAGTAAAAATCAGCCAGGGCGATGTACTTCTCGCTGCTTCCACACTGCGCACCATGGTGGTGCAGTAGCCCCTACAGCCAGTTATTGCGCCGGAACCACCACCACATTCCGGCCACGACCAAGACCATGAGGCCAATTGCCCCGTAATAGCCCCAAGGAAAATGCAGCTCCGGCATGACATCAAAGTTCATACCGTAGATACCCGCCACGAGCGTCGGAGCGGCCCACATGCCAACCACCGCAGAGATCGTGCGCATGTCGGAGTTTTGCTGCATGTTGATTTTGGCGACGGAGGCATCGATAAGCGAGGTCAAGCGCTCGTCAAAGCCCGCCACCTGGTCTTGAACGACGAGCTGGTGATCGTTGACATCGCGCAGATAGGAGCGAATCGTCTTCGGAATGAGATCCTTGTGGTCTGCGACCATCGCCCGCAAAGCCGGCGAGAGCGGCACGATCGCGTGCTTCATCTCCAGAATCTCTCGCTTAAACATGTAGATACGGTCAATGTTGGGCAGCGAATTCGGGGTGAAGATTTCTTCTTCTAGTTCGTCGACCTCGATGGCGATGAGGCGGCAGATCTCCGAATAGCGGTCCACCATCATGTCCAGAATCTTCCACGCGAGCGATATGGGGCCCTGCTCAACTAGGTCCTGTTCATCCTGAATCACGTAGGCTAAGTTGGGCAACTTGGCAGAGTGGCGCACCGTGATGATGAACGTATCCCCGATGATCATTTGGATTTCACCCGTGGAAATGATCTGGCGCTTGTCGGCCACTTCGTCGTGGTCACGGTAGTTCACCGACCGTGCCACCACAAAAAGCTGGTCATCGTAGCGCTCTAATTTCGGGCGCTGGTGGGCCTGGACCGTGTCTTCAACGATGAGTTCGTGGATGCGGAACTCAGCCGCCACCTTCGTCATCTGGGACTCTAAGGGCTCATGCAGGCCTACCCACACGAAGCCGCGGCCGTATTCTTCCACGGTTTGCAGCGCGCTGTGCGGGGTGAACTCACCGGGCAGTGCCTCGCCGTCGATGAACACTCGGCAGTGCTCAATGGCGCGCTCGACAGGCACAGAAAAACTCGGCGAATTATTGTCCGAAGTGTTTTTCTTGCGTGGCTTGAATGGTGACGGTACAGATGGCATCGTGTCTCAGCCTCCTTCGCTTCGTATAGGCGTTTTATAAGAGCGGCTAAATCTTACACCTCTAAAGGCCTATACTCGTTGTCATGCCTACCTGGAAAGAAGTAACTGCAGCGAATCCCGCCCATTCCCACAACTTTGCACGGAAATGGAAGACGCTACGGGCCCAGGGCAAGGATATCGATGGGGAAGCCCGGCTTATCGACGCCATGAGTGAACGCCACTCCCGCGTTCTCGACGCCGGCTGCGGTTCCGGACGTCTTGGCGGTGAGTTGGTAAAACGCGGGCATACCGTCGTGGGCGTGGACGTCGATCCCATCTTGATCGAACATGCGGTCAACGATTATCCGGAGGCCCGCTGGGAGGTAGGTGATCTTTCCGAGGAGGAAATCCCCGAGAATAACTTCGACATCGCCGTGGCTGCGGGCAACGTCATGACTTTCATTGCTACCGAAGGGCGTGAGGCGGCCTTGCGCAATGTGTTTAACGCGCTACGCCCCGGCGGCCGCTTCGTCGTCGGTTTTGGCGAGGGCCGCGGCTGGGGCTTTGAGGACTTCCTCGACCTCGCTCGCTCAGTGGGTTATCGGGTCGATTTCATCTTTGCATCCTGGGACATGAAGGTCTTTAAGGAGAATTCCACCTTCATGGTGGCCGTGCTTACCCGCCCAGGCGCCGATCTGCTGGGCTAACTTTGTGCCTCCGCGGCGAGGCGCCGGAGCCGGTGGCCGTGGTCAACGGGGCCGTGTCCGTGCCCGACGTGGAGCGCATCCGCATGCACGATCGCCTCGTGGAGCCATTCAGTTGCCCATACCAGTGCCTCGTCGAGGGATTGGCCCGCGCCCAAACGCGCCGCTAGGGCAGAGGACAGAGAGCAGCCGGTGCCGTGCGTGTTCTTCGTATCAATCCGCGGGCAGGGCACGCGCGTGATTTCGCCGGAAGGGCTTACGGTCGCGTTATCGGCCTGAGCACCATCGAGGTGCCCGCCTTTGACTACGACCCACGTGTCGTTCTCGTGGGCCCACTCGGTTGCAACAGAAAGAGCATCATCAAAGGTGCGCGGTTCTGCTACGCCCGCGAGGACTGCAAGCTCCGGCAGGTTGGGGGTGACCACTGTCGCGCGGCAAGCCAGCTCACGTACTGCGCGTTCCGCCTCCGGCTCGAGCAGGCGGTCACCGCTGGAGGCGACCATGACCGGATCGCAGACCACCGGCACACCCGTGGGGAGGGAAGTAATGAAGTCGCTCACCGCTTCGGTAATGGCAACAGAGCCCAGCATGCCGATCTTGACGGCGTCGATAGTCACGTCGTCCTTGACACTTTCCAGCTGTTCGCGCAAAAAGTCCACCGGTGGGGTGTGGATAGCGCGCACGCCCTGCGTATTCTGCGCCACCAGGGCGGTCACTACGGCCATGCCGTAGGCCCCAGCGGCCTCAAAAGACTTGAGGTCGGCGTGAATACCAGCGCCGCCCGTGGGATCGGTGCCGGCAATGCTGAGGACACGAGGCAGCGCAGGTTGGCTCACGGTTTTCTCCTTAAGCTAGGCTGATCTTCCCTCTACCGTACATGGGCAAAGAGAAAGGAGAGAGGATATATCCTCTCTCCTTAAAAGACGCGTAAGACCTAGTGGAGGTCGCGGTCAATCACGTTGCGAGCAACGCGCTGCTGCTGGGTGATCTCCAGATTGCCGCGGTCGCGCGAGAAGGCGTTGAGCAGCCAGTGCAGCGCAACGAGGGTGCGGCTGCGGAAGCCAACGATGTAGAAGATGTGCAGACCAAGCCAGGAAATCCAAGCCGGGAAACCAGCGAACTCAGTCTTGCCCAGCTTGACCACTGCGTTGAAGCGGGAAATGACGGCCATGGAGCCCTTGTCGAAGTACTCAAACGGCTCGGCCTCGTTAGCGGTGGACTCTTCATCAATCTTGGCCTCGATGAGCTTGCCCACGTGGTTGCCACCTTGGATGGCCACCTGGGCCACACCCGGAAGGCGGTTGAGGGAAATCATGTCGCCGACGATGTAGACGTTCTTGTACTCACCAACCGTGAGGTCCTCGTTGACAGAGACACGGCCGGCACGGTCCGCCTCCACACCTGCCTGGTCAGCGATAAGCTTGCCCAACGGGGAAGCAGCGACACCTGCGGACCAGATCTTGGTCGCGGCCTCGATGCTGACCTCTTCCTCAGTCTTCATGTTCTTGTAGGTGACGGCGTCAGCGGTGACGTCGGTGACCATGGCGTTGAGGCGCACGTCAACGCCCAGCTTCTCCAAGGTGCGCTGAGCCTTGCGGCCGAGGCGCTTGCCAAAGGGCGGAAGAACCTGCGGGGCACCATCCAGCAGGTAAATCTTGGCGGAGGAAGAACCGAAGTAGGAGTATTCGCCAGCAAACGTACGCTGTGCCAGCTCAGCAATCTGGCCGGTGAGCTCAACACCAGTCGGGCCAGCTCCGACGATGACGAAGGTCAGCAGCTTCTCACGCTTGGCAGGATCTTCTTCCAACTCAGCCTTCTCGAAGGCGGAGATGATGCGGGAGCGGATCTCGAAGGCGTCGTCAAGCGTCTTCATGCCCGGTGCGTGCTCGGCAAAGTGGTCGTTGCCGAAGTAGGATTGACCAGCGCCGGCGGCGACGATGAGGGAGTCGTAGCCGTAGGTGCGAACCGCGCCGTCAAGTTCTGCGGTGACGGTCTGATCCTTGATGTTGACGTCGGTAACCTCACCGTTGACGAAGTTGACGTTGTCCTGGTGGCGCAGGATCTGACGCGTGGACGGGGCGATCTCACCGGCGGAGATGACGCCGGTGGCGACCTGGTAAAGCATCGGCTGGAAGAGGTGGTGGTTCTTCTTGTCGATCAGGGTGATCTCAACATCCGCGTCCTTGAGCTTCTTAACGGCGTTGATGCCGCCGAAGCCGGCACCGATAACAACGACGTGGTGGCGGCCGTTACTAGGACGGTAGGGGGTGTGCGCCATGGTGATTGAATACCTTCCTTAAGAAAGCTAGATTATTTTACCCGAGTTAGTCTAAACCTTTCTAGCGGTACATGCATACTTTATGGGTTATTAACTGGCTTTTTAGGCCGCGCCTCCACCTGTTCGTGGCCCGCCCGTTTTAGTCTAAGAAAATACGTGTGTGCGATGAGGAAGGCTGGCTAGAGCGTGTATTCCCACTTGGCTTCGATTGACGCTGCGGCGTGGCCGGGCGTGGCCACCGTCCCTTCTTCACGCCTGCTGCGTTTCAAAAGCGACCGGTCGGAGGCGGAATTTGCGCAGGCGTGTTCCAAAGCTGGGGTCGAGTTGGACGGCGAGGACCCAGATCTAGCCGTGCTTCACGACGCCCTCTTCTCCCGCATCGCCGATTCAGGCTGGCTGGGCTTGGCCGAGTCTTATATGGCAGGGGAGTGGACGACGCCCGATTCCGATCGTTTGGTCAAAGTTCTCGTGCGGCTCCTGGGGGTGGGCTACCGGCCGAAGGCGAAAGAGCTTGCGGTGGAGACTTCGAGCCCGGGCGAGCTGCCTCTTGATGTGGTGAAACTGTATGCGGGTGATTCCCTCAGCCATTCGGGCGGCATCTTTGCTAGCGGCGTTCCCACAACGGTGCGTGAAGCGGTGCGCAGCTATAGTGCGCGGGTGGGGAGCAAAGAACCCAAAGAGCACTTCGTCGATGTGACAAGCGTGACCGAGCCGACGCACACCGACCGTGAGGACTTGGGCGATGCGCAGCGCCGCGCTGCACAGTGGCTTCTCGACGCCACCCGCACCGGCGCCGGCACACATCTTCTGGTTTATTCGGCGACTGGTCTGCAGGTAGCAATTCAAGCCGTTGCCCGGCGCGCCACCGTTGACGTCCTTACAGGGGATGCTGAGCAGCAAGCGCTGTTCGACGAACAACTACTCCTTGAAGGAGCCGCTGATTCTGTCCATGTGCAGGACATCGAAACGGCGTTGCCCAATCCGAAGCAGTGGCGCGGGCGCTATGACGCGATAGTGAGCGTGGAGAAGCTAGAGACACTATCGTCTCCCGAGCGCCGGCGCTATGTGCAGATGCTGGATCGCTCGCTGGTCAGCGGTGGGCGAGTGGCCATGGGATCGCTCTTTGCTACCGAGGCGATGACTCCGGCCGCCCAGTCCGCGATTCAGGTTCTGCGAGCTTATATATGGCCTGGCCTGGATTACCCGACGCTGGAGGAGACCCACCGACTCTTCGATAGGCGCTCCAACCTGCGCATCATCGCTCAGACCCACACCGGAACCCACTACCTGGAAACGCTTCGTTACCAGCGCAGCTTCTTCGACGGGCGGCACCGCGAAGCTGCGGCAGCGGGCTTCGACCAGGTTTTCCGCCGCCTTTGGACGTTCCAGTTTGCTCTCCGCGAGGCGCTGCTCACCTTAGGGATGCTGGATGCGGTGCACGTGGTGGCGACCCACCGCAACCGCGGGGGTCGCCGTTAGCGGTCTACACTGGGCGGCGCCAGAGGCACAACCACTTTGCGGCTCGGAGGAAGAGGGTATGGCAGACCGCACAGGTATTATCGCGCACCGAGGTTATAACGGGTGGTACTCGGAGAACACGTACCGTGCCTTCGAGGAGGCTCTCAAGCTTGATGTGGCCGGTGTGGAGTGTGACGTCAACCTGACCAAGGACGGGGAGGTTGTGGTTATCCACGACCAGACTGTGGATCGCACGTCGGATGGCACCGGCTCTGTCGGTGACATGACACTGGAGGAGCTGCGCGCACTCAACTTTGGTACCCACGAGGATCATCAACGCATCCTGCTTCTCGACGAACTTGTGGACCTCATCGAGTCATACCCCGGAAAGCAGCTGCTTATCGAGACGAAGCACCCGTCTCCTTTCGGGGCGCGACTCGAAGAGTCGGTGGCCGAAGTCCTGCGCAACCGACATCTCGATGCCGATCCACGGTTCAGCCTGATTTCCTTTAACCCTGAAGCAATTGCGCGCTTCCGAAGCCTATTGCCATCCCTGCGATCCTTTCTTCTCTTGGAACCGGATGCGGGACTACCAGATTCTCTCGAGGGCGCTTCGGGCTTCGGGCCTTCCATTCGCCAGGCGCGGTTGGAAGCTGATTTCTTTGCAGGCGTCGACAGTCAGTCCTACGTATGGACGGTGAATTTACCGAAGGACATGGAGTGGTGTCGTAACAACGGGGTAGAGCTCATGGCAACGGACTTGCCAGAGCTAGCACTCGACGTTGTGCGCGCAGCGAGTTAGCGCCAAGCTACGCTCGGAGCCGTTGTGTTCATGGCCGCAAAGGTCTAGCTATATCGACGGTGGCACTCCCGTATTCAGGAGTTTCTATAGATTCCTCTCCTGTGCGTTTATGTGATGTAACCCTCGCGTATGGGGTGCTTTTGTGGGTGCGGCCCCGGGAATTTTCTTTTTGTTTATTCAATCAAAACGTCGAGTAAACTTTTTGTTTACTGACTTGGTCTAGTTTTTTCTGCATGGCAAAAACCATCCCCGCGAGCGGGCGAACGGCTACGATCCCTCCTGTTACCGAGAAGCCGATCGTCTCCGAGGAGTACGCGCGCCACCCACGCAAGCGAAAGCTCGACTGGCGCCAGATCGGCCTAGCGGCATTGCTGATTGGCCCGAACCTTCTCCTTCTCATTCTTTTCACCTATCGACCACTGGTCGATAACATCCGCATCTCTTTCTTTAACTGGAATATTTCATCGCCGACGATGACTTTCGTCGGCCTGCAGAACTACATCGACTGGTTCCAAGCGCCAGATACGGGACGCGTGGTGTTCAACACTGTCGTCTTCACCTTCTTCGCGGTGGTCGGTTCGATGGTGCTGGGGCTAGCGCTGGCATTGCTTCTGGACCAGAAACTGTTTGGCCGCGCGGCGGTGCGCTCAATTGTTTTCGCGCCCTATGTCATCGCGGGCGCGGCGATTGGCGTTGCCTTTCAGTTCGTCTTCGATCCCAACTACGGTCTTATCCAATACTTCCTGGGCTTAATCGGGGTCGATGTGCCGAACTTCTACCAGCAGCAGAACTGGGCATTGTTCATGATTACGGTGACCTACGTGTGGAAGAACGTCGGCTACGTTTTCGTCATCTATCTTGCTGCCCTGCAGGGGCGCCGGCGCGACCTCGATGAGGCCTCTGAGATTGACGGCACTCCGGCCGCGCGCCATTTCTTCCGTGTGGTCCTGCCGCAGCTTCGCGGCACCACGTTTTTCTTGTTAATCACCGTGCTGCTCAATTCCTTCCAAGTCTTCGACATTATCAACGCGATGACCGGCGGTGGACCGTTTGGTTATGGAACCTCCACGATGGTTTTCCAGGTGTACCAAGAGACGTTCATCAACAACCGTGCCGGCTATGGCGCTGCCGTGGCCACCATCATGTTCCTCGTCGTGCTTGTCATTACGGTGCTGCAGATCAAGTTGCAGGAAAGGATGGATAAGTAAATGTCCGAAAAACGCGCAATTCCGGCTTCCATCAAGGTGGGGCTCCCGCAAGCGAAAGGTGAGCTTCCACCGGTTCCTGGTTCGCAGTCCCTCGCAGCCCCAGTCATCACCGAGGCCCAGCGCAACCGTAAAGGTGAGCCGGCTGATCACGGCCATCCAGCAACGAAGGTCGTCGGCTATATTGCCTTGGTTCTGACAGTGCTGATGATTGTGGTGCCGCTGTACTTCATCTTCATCACCAGCTTTAAGTCCTTCCAGGATGTGTACTCGGATCCGATTTCTTTCTGGCCTAATCTTTTCAAGGAAGAAAACTATTCCTATGTCTGGCAGACCTCTGGCTTCTCGAGTTATCTGAGAAATTCCATCATCATCACGCTGATTCTCACGGTGGTGGAGGTAGTCCTCGGAGTGCTGACTGCCTATGCCTTCGCTTTCATTCGCTTCCCCGGCCGGAATCTGTTGTTTTTGCTCATCATCGCCTCGTTGATGGTGCCCAACCAGATCACCATTATTTCGAACTACTCGTTGGTTGCGTCATGGGGTTGGAGAGACACCTACGCTGGAGTCATCATCCCGTTGGCGGGCGTGGCGTTCGGTGCCTTCCTCATGCGCAATCACTTCCAATCGTTGCCGCCGGAGATTCTCGAGGCCGCGCACATGGACGGGGCAGGATTCTTCACCACCTTGTTCCGAGTGGTCCTGCCCATGTCGTGGCCAACGCTGTCCGCGTTCGTCCTGATCACCGTGGTCAATGAGTGGAACCAATACCTGTGGCCCTTCCTGATTACGGATACACCGGCTGCAGCCACCCTTCCGGTGGGCCTGACCCGCTTGCAGGATGCGGAAGGCGTGACCAACTGGGCGCCGGTGATGGCCGGCACAGTGCTGACAACCCTGCCCATGATCATCATCTTCCTCATACTCCAGAAGCCGATGATTAAGGGCCTGACTGCTGGAGCAGTCAAGGGCTAGCCTGCCTGCCATCCCGAGGCCCAACTCGAACAAGTCCACCCAACTCTTCACTTCTCAAGGAGAACCTCCCCATGTCTCATAAAATTTCTACTCGCATCGTTGCCGCTTGCGCGGCGCTTCTCACCACCATGTCCTTGACCGCCTGTGCAGGTGGTTCGACCACCGCAGGGAACGACTCAAAGGACGGCGGCGACGCCAACACCATCACCTTCTGGTCCAACCACCCGGGTTCCTCCCGTGACATAGAGCAAGAGCTCATTGATGAATTCGAGAAGGAGAACCCAGATCTGAAGGTCGAACTGGTCACCGCAGGCTCCAACTACGAAGAAGTTGCACAGCGCTTTAACGCTGCCCTCGCAGGTGGCGACCTTCCCGACGTCCTCGTTGCTTCTGACGTCACGTGGTTCAACTTCGCACTGAATGAAGCCACGACGCCGCTCGATGAGCTGTGGGAGATGAACGACATTGACTATGAGAGCTACGTCGACACCCTGCGCGAAGACTACAAGTACAACGACAAGCACTACGGCGTTCCGTACTCCCGCTCCACGAACCTGATGTACTGGAACACCGATGACCTCAAGGCAGCTGGCCTTCCCACCGACCGTGGCCCGAAGGACTGGGAAGAATTCGACGAATGGGCCACCAAAATCAAGGACAAGCTCGACAAGCCGGCCGTCACCGTCCCGGATGGCTCTAGCTATCTCGACTGGTACTTCCAAGGCATGATTTGGGCCTTTGGCGGTTCTTACTCTGATGAGTGGGAACCGAACTTTACGTCGAAGGAGTCCATCGAAGCCGGCAAGTTCCTGCAGGACCAGGTCAAGGCCGGTCACATCGAAATCTCCACCGACCCGACTGTAGCCTTCGGCTCTGGCAAGGCCTCTGGATTGCTGGAGTCCACCGGTTCCCTGGGCGGCCTGAAGGAGACGGCGACGATTCCATTCATCACCACCTACCTGCCAGGCCCTGGTCCTTCGGCAGCCACCGGTGGTGCTGGTCTGGCCGTGCCTGCTGGAATTTCTGACGAGCGCAAGGCTAACGCGGTCAAGTTCATTGACTTCCTGACGAACACCGAGAACACCATCAAGTTCTCCCAGAAGACGGGCTACATGCCGGTGCGCAAGGACGCCCTGGATGATCCAGCGGAGAAGAAGTTCTTGGAGGAGAACCCGAACGCCCAGACGGCAATCGAGCAGCTCAACGAGAACACCAAGCCGCAGGATTACGCTCGCGTCTTCGTACCGGGTGGTGGACAGCGCATCGGTGGCGTTCTTGATCGCATCACTGTGGGCAATGAGGACGTGGAGTCCGCATTCGGTGACCTGCAAAAGGAGACGCAGAGCGTTATCGACCGCGACATCACCCCGAAGCTCAAGTAACACTTCGGATCGTTTGAAAGGACACCATGGCTACTGTTGAATTCCGCCAAGCTTCCAGGATTTATGATCCGAAGAAGCCCCCGGCGGTCAGCCGCATTAACCTCGATATCAAAGACGGCGAGTTCCTAGTACTCGTCGGACCGTCTGGTTGCGGCAAGTCTACGACGTTGCGTATGCTCGCTGGGCTTGAGCCGATCGACGAAGGCCAGATCTTCATCGACGGGGCCGACGTTACCGAGACCCGCTCGCGGGACCGCGATGTAGCCATGGTGTTCCAGTCCTATGCGCTGTACCCCAACATGACAGCGCGCCAGAACATGGCGTTTGCATTGCAAAATGCCAAGGTGGATAAGGCAACCATCGAAGAGCGCGTGAGCTTCGCTGCGAAAATGCTGGAGCTGGAGGACCTTATTGATCGCAAGCCCTCCGCAATGTCGGGTGGTCAGCGCCAGCGTGTGGCCATGGGACGCGCTATCGTGCGCCAGCCCAAGGTCTTTCTCATGGATGAGCCCCTCTCCAACCTGGATGCGAAGCTCCGCGTATCCACGCGTGCGCAGATCCTTCAATTGCAGCGCGAGCTCAACACCACCACGGTCTATGTCACCCACGACCAAACTGAGGCAATGACCATGGGTGATCGCGTGTGTGTCCTCAAACAGGGCATTATTCAGCAAGTCGACGCGCCTAAAAAACTGTATGAGAACCCCGGTAATTCCTTCGTCGCGACGTTCATCGGTTCGCCGGCTATGACTCTCATCGACAATGTACCTTTCGTTGACGGCCGTGTTGTCAGCGGCAAAGATCATGCGTTGGACTATTACATGCCACGGGAGCAGGCCGCGAAGGTGGGAGCGGAGCACGTCCTCGTTGGTGTTCGCCCAGAGAATTGGGAAATCATTGGCGTCAACCAGCCAGGTGAACAGTATGGGATACCGGTTCGGGTCGGTATTGTGGAGCACTTAGGCTCCGAGCTGTACGTCTATGGTGCGCGCGAAGAGTCGGCCAATGACGGAACCGTGGTCCGCGGTGGCCGGATCACAGTGAAGGTGCCGCGCGGCATTGACGTGCACCAGGGCGACACGATCTACCTGCGCCCAATGAAGGGCGGGTGCGTGTTTTTCGCCCCGGACACCGAAATCAATTACGACTATCTCTAACCCGGCTCCACCACATCTGTTGCGCCGGTGGCAGAGCTCCCGACGAGGAGTATTGCCACCAGCGCGTTGCTATGGAGTGACGACCGGACGGGAGGCCCGCTCCAGCAGCACTGCGATTGATTCATAGGTCCGCCCGGAGATCATCTCCAGGCCCATTTCGCAGGTGCGGTTATCGGAGACGAAGGCGTCGAAGTGTTCCGCGTCGAGAGAAACGCGCTCCTCGCGTGTGGCGGACTCGACAAGCTCCGGGTGCAGCATGACACGGTCACCGGCGGAGCCACAGCACATCGCGCCCTCCGGGACTTTGGCAGAGCCGCAGAGGTTTGCCAGGTCAACGAGCGCTTGGCTCATGCCCATGTGGTCAGTCGAGCAGGTTGGGTGTACGGCGATGCTGCCCATGTTTTTCACGATGGGCAGGTGTGGGGCGATTTCATCGCGCAGCCATTCCACGACATCGAGGATGCGCAGATCCTCCCAAAGCTTGCGGTCAGCAGGGGAGAGCACCTCAGGAACGGAATCTAGCAACCCGTGGGTGCAGCTGGCAGCATCGACCACGATGGGCAGCTGGCCGTGCTCCGACCAATGCCAGAGGTCGCGCACGATCTTTTGAGCCTGGTACTCAAATCCTTCCTTGTAGCCCTTGGACGACCACGGTGTACCACAGCAATCGCCCGCGACGTCCTCCGGAATCCACACTGGCTGGCCAGCGCGGCGTCCTAGTTCCACGATGGCGCGCGGGAGGTCGACTGAATCCTTGGCCGCGCCGGCTGGGCGGCCGAAGATGCGGTTGATGCAGGCAGGGAAGTAGAGTGCGCCAGCGCCCTCGCGCGGGGTTTCCGGCAGACGCGATGCGGCCTTCGGAAGCGGCCCCGGGACGGTGGGCAGCAAGTCGGGAGCTACCACGTTGCGAGCCATGTTGGCGCCCAGCTCGAGGGGCTTGTGGGGAATCTTGTTGGCGGAGATGATGCCAGCGCGGGCAAGCTTTTCCACCAGTTCCCAGCGCTGCGCCGTCGTCAGTGCCACCTTCTCGCGGGCCGGGGTAGCCTGTTGCGCGCGCAGCTGCTTCATGACCGCACCTGTATCGATGCTAATCGGGCAGGGGATAGAACAGGTGCCGTCTGCGGCGCACATGTCGACTGCGTCGTACTGGTACTCCTTCTGTAGCTGCGCCAGCACCTCCGAGCCTTCTTGCTGCCGGGCCATCTCGCGGCGCAGCACGATGCGCTGGCGTGGGGTCACCGTGGCGTGGCGCGAGGGACAGACAGGCTCGCAGAAGCCGCACTCCACACACGGGTTGATTTCATTCTCGACCTTCGGGAAGGACTTGAAGTTGCGCAGGTGGATGGTTTGGTCGCGTGTAAGCTTCACGTTCGGCGCCAGGATGCCCTTGGGATCGATCATGTTCTTGACTTCCCAGAACAGCTCGAAGGCCTCTGTGCCCCACTCGTGCTCCAGGAAGGGAGCCATGTTTACGCCGGTGCCGTGCTCGGCCTTCATTGAGCCCTGGTACTTATCAATGACCAGCTCGGCCAGATCATCCAAGAACGCGGCATAGGACTCTCGCTCTTCCTCGACATCAAAACGCGGGGTGAAGAAGAAGTGCAGGTTGCCAAAAGCAGCGTGCCCCATGACGGATTCCGGGTAGCCATACTTGGCCTGCAAGTCCAACAGGTCTGCTGCGGCTTCGCCAACCTGAGAGGGCGGGAAGCAGACATCCTCGGTGATGTACGCCGTGCCGTTCGGGCGGTCTGCGCCCAGCAGGCCATAGAGGCCGTTGCGCAGTTCCCACGCACCGCGCATACCTTCTGCGGTGGTGAGGAATTCGAGGGGGCGGAGTAGTGGGGCGTCGGCAAGCACGGTGCGTAGGCGATCCATGGCCTTGTCCAAATCTGCCTCGTCGCTGCCGCCCACCTCGACGAGAAGTGCCGCGGCATCATCATCAAGGTTGCGCCAGGATTCCGGCGCATGCGCATAGTGCTCGGCGGAGCGGCGCATCACGGGGGCGACGAGAAGCTCGCAGGCTTCCGCGCCGGTTTCCATGATGGGGTGCACGTAGTTTGCGGCATCACGCAGGTTGGGCAGCTCGACCCACGTCGTGGCCTTCACACGCGGTAGCTTCACCGTGCGGATGACGGATTCCGTGATGGCGCCGAAGATGCCCTCGGAACCGATGAGCAGGCGCTTGAGGATGTGCACGGGTTCGTCTTCATCGAGGAAGGCGTCAATTCGCAGCCCATTGGTGTTGCGGATGGAGAACTTAGTGCGCAGGAAGTCCACCATCTCGGTATTAGCGCGCAGCTTGTCGCGGAAGGCCAGTAGATCGGCGTGGAGCTTTGGCTCCTGCTTGCGGAAGGCCTCGTCCCCACGGGACGTATCCACGATGGTGCCCGAAGGTAGGACGAAGATGAGCTCTTCAATGCTGTGGTAGCTATCGCGCTCTAAAGAGCAGCGCATGCCGCCGGAGTTATCGGCCAGCACGCCACCGATGGTGCACACGGACGTGGATCCCGGGTCCGGCCCCAGCATGAAGCCGTGGCGGGAGAGTACCGCCTGGGCATCGCCCAAGATGACGCCGGGGCGGGACCACAGCTTGCGGCCTTCTTCGCGCACCTCCATGCCGCCGAAGTGGGTTTTGACATCGACGAGGATGTCATCGCCCATGGCCTGGCCGTTCAGCGACGTTCCTGCTGCGCGGAAGGTCATGTGGCGATCGTGAGTATCGCAGTACTTCATCAGCGCAGCGAGGTCCGTGGCGTTGCGCGGGGAGACCACGATGTTCGGGATGGAGCGGTAAGGGCCGGCATCAGAGGAGAAGCGCACGAGGTCGCTGAGACGTCCGTGCACGTTCTCGTGACCAACGGTGGCTTCCATGTCCGCCACCAGCTCGGCGGGGGAGCCGTTCTTGTAGCGTGCAGAAACCGCGTCGGCCTGGCTCGTGGTGCCGGCTGGGCGGGAGAAACGAGAGGAATCGGGGCTTAAAAGCTTGGACATATTTCTAATCTATCGCGTGACAGTAAATCTGGACCAAAACGGGTACGTGAGGTTCATTATATGGGATACTCAATTCATCTAGTGAGACATACTCTGGAAAGGAAACACCATGACGAACCCGCGTACAGAGGGGGAGACCGGCGAGAAACTCGCCGTCTACATCTTTCCCATCGTTATTATTGCCTGCGCCATTGTCGCCTTTGTGAGTCCCAGTACCTTTGAACCGGTGGGGCAGTACACCTCGCAGTTGCTCATGGTCATCATGTTTTCCATGGGCCTTACCCTGACTATTCCGGACCTGGCCCTAGTGGCGAAGCGCCCGCTGCCCATCTTCTTGGGCGTTATTTGTCAATTTGCCATCATGCCGACGAGTGCTGTGCTCGTGGCGAAAATGCTAGGGCTTTCCGACGCCGCCACTGTCGGCCTCATCCTCCTCGGGTCTGTGCCCGGCGGTACTGCCTCCAATGTGATGGCTTACCTGGCTAAGGGCGATGTAGCGTTGTCGGTGGCGATGACTTCGGTGTCAACCCTCGTCTCGCCGATCATGACGCCGGTGCTCATGCTGTGGTTGGCGGGACAAACCGCAGAGGTTGACGGTGCCGGCATGGTGTGGTCGCTGGTCCAGACCGTCCTCATTCCGGTGGGCCTGGGCCTGTTGCTGCGCGTGATTGCTACTAAAGCTGTGGACAAGGTTCTGCCGGCCTTGCCGTGGGTGGCCATCGCTGGCATCGGCGGCGTGGTCATGGCGGTGGTGTCAAAGTCCCAGGACAAGCTCGTGACCGTGGGGCTCGTGGTATTCGTGGGCGTGGCTATCCAGAATCTCATCGGATTTCTTTTCGGCTACTATCTGGCGAAAATTGCTCGCCAGCGCGAGGCAGCGGCACGCACCACGGCAATTGAAGTGGCGACCCAGAACTCCGGTCTGGCCTCGGCATTGGCGCTGCAGTTCTTCACTCCGGAGGCGGCGATTCCGGGTGTGGTCGCCGCGGTGTGGGCAAATATTACTGGTGCGCTCTTCTCCGCCATCGTGCGCCGTAAACCCATCGAGGAAGATGCGAAGGCTGCTGAAGCTGCTGTTACTGCGTAGTTTCTAGGCAGGCTGAGTAGATGAAGAGCTCGTGATAGGTGGTTGGCACTTTTGGCAGCAGTGGGGCACAACCACCCATGAATGGCGCCCGCAGGCGGTGTCAGGTGAAGCGTGACGTGAGTAGAGCTGCAACGCCGCAATAAAAATCTCCCCGACCTTGGTGCTTCACACCAGAAAGAGTCGGGGAGATGTTTGTATTTAAAGACCTAAACCTGGGACAGGTCCTGATCCTTTAGCTCCTGCATCATGAGGATGGCGATGAGGGAGATGAAGCAAACGATAACCAGGTAGTAGCCCACGTAGCTCACGTTGTATGTGCTTACGAGCCACGTTGCGATGAACGGGGCCACGGCGGCGCCGAGGATAGAGGACACGTTGTAGGCGATGCCGGAACCGGTGTAGCGCACGTTGGTGGGGAAGAGCTCTGGGAGAACGGCGGACATAGGGCCGAAGATGAGGCCCATGATGAACATGCCAACGACCAGGAACCCAAGGACGGAGTTGCGGTCAGCGTGCGCAATGCCCAAGAAGTACGGGAAGCTGAAGCCGAAGGCAATCATGATAAGCGAGGTTATGGTCAAGATCGGCTTGCGTCCGTACTTGTCCGAGAGCATGGAGGACACCGGAATGCCGATGATGAACATGAAGATAGAGATCAGTTGGATCTCCAGGAACTCCAGGTAGGGGATGCCCAAACCCAGCTCCTTGGTCTTATCGCCAATACCGTAGGAAAGGATCCAGGTGGTGACCAGGTAGAATAGGGTGTAGCAAGAGACCATCACGAAGGTACCAATGATCATCGGCTTCCATGCTGTGCGGAAAGCCTCCACCATAGGGGTCTTGACCTTCTTGCCTTCATCAACGGCCTGTTGGAAAACCGGTGTTTCTTCCAGGCGCAAGCGGACGTAGAGACCGATGAGCACCATCACAGCAGAGGCGAGGAAGGGCAGGCGCCAGCCCCATTCCATGAAGGTGCCGGTGGTATCGCCGCGCGAGTAATCCATGGTGGCTACGAGCGTCAGGAAGAAGCCATTGGCCAGTAGGAAGCCGAAGGGTGCGCCAAACTGCGGCCACATGGCGGCAAAAGCTCGTTTACCTTCCTTCGCGGTCTCGGAGGCCAGCAAAGCTGCACCGGACCATTCGCCGCCCAGGCCCAAACCTTGGCAGAAGCGCATCAGGGCCAGCAGGGCCGGCGCGATAATGCCTGCGGTTTGGTAGGTAGGCAGGATACCAATGATAAAGGTGGCAATGCCCATCGTCAGGAGTGCGCCAACGAGCGTGGCCTTGCGGCCGATGCGATCGCCGAAGTGTCCAAAGAGCAGTGAGCCCAGTGGTCGAGCGATAAAGGCAAGGCCGAAGGTTGCAAAGGACTGCAGCAGGGCAACGGTCGGATCCTCAGTCTTCGGGAAGAAGAGGAAAGGAAAGACGGCTACGGCTGCCGTGGCATAAATGTAGAAATCATAGAACTCGATGGTCGTGCCAATAGTTGAAGCCACGGCCACACGCACACGGTCACGTTTGGTGAGCTGCTGTGCTGGGGCCGCTGCGTTTGGCGGTGTTGTGCTGACGGCGGTCATGTGAGAGGCGCCCTCCTTGATTATTTCGATAGGTCGATTGGTTGTGAGGGAAACACTACCGTTCCACGCAATGAAATAAAAGTCTCAATGGGTGAAAAATTTTTCTTGGGTAAGTTTTTGCATTGGGCGGGAAGTGGGCACGTCGATTATCTGACATAATGTACATTATCGGACAATAGTTAAAGTAGTGGGCCAAGCGTGGTCTTTTAGCTAAACCTGGCCGGGTCCAGTGCAGGCCTTGACCGTGAGGTGTCGGTGGCCGTGGATTGTTGTGGCGCTGTGACGGGTGTGCTGTCCCCATCTTGCCGCCGTTCGGTGCTTAGGTGTCGAGACGTCCGCCTTGCAGTTTCTGGAATGCTTACTGTTCCTATATTGCGCTGTTGTTGTGGCATGACACTTTTCTGCTGATGCGCGGCTTCCTGCTTTTGTCAGTTTCCGGGCAGTCCATTTGCGTGCTCTTTATTGGCCTCAAGCAATGCACTGTACGCGTACGGGGTTAACCGCTGACGGCTCGTGACGTTCCCAATTTGCATCCCCTGTTTGCCGTGCGGCCGAGTCCCCTTATCGCCCAAATATAGTCACAGTTACGTAATTGGCCTATGTTCCTCTGTGGCTGTACCGAGTGCGAGTTTTAGCGCTGACGGTAGGCGATCACCAGCTGTACCGCCGTAAGGACTACGAGTAGCACTGAGAAGGCAGCGAGGAGCTTCATGTCTTGGGTCCAAATGAAGATGCTGAAGCCTGCGAGCACGACGAGCCGGATCCACAGGACTGGAATGAGATGGCGAGATTTCATAAGGAACCGTAGCTATTTCTTCTCAAAAGTTACGCGGACATTGATCTCGCCGGTTTCCGAGATTCGTGCGGCGATCATCTCTGGAGTCTCAATTCCGTAGTCGAGACGGTTAACCGGAATATCGCCGCCCAGGATGATGGTGTCACCATCGCGGACCACCTGGAAGTCCTGCGTCACGCTCTTGGTTTGACCGTGGATGGTGAGGTCACCTGTGAGTGGGATGGTAACCAGTGAGCCGTCGTCGGGCACGGCGGAGACATCAGCCGGCTCGGTCAACGTAAAGGTGGATTCTGGATACTTAGAGACCTCAAAGAGCTTCGTCTTCATGTTTTGGTCGCGCACCTTTTTATCCGTGGTCAAGGAGGACATGTCCACGGCGATGCGCGCCTTCTCGACGATGCCGTGCTGAATGGTAGCCTGCCCGGTGACGTGCTTGGTGGAACCAGACGTCGTGCGCTTATCTGCCGGGAGGATTTCGTCGATAGTAAACCCTGCTGAGGTGTGGTTATGTGCCGAACCTTGCGCCACCTGCCATTCGCCGTCGATGTCCGTTGTTGCGGCTTGGACCTTATCCGCGTTGATCGGCTCGGTCTGGACGCCACGGCCCATGATCAAAGAGAACGCTAGCGGTCCAAGGGCCAGTGCCGTTGAGGCCACAATCAGGATCACGAAGATGCTGACAATCAGTTTGCGGTTGCCTAGTACAGATTTCATGTGCTATCTCAATTCCTCAAGCTTGCGAGCCAATGTGACCAGTTCGGCACACAGTTCTTCCATTTCTTCAGCGCTGGCGCTTTCCGACGCCGCCGTGGCGACGTCCTCGGCACAGCATCGAAGCTCGAAGAGGCCGTCACGAAGTCGGTCGGCCTTCTCCGGAGTCAAGATGACAGCGTTGGCTGGAATAGGCGTCCCTGCGACGTTATGGCGCTGTTCGTACGCGCGTTGCTTGCACGAGGGCGAGCAAAACTTGCGAGGCCTTCCTCGGCCGCCCTGGGCGATCTCTTTGCCGCACCACTGGCAGGTAGCCGAGCCGCGCCTTGTTGGCTTTCCGGGCTGCGGATCCTGTGTACCAATCACCTCACACACCTTAGCCCATTAAACCGAGGGTGGGAACAAAGGCAGTGGGCCGTTCGTTATAATGATTGTTCTCTGGGTGATATGGGTCGACCCTGATCACTTCCCTACCTCAACACGTGAAAAGGATGATGTTGCATGGCAGATCGCGTACTCCGTGGCAGCCGCATGGGCGCAGTGAGTTACGAAACCGACCGCGACCACGACTTGGCCCCACGCCAAATGGTGAAGTACCGCACCGAAGACGGCGACATCTATGAGGTGCCCTTCGCTGACGATGCGGAGATCCCCGAGGAGTGGATGTGTAAGAACGGAAAACTCGGCACCCTGGTTGAAGGCGAAGGCGTCGAGTCCAAGCCCGTGAAGCCACCGCGGACCCACTGGGACATGCTGCGCGAGCGCCGCTCCATTGAGGAGTTGGATGAACTTTTGACCGAGCGCATTGAGAATCTTCGTTCTCGTCGCCGCGCGGCCGCCCGTCTGCTCAAGGAACAGAAGGCGCAGGAAGAAGGCGAAGCTTAGGCCAGCTGGCGCGCACCGCGTTAGGAAGAAGAGCTATCGGGTGATTGCGAATTGAGTTCGGGCCATTGCAGCACTAGCTCGGCGAGATAGACCGCGAGAGCTGGGCCCAGCACCGCGAGGAAGAACAGGTAGCCTCCCCACTGCGCTGGGAAAAAGACGGGATACAGAACAAGCACTATGCCAGGCAATACTGCCAATAGAGTACGCGGTAGGTGCCCTACCGCCTTCATTATGGCCTGTGTGCTTCTTTGACGGAATCCGAGCCCCGGTGCATCGAGATGGAAGAACCATACGCTGACACAGCCCAATACGATAAGCCCCGAGATCAAGGCTGCACGCAGTATCAGGCCCATTGAACCCAGATCGGCCTTGGCAATAATGGCGAATTCATACGCGACTAAGGCGGCGACGGCGAGGCAAATCAACCACCATGCGGTGTTGACCCCGGGACGCGTCAGAAGGCCCCGAACGAAGGCTGAGCCGCGGCGAGAACCTTCCTCCCGGACCATCTGCCTGGTCACCGCATGGGCGGTGCGCAAGGACATTCCCCCGGTGAACACGGGAAAGCACGTGATCACCAAGAGAACATTCACGATGACTAGGTCAGCGAAGAGGCTCAGAGCAGCATAGAACTTCGATTCGGGGCCGAGCATGCGATTCATGGTTTTCTAACCTATCGCACCGGTTTAACCCTTCACGGCACCGGCAGCCACACCTTCGATGATGTGCTTCTGCGTGGAGAAGTAGAAGATGACGATGGGGATGATGGCCAGTACCAGCATGGCCATCATGGCACCCATATCGCGGTTACCGTTGGAGCCAACGAAGGACTGGATGACCACCGGGATGGTCTTGTATCGCGTGGACAGACCGATGACCAAGTACGGCAGCAAGTAGTCGTTCCACACCCACATGGCGTTGAGAATGGCCACGGTAATGGCAGTCGGCTTGAGCATGGGCCACACCACACGGAAGTAGTTTTGGATCGGTCCACAACCGTCGATCATCGCGGCTTCCTCGACATCCAGAGGGATGGACTTGACGAAGCCTGCAAACATGAACACCGACAGACCGGAACCGAAACCGAGGTAAAGCACCACGATACCGATCGGGTTGTTGAGGTGAAGCATGTCTGCAATCTTGACCGTCGGGAACATGACCATCTGGAAGGGGATGATCATGGAGACCACGAAGAGGTAGTACAGAAGGTTTGTCCACCACGTCTTGACGCGCGTGATGTAGTAGGCGGTCATCGCGGAGAAGAACACGATGACGATGACGGACAGGATCGTGATGATGAAGGACCACAAGGTCGCTTCCAAGAATCCCTGCTTGGTCAAGCCCACCATGAAGTTCTCGAAGCCGACCCACGTTTCACCGATGGGAAGCGAGAAAGGATCGGAGGAGATAGCGAACTTGGACTTAAAGGAGTTGATGAAGATGAAGAGGATCGGCCCAAGGAAGACGATGGTGAAGAACACCAGAATGGCGTAGACCACGAACTTGGCGCCACCAGACATCCGAGTCTTATTATCCGAGGGAAGCTGGTGGTCCTTCTTCTTCGAGGCCGGAACGGCCTGCGCTGAAGTGCTGGTAGTCATAACTTAAGCCTCGATTTCCTTGGAGCGGGTCGCGCGCAGCTGGAAGTAAGCGATGACGACCACAACGACGACGAAGATGACAGCCTTGGCCTGGCCGACCCCCTCGACATTCATACGGTTAAAGAGCGTGTTGACGATGTTGAGCGCCACCATCTCAGTTTGCCCGCCAGGAGCGCCATTGGTCAGCGCCAAGTTCTGGTCGAAGAGCTTGAAGGAGTTCGACAAAGTCAGGAAGAGGCAGATGGTAATCGACGGCATGACCATCGGAATAGTGACGTGGCGCAGCATCTCCCACTTATTGACACCGTCGAGCTCGGCAGCCTCGATGAGCTCGGGCGGGACGTTCTGGAGGCCGGCGATATAAATGATCATCATATAGCCGATCAGCTGCCAGTTAAGCAGCATGATGAGGCCGGCGTAGCCAAACTTCCAGTCCGCACTAATCGTTGTGGAATAGTGCGAGAGCACGGCGTTGATCATGGTCTGCCAGGTATAACCCAGCACGATGCCGCCGATGAGGTTCGGCATGAAGAAGACTGTGCGGAAAAAATTGGTACCGCGAAGTTTGCGGGTCAGCATCCACGCCAGGAGGAAGGCGAAGACATTGACGGTGATCACGGAGACAATGACCACGAGGACAGTGAAACCGAAGGCTGAAACGAAACCTTCGCGTTGGGAGAAAGCTTTGGCGTAGTTGTCGATGCCAACCCACTTGGCGTTGGTGATGGTGGTGAACTTCGTAAAGGAAAGGAAGAAACCCACGATGAACGGCACCAAGAAGGCAATCATGAATGCCAGAAGGGTGGGCAAGACAAAGACTGGGAAGTACTTCTTCAGCGTTGCTTGCATGGTGGTGAAACCTTAATTTCTGGTGGTGCCACACGTGTCCTAGCGGGAAGGCGGCGAGGAGAGGAGGCTGAGGATGCGGAGAACCAGTCGCGCACGTGCTACCGGCGTGGGCCACAATCCCCACCTACTCCCCTCCCCGCCCTCCATTGCCGGAAGACGTTTGGCGAGGGGATTGGGACTTTAAAGATTTAGCCCCAGTTGGATTCCTTCTCAGCAGCCCAGTTGTCCTTGAACTGCTTGACGACGTCCTCCCACTTCAGCGTTCCGGAGGCGTATTGCGACAAGGCCTGGCCGAAGTCATCCTTGAATTGCTGCGACGGGAAGTACTGGAAATTCCACGGGTAGGTGGTCAGATCCTCGTTAGCGATAGCTTCCGCGACCTGCTCAGCAAGGGGATCATTCGGGGTGTCTTCAGCGGTGTAGCTTTCGAACGGTGCGATGAAGCCCAGGTCCTTCACCACGTGCTCCTTGCCAGCATCAGAGGTAAACAACCAATCCACGAAGTCCTTAGTGGCTTGCTGGTCGACCTCAGAGGCCTCAGAGTTCACGCCCAAGTAGTTCTCGGTGCCGACGTTGATGCCGTACTTTTCTTCGTCTGGCAGACCCATGTACATGGGCAAGAACTTGATCTTGTCTTCCTTGACCACGTTGCCAGAGGTCTCGGAAATCTGGGACCATGCCCAGTTACCGTTCTGAACCATGGCGGCCTTACCCTGCGCAAACTCAGCCATGGAATCAGACACCGTCTTAGAAGGTGCAAGAGACTTTTCTACGGTGGAGTTATCAAGGTAGAGGTCGAAGAGATTCTTGTACTCCTTGTTGTAGGAGAACTCGATATCGTTGGTGTCCTCGACGTTCTTGTCCTGGTACTCCTGCCAGATCGGAGCGTTAGCCAAGTGGGTCTGCCAACGCCAGTCTTCACCGGAGGTCAGTGAGGTGGAGGCGAAGGCGCCCTCGATACCGAGCTCGTCCTTCTTTGCCTGCATATCCTCGGCGACTTCCTTGAGCTTTTGGTAGCTCTTGATTTCATCCGTGGACTTGATCTTCGCGCCGGAGGTGGCGATGTACTTGTCGAAGATCTCGTCGTTGTAGATGATGCCGAAGCCTTCGACGGCGAACGGGACGCCGCGTACCTCTCCGTCCTCGGTGGTTAGCGGTGGGATGTCGTCGGTGAGCTGCTTAGCTACCTCAGTGTCCGACATATCCGCCATGTAGTCTTGCCAGGTGATGAAGCCAGCAGGTCCGTTGACCTGGAAGAGAGTCGGGGCTTCATCCTTACCGATTTCCGCCTTGAGGGTCTGCTCATAAGAGCCGGAGGCGGCGGTAACGACCTTGACCTTGACACCGGTTTCTTCAGTGTAGGCCTTTGCGATTTCCTGGTATGCCGCGTCCTGTTCAGGCTTGAAGTTCAGGAAGTAAACATCGCCTTCCTCGTCGGTGGAGCCTGAGCACGCGACGAGACTTGCGGCGGCGAGCATGGATGCCATGCTGATGGATGCGATGCGAGTAAGACGCTTCATGAGGTCCTCATCTTTCTTGATGAAAAGCGGGATGGTGGGCCAGGGATAGATACCCGGCTCGTATTCGGTTGTGTCTGGGAGACCTCCCGTAACGAAGGCTTCTTCCCAGCGCCACCAAGTGCTTCATAGCGGATCGCAGTCCGACTATGAACTGGTTAGCCTGCCCTCCATCTTAGTGAGGTATTCCACATATTCAAAAGAATTCGGACATAAAACACCCGATTGTGACCATATCCATATTCGGGCATGGAAACCCTCCCCATTTATGGGGCAATCGGGCTTAAAACTTACAAAAACATATAAAAAGCAGTTGAAAAAATCTGGTTGGATTTGAGATTGCGGGCGTTGTTGGGACACGCGAGAGGTTATGACAAGTCTTCGTCTGCCGGGGGCGTGTTGAGGAGCCGGGCCTCAGCACGGCGGGCTGGTAGTACAGACGCCAGATAGGATGCCGTGGCCTCCGCGAGCGTGACGGCCTCTCCCCTTTCCTGGGCGAGGAACCAACGGTGATCGACTGTCTCGTGGAAGATTTGTGCCGGCTCAAGCTTGTCTAGCATCTCTTCGGGCACGGCAGCGATAGTCGGCTCATACTCATGCGTCATCCACAAGTGCGCGGCCTGGGTAAGGCCGACGTGAGGCCCACATTCCACGGCCTGGTAGGCCTGGATGGAGCCCAGAAGGCGTTGGGCTTGATGCTCTTCGACGCTGAGTCCAGTTAAGCTCAACAGCTCTGCACGATAGTGACCCGGATCCACCACTACGGGCCGGATTCGTACTACCTGCCGAGAATCGTCCTTGGTTACCTTGAGCTCCCCTACATCAAAGCCCAGTTGGTTGAGGCGGTCGATTCTCTCGGAGACGCGCCAGTACTCACTGGCATCCACGGCCTCCTCAGCGGTGAGTTCTGTCCACAGCTCAAGATAGGAACTCTCGACAAGGCTGCCTAGTGCAATGACATCGATAGACCCATCCAAGCATTCACCCGCCTGTAGGTCCATGAGCTCGCCGATGATGTTGACGCGGGCAATGTCGACGTCGTAAAGCCTGCGTGATTCAGAGAGATTGGGTTGGAACTCGCCCGTCTCGGCATCGACAAGATAGGCGGAATAGGTCTCAGCATCGCGCCGAAAGAGAGTGTTGGACAGTGACACATCGCCCCAGTAGAAGTTGAGCAGATGCATCCGCACCAACAGCACGGACAGGGCGCGGATGAGCTTCTCCGCTTCCACGACCGTGAGGTGCCGAGAGAAGATCTCGCGATAGGGCAGGGAGAACTCCAAGTGCTCGGTCACCAAAGCTGCGGTGAGTTCCCCGTAGTCTTCCTCTGCCGGATGGCGGCCGGTGATCACGGCTACGGGGCGCACACTAGGGGCGCCAAGGCGCTGCAGTTCACGCAGCATCTTGTACTCGTGGTGGGCGGTACGCGCACCAATTTCTTTGACCGCGACGATGCCACGGTTGATCCCCACGAACCGCACGATATGCCGGGAAATACCCCTGGGCAATGCGGCGATGAGAGCATCGGGCCACTGCTCTAATGGTGTGTCCCAGGGCAGCGTCAGCAGTGCCGACGCGTACGTCGACGAGGTGATGCTCATGGACTCTTTCATGGTGAATCACTCCACCTTTTCTGCTGACTATGGCTGAAACTGTCCTATTCATTACGTGCCGCGGGGCAGCCGGCACGGGGGCTTAAGGAAGGCGCTTGCCGGTCGACGCCGAGAAGTTGTGCTGGCCACCCTCCACGATGCGCGCGTGGAAAATGCTGCCCGGAGCCGGCGCGGTGTTCGGCGCAGCGCGGACGACGATTTGGCCGGACTCGGGGACGTCCTCGCTTGAGGATCCAAGGTCGCCCTCGCCCACCAACTTGCCGTAGAGGAAGGAATCAGAACCAAGTTCCTCCACGAAGTCGAGCTTGATCGGGATGGAAAGATCTGTGGACTCGCCCTCCGGAATGATCTCCAGTGCCTCCGGGCGGAAACCGATGGTGATGCGGCCATTATCCTCGGGCGTCATCGCGGCAAGGGTTTCCGGGGAAAGCTCGATGCGAGCGTGGCCAGAGGTGGCGTCACCATCCTTGACTGAGAAGGTGCCCAAGTTCATGGCTGGGGAGCCGATGAAGCCCGCGACGAAGACGTTGGCGGGGCGGTCATAAAGCTCGCGGGGCGCGCCAACCTGCTGCAGGTAGCCATCCTTCAGCACCGCGATACGGTCACCCATGGTCAAGGCCTCCGTCTGGTCGTGGGTGACGTAGACGGTGGTAACTCCAAGCTTGCGCTGCAGGGCTGCAATCTGCGTACGCGTCTGAACACGCAGCTTGGCATCGAGGTTAGACAGCGGCTCATCCATGAGGAAGACCTGCGGGTTACGAACAATGGCGCGGCCCATGGCCACACGCTGGCGCTGACCACCGGACAGGGCCTTCGGCTTGCGCTCCAAGAATTCGGTCAGGCCCAAGGTAGCGGCTGCTTCGTCGACGCGCTTATTGATCTCGTCTTGGGACTTGCCGGCGATCTTCAGTGCGAAGCCCATGTTCTCGCGCACGGTCATGTGTGGGTAGAGAGCATAGTTCTGGAAAACCATGGCGATGTCACGGTCACGCGGTGCAACGTGGGTGACGTCCTTGTCTCCGATGTAAATGGCACCGTCAGTAACGTTTTCCAAACCGGCCAGCATGCGCAGTGTGGTGGATTTACCACAGCCGGAAGGACCGACGAGGGCGAGGAACTCGCCATCAGCGATTTCCAGGTTGAATTTCTTGACGGTGGGTTCCTTTGCTCCCGGGTAGGTCAGGGATGCATCTTTGAACGTTACGGTTGCCATAGCAAAATCTCCTCCATCGACAGGTACGTGCCGAACGATCCGTAGTGTGAGAAATAGTGAAGTAAATCACTGCGCACCAGCTACAGTGCTACTTATGACATTAGCACTAGCACTGGTAACTACGGCAAAAGCCCGGAAACCATAACGGGCTTCCGGGCTGGTTCTTATTCCTTACGCGCGTGTATGAGGCGCCATGAGCATCAAATTAACGCTTGAGGGTGCCTTTCACCAGGTTGGAGACTTCGGAAACAAAGTCGGCCACGGCATTCTTTGCCGTGTTGACCTTCGGGCCAAGCTCCAGGTCCTTGACCGTGCGGGAGCCGATCTTCGAAACCTCCGAGGTGAAATCGCTGATCTGCTCGGAGCGGTGAGCCACGCCCCACTTGGTTACTTCGAGCAGGGAATCCTTGACAAAGGAGCCGTCCAGCTTGGATTCGCCAAGCTCGCGCTCGGTAAAGGTGATCGGAACCTCGCGGACATCGAAGCCATCCTTGATGGCGCGGAAGGCAACGTCCACCTGGAAGATGTATCCGGCGTTGGAGAGCTCTTCAAAGTCGAGGTGTTCAAGCAGCTCGCGCCGGAAAGCACGGTAGCCAGCAGTCATGTCATTGATTCCGGCACCCAGGGCAACCGAAATGTACTTGTTGCCCAAGCGGGAAAGCAGCTCGCGGTTGGCAGGCCAGTTCACTGTCTCTCCGCCCGGTACGTAGCGAGAGCCAATGACCAGATCTGCGCCCTTCTCGATTTCCTCAAGCAAGAGGTGGAGCTGCTCCGGCGCGTGGGAGCCGTCGGCGTCCATTTCGCACAGAACCTGGTAATCCTTCTCCAGTCCCCACTCGAAGCCGGCGATATAAGCGCCAAGAAGGCCGCCCTTGCCTTCACGGTGTAGAACGTGCAGGTGAGAATCCTCAGCGGCCAGCTTGTCTGCGGCTTCTCCGGTGCCATCCGGGGAATTATCGTCCACGATCAGGATGTGAACCTCGGGAGTGGCCTTGCGCACGCGGCCGGTGATCAGCGGCAGGTTCTCAATCTCGTTGTAGGTGGGGATGATGACCAGAGTAGATTCGTGGGTCGAGCTCACTAGTTCCTTGCTCCTTTAGGTTTCTGCTTTAAGACGCGCTGCGTCTTCCGGACAAGCGGGTGGAATAGATCGCAAACAGCGCGCAGACCGTTCCAATAATAGTCATGAGCCACTGCAGGAGCGAACCATAACGCACCGCAAATGTACGCCCTTCTCGCAGCGGAAGTTCCTCTTCGAGATAAGCCGGTTCAAAGATACCGCTGTCTTGGCTCACTGAACCATCGGGGTGCACGATGGCTGAGACTCCAGATGTGGCGGCCACAACCACGGCTCGGTCCGCTTCTATCGCGCGCAGGCGGCTCATGGCCAGCTGCTGGTAGGTCATGTCAGAATCACTGAACGTGGCGTTATTTGTCGGCGTCGTGAGAATCTGTGCGCCGTTATCGATTGCCGTTCGGAACGCCTGGTCAAAGCTGACCTCATAGCACGTAGCAACGCCCACTGCAGTCCCGGCCATGGTCACCACGCCTGACCCGTCACCGGGCTTCATATCGCCCGCTAGGTCTACCAGATCAGTGATCTTCCTAAAGAAATCGCGCATCGGCATCGTCTCACCAAAGGGCTGCAAGTACTTCTTGTAGTGGTGTTGCCCCACCGAGCCATCCGGGTTGAATACCTGCATAGTATTGCGCGCGCCGACCTCATCTCGGGTGAGAGTTCCGACCAAGATGGGGGCGTCGATGTCGTGGGCGGCGCCGTCGATAAGCGCCCGTGCGTCCTCGTTGGCAAAAGGATTGATGTCGGAGGAGTTCTCAGGCCAAATGACGATGTCTGGCTCAGCGCCATCCTGGGCTGCCTGCTCAGTGACGCGGACGTGGTTATCCAACACTGCGCGGCGTTGCGCTGCAAAGTCAAGGCCCAGCCGCGGGACGTTTCCCTGGACGGCGGCTACCGTGACCGTGCCTGTGGTGTGGTTCGGTCGATTCACGCCTTGCGCTGCGATGAGCCCTGCAAGAAGCGGCACCGCCAGCAAGGCACAGGCCAACCGTGGTGCGCGCGTAAGGCCCACCACACCCGCGGCGACGCAGACGACCGCAAAGCTAATGAGCGCAGGCCCACCCCATGGGGCAAGGTTGGCAAGCGGCCCTTCAATCTGTCCCCACGCCAGACGTACCCAGGCAAACCCCCCAAAGGGCACGGAGGAGCGCAGCATTTCCACCGCCACATAAAAGAAGGGAAAAAGTGCGAAGCCATAATTCAGGCGCAGCAACGCTGCCCCGCCGACGCCGAGGAGGATGCTGTACAAGGACAGGAAGATAGCGAGCGCAATATAGGGCATGTTGCCCACGAGCTCACCAATCCACGGCAGGGTGAATAGATACAAGACAGCGCTATGGACCACAGCGATGAGCGCCGCCCACCCTAAATGCAGGGGCTTTCGCCAAGGAGATAACGCAGCCACCAACATGGCCACCCCAATGATTCCCGCAGCCCACCAGCCGCGCGGCTCCACCGACAGATACGTGACCGCGCCCGAAAGAGCTGCGAGGACAAGCCGGGCACACACAGCGAGCACTATTTATTTCCGTCCTCAAAGTCTTCGGGCTTGACGTGTTGGGTCCATGTGCGGATTTCATCTTCATCGAGGACTTCGTGCGTTTGGTCCGCTTGTCCCCTGCTTCCCATGGCGCTGCCGGCAGCGCCCGCACCGAAGTTTCCAAAGGATCCATAGGAGTCGCGGTGCTGCGCCATGGGTGAGGCCTCGTAAACGCGCACGCCCATGTCTTCGATTTTCCGGAACATCGACGCAGCAAGAAGCGTGCGGATGATGGAACGCGTTGGCGCAAAAATGAGCAGAACCCCGATGATCGTGGAGACGAAGCCGGGCAGCGAAAGCAGGATTCCGCCCACCATAGTCAGGCCGACGTTGCCGGCTGTTTTACCTGGAGTGGGATCCTCCATTACATAGACTCCGTCTTCGGTTTGGCGGATGCGGCTGACCATCATGCGGCGAACTTCCCAGCTGGCTATCGTCATACCGAAGAGCATGGTCAGCGCCAAAGCGAGCAGCGCCCACAGCACACCAATCCACTCGGCAACTGTCCAGAAAGCCAGGGTTTCGAGGAGGATGTACGCGATGAACAGAAGAAACGGCATGCAGCCCACCATACTTGCTGGACCTGCCGGTTCGCTGGAGACCCTCCCGGAGCGATTAGACTGACCTACCATGTCCCTCCCCGAGTCGAAGCATCCCGAATCCGATACCTTGCGCTTCCATCCCGCCGGCGGTGTTGTCACCCCCGAGCAGTGGCTTGCCCTAGGCCAGGCCGCCAGGGAATGTGGCGATGGCCATGTGTACCTTGAGGAGCACAGCGTCATCAGCCTGCGCGGCATCCGCGATGAGCAGGTGCTTGGCGACGTCCCCCTGCCCACCACCGACGCCCACGTGCTGGCCTCTCCCCTCTCCCTTCATGCACGCCGTGTGGCGCAGCGCGTTGCTGATGTCCTGGCCGAAGCTGAAGGAGCCTCCGCCGCTCTCGACCAGGATGCAGTCTTTGGTATCGATGGTGGCGCGGGCGATCTCATCTCACACGGTGTGGCGGCTGGGCTCCAACTATCCGGTGCTAGCACTGGAGAAGACGAGGACGCCAGCTCCGCGCGCCTCATCCGAGAGGGGGCGGTTACCGGTCCGGTCCTAGAACTAGACGATGCGATTTCTCAGCTCGTCGACTACGTGCTCGAGCTATCTGCTCAGCGCCCTGAAGCCATCGATGGCTTCCCCTCACCGACGCGTGCTGCCTTTGCCGCGCCGACCTTGCCCATCGGCTGGCTGACCGAACACACTGAGCCCGGCCGCGTCGATCTGGGTGCGGGCCTGCAGGATGGCGTGCTGCCTGGGGAGTACGCAGGACTCATCGCCCAGCTGGACGCGTCGATTTCAGTAACGCCGTGGCGGGGTTTGGTCATCCACGATTTGCCCGAAGGCGATGCTGACGTCGTCTTGCGAGTCCTTGCCCCGCGCGGCTTCATCTTTGACGCTAACTCTCCCGCCCTCGGGCATCACTAGCGCGGCATGTGCCGCCAGATTGGCCGTGGGACCAGCTTCATGATCCAAGCCAACACCTGAAGCCTCCGAGGGATCCATAGCGTGCGGGAGACCGGCCGTGAATCCGACGGGGACCCGGTACCCGACGAGGACTCGATGGCCTTCACCACAGCATGTGCCACGACGTCTGGGGTCACCGACAAGGGCGCGGGTTTCATCCCCTCAGTCATGGATCCGATGACGAACCCGGGGCGCGCGGTGATCAGGGCTAGGTCGCTGCCCTGCAGCCGATCCGCCAAACCCTGGCAGAAAGCATCCAGGCCTGCCTTAGTCGAGCCATAGACATAGTTGGCTCTGCGCGCACGCCAGCCGGCAATGGAGGAAAAGGCCACGATGTGGCCCGTGGTCATGACATCAGCGAGCACGGTGAGCATGGATACCTGTGCTGCATAGTCCACCAGTGCTATGTCGAAGGCGTGGGCCTCGTCGTGCTCGGCGCGTTCCTGATCACCCAGGATTCCGAAGGCGACGACTGCTGTTGTGATGCCCTCACCCGCGAGTGCTGAGGCTTGTTCGATGACCGCGCGGTGGGAGGAGACATCCGCAGCGTCGAAAGATAGCGTGTGCACGGAAACCGCCCCTCTGCGGAGAAGCTCTGTGGTGAGTTCCTCCATACCGTGCTCACCCCGTGCGGCAAGTACCACTGGGCGGCCTGCGCACAGCCGACGCGCAAGCTCGCCGCCGATATCGCTGCGCCCGCCAAGAATCAACAGCGCACCAGTGCGTCTCATTAGCGTAACCCCCGCGGTGCCTGGTTCAGGGACTCACACCCGGATTCAGTGGTCACCACGATGTCTTCCAGACGCATGCCCCACTTACCCGGCACGTAGATACCCGGCTCAATAGAAAAGGCCATGGACTGGGAAAGCTCCAGCTCATTTCCCTCCATGATGAAGGGCTCCTCGTGCGTGGACAAGCCAATGCCGTGCCCAGTGCGGTGCGTGAAATATTCACCCCAACCGGCTGCTTCAACCACACTGCGCGTGGCACGGTCTATCTCCTGAGCGGTTGTGCCCGGGCGTGCGGCAGCTCGTCCGGCAGCCTGGGCCTTTTCCAACACCGCGTAGGCCTCCTGGAAATCGGCGGGTGCCGCAGAGGGGGCTGCCCCCACCACATAGGTGCGGGTGCAGTCAGAGTGATAACCGGACGGCAGCGTCCCTCCGATATCCACCACCACGGGATCGCCCGCGCCAAGTTCTCTGTCCCCATAGTCGTAGTGCGGGTTCGCCCCGTTTGGGCCGGAACCAACAATGATGAAGTCCACCTCTCGGTGCTCGCGCAAAATGAGTTCCCGCAAATCAGACGCTACCTCGGCCTCAGTGCGTCCCGGTTCTAAGAGACGCGGGACCTCGGCGTGCACGGCATCGATAGCCGCCGCGGCAGCGCGTAGCTCCGCCACCTCGTCTGGGTCTTTGCGACTAAAGAGCTCAGCCAGTGCCTCAGTAGCTAGAAGGTATTCCACGTGCGCTACATCCGGCGAGGACGGATCTAGCTGGCTTCGAATTGCGGACTGGAAACGCAATACGTGATCGGCGGTCAGCGAGGAGCCCAAGGCAACGGTATTGGGGCGCACGCCTTCCAAAGCCAGCGCATAGGGATCCTTCCCATCGCTCCATCCCACTAGGTGGGCTGCAACGCCCTGAAGCGACTCAATGTCGGTGTTGGGGGCGACGATTACCGGTTCGGCATCGGGGCGGATAACCAAGCAGGTCAGGCGCTCGTGGGAGGAAACCCACGAACCGGTGAGGTACGCGAATTCGGCACCTGTCCCCACTAACAGGATGTCGATGCCCTTAGCAGCGGCGATAGTGCGGGAGCGGCTCAGTCGGGACGCATAATCAGTCATGACAGTTAGCCTACCGCCCGCCTTCGTCCGGTTAAGCTGGGAGGCGTGAATTCCCATCGCGCTGCCGTCAAGATCCGTAATCGCTCAAGCTATTGCTCGGGAGTGCTCATCGATGCGTCCTTAGGCCCCCGCACCCAGCAGGCAACCCGGTTGGTTCTGACCTGCGCGCACTTTTTCCGCAGCGGCCTTGACAGAGGGGAACACTACAAGGTGAGTGGCGGGTTCAAGCGGCGCGTGGCCGCCGTGCGCACGATTGACGGGACCGACATGGCGCTGTGCTTGCTAGACCGGCCGGCCCCTCCCCGGGACCTTCCTGGGCTTGCAAAAAGCACCCCACCATTCCGCGCCCCAGTCACCACCTGGGGATACGGCGGAAAAGCTCGCCGTGCCCAGCAACGCAGTGGGCTTTTTCTCCTTCCCTTCTTCCGCACCTGGTCCATTGACTTCCGCACCACTGTCTCCCCCGCCGGATTTGTTTTCAACACGATTCCGGCAGTCAAAGGTGACTCGGGCGGTCCAGCTGTAGTCGATGACGCCGTCATCGGTACGCAAGCCCTCATACTTAACCCGCTGGGGCGCAACCTCAAGCTCGCCACTGTGGCACTCGTTGCGCCCCACCGCCAAGCACTCGCGGCGGCAGCCACGGCACTGCTTCGCGGTGGCTCCGAAAACTAGGCGCTAGGCCTAGGCGCCGATGGCGACGACGCCGCGCTGGATCGCGTCAATGGCGCGCCGGGCATTTCGGCGAATCTCGTCCTCGTAGCCGGTCTTGGCCACCTGCTGGAGCAGGTCGATGACCTGTCGACACCAGCGGACAAAGTCACCGGGGGTGAGTTCCGCGCCGGATTCGTTTGCCGCGGCCATGCAATAAGCCAAGGGGGCGCCCGCGGTCCACTGGTGGATGGCGAGCGCAAAGGCAGGTTCCGGTTCACGGGTCTGCGGCAGGTTATGGCGCTTCTCATCAGCAACAAGCTCTCCGTAGATGCGCCAGGTTGCGTTCATGGCGTCCGCCATCTCGTCGGTTGCTGCGCCAGGTTCGCCGCGGGTGGCCTTGCGGTTTTCGAAGACACAGAGCGAAGCCACACCAGCGAGCTCCGCCGGGTCAAGCTCGTTCCAGATACCGCGCTTGAGGCATTGTGCAACCAGGAGGTCGGATTCGGAATGGATCTTGGCCAAGCGCTCGCCTTCGTCCGTGATGACCGGTTCGCGGTTCTCGCCATAGCCTTCGAACTCCACGTAGTCCATCTCTGCCAACAGGTCCACGATGCGCTCAAACGTGCGGCCAAGCGTATCTGTGGCGCGCTCTACCTTGGCCTCTAGTCGCGCCAGTTCTCTCTCGCGGCGCGCCAGCTTTTGTGCCACACCGGCCAATTGCTCGCGGTCGGTCGCCGGCCAATGGTGCACCGGATGTTCGCGGAGGGCATCGCGCAACTGCGCGATCTTCTTGTTGGGGCGATTGCGCGGCTCGGTGCGCATCTTCTTCGGCCGCTTGTAGTAGTCACGCTTAAAGGCATCCTGCACATACCGGGTATGACGGCGCGGATTCTTTTGTGCTGCGCGCGGTAGCTTCATGTGGCCGACGACGATTGGCGGATTATCAATACCGGCCGAATCGATGCGACCAGACCACCCCGTCTCTGTGGTAACCCAGGGGCGCGGATCAGCAGTCTGGTTTGCCGGGGTAATGACGACGGCCAGCGTTGGGCGCTTCTTCGTGGCGATAGCGATGACTTCTCCCACTTGGAGTCGGGCAAGGACCGCCGCGACCTCCTTGTTGCGCTCCTCCTTCTTGGAAGCACGTGTTGACTTTTCCTCCTCAGTTAGTGCGCGGCGCAGCCGCATATAATCCATGAGAATCTCAGCTGGGTCTTCGCCATCGGTGGCTGGCGGGGCCAGGTTGTCCACGGCCTGATCCAACTGTGCGCGCAGCTCCCGAACGCGGTGCTCGGCGCGCTCAATCTCACGGGTTTCCTCCACAACGGATCCATCCGCCTGGAACTGGGCGAAAGACTTTTCTAACAGGCGCAGCGAGTCATCAAAGCCGAGCATGCCCAGCAGGTTGATGGCCATGTTGTAGCCGGGCTCGAAGGTAGAAATAAGCGGATAGGTACGAGTTGATGCAAGCCCCGCCACCGCCGTGGGATCCATGGCGGGTGCCCACTGCACGACGGCATTGCCCAAGGTATCGATGCCTCGCCTACCGGCGCGGCCGGTGAGCTGAGTGTATTGGCCCGGTGTCAGGTCCACGTGTGCCTCGCCGTTGAACTTCACCAGCTTCTCCAGCACCACGGTGCGCGCCGGCATGTTGATGCCCAGGGCAAGCGTTTCGGTGGCGAAGACTGCCCGGACGAGGCCCTTGACGAAGAGTTCCTCCACGATGTGCCGAAAGGCCGGAAGCATGCCTGCGTGGTGAGCAGCAAAGCCGCGCGAGAGTGCCTCGCGCCAACGCTTGAAGTCAAGGACCTTGAGGTCCTCTTCCGGGATGCCTTCCACGCCTTTATCGACGATGGCCTTAATCTCGGTGGCCTCCTCCGGGGAGGTCAACACCATGCGGGAGCGCAAACACTGATACAGCGCACCATCGCAGCCTGCGCGGGAAAAAATGAAGGTAATCGCCGGCAGCATCTCCATGGCCTGCAGCTCTTTGAGCACCTCCGGCCTGCCAAGCGGACGGTAGCGGTCCTGCGCACGGGGCGCGCCGCTGCGCCGATCACTGTGCCGGTCGTGACGCCCGCCGCCTTTGTGACGGGCGCGGGCGCGGAAGCTCGCACGGTTCTGGGCATAGTCTGCGCGGCCATTATCGGTATCGCCGGTCTCCAGGCGTTGGATGCGCCGCGCCAGTTCAGTGTTTACCTGTCCGCCTGAGTCGGGTTCGAAGAGCGGATAGATTTTGCGGCCGACCATCATCCACTGATCCAGCGGTACGGGGCGTTTTTCGGTGACGATGACCTTGGTGTCACCACGTACGGTGGTCAGCCACCGGCCGAATTCCTCGGAGTTGGACACCGTTGCGGATAGACCAATGATGGAGACGTGCTCCTCCAGGTTGAGGATGACTTCTTCCCATACTGCGCCGCGTGAGGCGTCGGCCAAGAAGTGGATCTCATCCATCACCACGTGGGTCAAGCGGTCCAGTGCGCCTGAACCCGCATAAATCATGTTGCGCAGGACCTCAGTGGTCATCACGAGGATGTCCGCGGAGGAGTTGATGGAGACATCACCGGTCAGCAGGCCGACCGCATCCTCACCGTGTGCGTCAACCAGGTCGTGGTATTTCTGGTTACTCAGCGCCTTGATAGGTGTGGTGTAGAAACAGCGGGTCCCTTGGCGCAGTGCCAAGGACACGGCGAACTCACCCACCACGGTTTTACCCGCGCCGGTGGGCGCGCAGACCAGAACGCCGTGGCCGGCTTCGACGGCTTGGCATCCTTGGATTTGGAAATCATCCAGTGAGTACGGAAGTGCTTGGGTGAACTCGTCCAGATGCGTCAGTGTCATAAGTCCCCAGGGTACCTGTCAGACACCGCCTGCTAATACGCCGGTCCCTGGTGTCAAGCGGGAACGTGAACAAGTTCCCTAAGAAGGCCGACAAGCCTACAGAACGTCGTCGAAAAAACCGCTCTGCGGGGGCTGCGTGTTCGTTGGTTGAGGCTTCGACACCCGAGCTTCACCGGTCGAAGCCGGGGATACAGGCCTCGAAGATACTGGCCGCGAAGAAGCGGAAACGCTTGTGGATGCAGATACAGGAGTTGGTGCGCCTATGGCACCCGGGCCTTCACCCAAGGACGAGGCAGTTTCGTCATCGAGGTCAAGCCAGTCAGGGCGCTCGCGCTTCTGGCGCTTATCGTTGATGCGGCAGAATTGGAAGGCTATCTCGACAAGGATTACGAGGGCTCCGGCCAAGACCAACATTGAGAAGGGCTCTTGGCCCGGTGTGACAACCGCCGCGAAAATCATGATGGCGACAATGATGATGCGACGCTTGTCCTTGACGTGGTCATATTCCAATACACCAATGAGGTTGAGGCAGACCACGAGTAATGGGATCTCAAAGCTCACACCGAAAATCAGGAGCAACGCTAGCAAGAAGTAGAAGTATCGCTCACCCGTCAGTGCCGCAGTCTGGTATTCGGAGCCCATTCCCATGAGGAACTCCAAGCCCACGGAAAGGATGACGTAGGCAAGAACCGCGCCGAGGACGAAAAGCAGAACCGCTGTCGAGACAAACAAGAAGGTAAAGCGGCGTTCGTTCTTATGGAGGCCAGGCACGATGAAGGCCCAGATTTGGTAGAGCCAGACCGGTGAGGACAATACCGCGCCAGCCAACGCACCGACCTTGAGGCGCAATAACAGCATTTCGAACGGGCTGGTGGCAAGCAGGCGGCACTCACCGTCGGAGGTGAAAGAAACACGCTTTTCCTCAGGAAGCGAACAATAAGGACCGCGCAGGATTTCGCCCAGCGGTGACGTGCCAAACGGGGCGTTCTGGTACCAAATAAAACCTATGATGGCTCCAACCGCCAAAGCGAGGAGAGAAATGACGATGCGTCGGCGCAGCTCCTGGAGGTGCTGGACGAGGGTCATCTCCCCCGTCGGATTCTTGGGCTTGCGGCGTAGCTTTGCGCCCCATTTTTGTTTCCGCGCGTTAGAACCAGCATTAGACGGTGTGCTCGCGGCACTCACAGCAAGACCTCCACAGAAAAGCCCACGGCGGCAGGCAAGGCCCTAGTGCTCCGAAAAACTCAGAGCGCGGCCTGCTTGCCGAGAAAAGATTATTAGTTCTGGTTTCCGTCAGCCGGCTTAGAAGCACGCGGCTGCATTTCCGGGCTATTCCAGAAGTCTTCGTCATTCTTCTTGGAAGCAGCAATCTGGGCCTGCTGCTCAGGAGTGTTGTTCTCCTCCTTCATTTCTTTTACTTCAGACTTGAAGATGCGCATGGACCGGCCCATAGAGCGAGCTAGCTCTGGCAGCTTCTTTGCGCCGAACAACAGCACGATAACGAGAACGACAAGGCCGATTTCCAAAGGTCCCACGGTCATTGAGGGTGCCCCTTCTTTCTAGGTCGATAAAGCGTACGGTTCCACACAACGAAGTGCTGCACGGGGCGCACGCAGGAGAGCTCTTAGTCTGGCAGTTGAGTATAACGCTCCAGCGCCCGATTTCTATGCTCCGAAATGGCCTCGACAAGCTTCTGGGGTCCCACGACCCGCAAACGGTCAGCTTGCCCGAGGGCGAAACGACTAAACCATGTCTCGGATCCGACGGGCATCTGCGCAGCTATGAACCCATTTTCAAGTTTTTCGCCTAGAGTGATGTCGTAGTGTTCTGCTAGCCAGGTGAATTCTTGGTTAATCTCCAGCTCCGCAACAAGAGTGTGATCTAGACCAAAGGGTGAGTCTGGGTTGAAATCCAGCTCTCGTACGTGCGGGGTAGCGGAAGCTTCGAGTACCTCGACATCACTCATGCGGTCGAGGCGGAAGGTGCGGTGCTCCCCCACTGAGTCATCCCATGCCACGAGGTAGGGCTCGCCATCCACGATGAAGATGCGGGCCGGATGCACGGTACGCTCGCTGGTCCGGTTGGAGGACATACTCCAGTAGGTAAAACGCACTTGCTGGCGCTTGTCGACGGCCCCCGCTAGTGCTGCTTGTACCTGCGATTCTTCGGGATCAATCGTGGCCAGGGAGTCATAGATGGCGGCGGTCTTTTCATCCATGATTCCGCGCAGCTTGGCGGCGGCGGAATGGACCGCGGAGACGTCGACAAGCCCCGGCATCGCTTCTAAAGACTCAAGGGTGAGCAATAGTGCACCAGCTTCGGTGGGGGTCAGACGCAGTGCCTGGGTGAGGCCTTGGTCGTTGTAAATCTCGATGCCATCGCGGTAGCTAAAGCTTAAGTCGATGAGGTCTTCGGTATTGCGGCCCACCCCGGAGCAGAAGAGCCGGTCGATGGCGTCCTTGAGCTCCACCGGGGTCATCCCCAAATCCTCCGCTGCCTCCATAGGGGTCAACCCCGGGTGGTTACGCAGGTACGGGATGAGGTTGAGGGAGCGAACCAGCGATTGCAGCTTGCGGGGCTGATCAGCCATGGCGGGCCTCCTCCCTAAACTCCGTGGTCTTAACCGTGGTTGCCGTTGTCGCTGTATCGTTCCCACCGACATTTAAGAGTGCGATGATGTCGGCACGCACTTCTGGCGGTTCGATCACCACAACATCTGGTGCATAACCAGCAGCGGTGCGCACCAGCCAATCCCGCCGCACGGCGGTGAGTTCTACGAGGTTGTCCTCGCGCCTGCGTCCGGCGTCGACAAGCTCGACAGCTTGCCCCTCTGGTACGTCAAGGAGAGCGTCCACGGTATCGCCACGGTCTAGTGCCTCCACAACGAGATCTTGCAGTGGTGCGGTGGGCTCGAGGTGCGTGGCTGCATGACGCGAACGCTTGACGTTATCCACGCGGGTGGCACGGAAAGTCCGAGGTGCCTGGCGGTCCACGTCCCAGCCGACAAGGTAGACGCGATCGCGGTGGTTGACCAGCCCCCATGGATCCATGTGGCGGCGAACTGCTTCGGCAGAGGGCGTAGCGTAATAATCAAAGGATATGCGCAGCCCTGCACGCACGGCGGTAATCACCGCGGTGACGAGCTCTGGACTCAGCCTGGTCACGTCGTTGACAGCGGTGTAGACGGGCGCTCCGCTCAAGTCGCGGGAGGCGCCCGAGGCAGCCAGCTTGGTCCACGCGGACAAGCTGAAATCGCTTAAGCCTCCCGGTGTGCCAATGCCGCCGGCTACGCCCAACACCATGGCCTCCTGTGGCGTGAAATCGACGGGAGGTAGCTGGTAGCTTTCGGGATCGAGCCGGTACAGCGAACCTTCTGCCCCACTGCTATGCACTACCGGAACACCAGCGCGCTGCAGGGTCACAATGTCGCGGGAAAGTTGTTTCTGAAAAGCCTCGTCGCTGCGAGACTGGTAGCCCTCGACGTGGCTGCGAATCCAGGCTGCGCTGCGGTCAGGAACCCCGCCTTGGTGCGCGGCGCCATGCAGCGCAAAGGTGAGGTTGGTGAGCCTTTCGATAGCGCGGTCTCTGACCGGCGTCCGGGCTGCAGTGCGATCTGCTGAAGGCATAGTGGCAGGTTCCTTGATCAGCTCTACGGCTCTACGAGCCTGGGTGCGAACGCATGTAGTCTAACAACCCATCTAGGCGCGGGTCCTCGGACACAAAGGGGTCGGAGAATTCCTCGGTCATTGGCTCAGGCCGGTTGACCTTCATCCGCGTCCAATCCACCGTTACCGCGGCATCGAGCTCGCGGGCAACAGCGAGAAACTCCCCGCGCAGCTTGGCACGGGTGGTTCGCGGGGCGGTGTCGACGGCAGCATCGATTGCAGCATCGTCGATCCAGCGCTTCACCATGCCGCGCTGCTCCAATACGCTGTAGAGGCCACGGCCGGGACGGATGTCGTGGTAGGTCAGGTCAATCTGTGCCAGCTTGGGGTGCGACCAATCCCCGCCCAGGCGCTCGCGGTAGCGGTTTAGCAGGCTGCGCTTGATGACCCAGTCGATCTCGCGGTCAACACCGGAGAAATCCTGAGTCTCAATGGCCTGGAGGGTGCGCTTCCACAAGTCCACGACACGGGCCAGCTCAGCCGTTGGCGTGCCTGTGTCCTCGCGGTGTTCCAGCCAACGCTCAGCGGCGGTACAGAGCTCTTGCTGCACGGCGAGCGCGGTGGTGCTGCCGCCTCCCTCAAGCGGGAGCTGGGTGCGACCGGTCGGGTCGAGCGCGATGGCGCGGATGTGTTGAATAGGTTCGAGAACCGAGAGGTTCGGCACCTCAAAACCGGCCTCCAGCATCTCCAGCATGAGCAGCGTGGAGCCAACTTTGACGGCCATCGTGGGCTCAGCCATATTGGAGTCGCCGACGATAACGTGCATGCGACGGAAACGCTTCGAATCCCCGTGTGGTTCATCGCGGGTATTGATGATGGGCCGCGAGCGAGTCGTCGCGGAGGACACACCTTCCCAGACTTGGTCGGCACGCTGTGAGAGCACGAAACGCGCCGGTTCCTCACCCTTAGCAGGTCTAATCATCCCCGCGCCACAGATGAGCTGCCGGGTGATCATGAATGGCAGGAGAGCTTTGCCGAGGTCCTTGAGCACCACGTGGCGGCCGATGAGGTAGTTCTCGTGGCAGCCGTAGGAATTGCCCGCAGAATCGACGTTGTTCTTGAACAGATAGACGGCGCGCTTCTCCCCCTCGTCCGCTAGGGCTTCCTCCGCCTGCACGGCCATGCGGTTGACCATGGCATCGCCGGCGCGCTCATAGGCAATGAGCTGGCTCAGGCTATCGCACTCGGCGGTAGCGATCTCCGGGTGGGAGCCGACGTCGAGGTAGAGGCGGGAGGCGTTGGGGCTAAAGATATTCGAGGAGGAGTACGTCGACACGATGGGCCGGAAAAGTACGCGGGCGATCTCATCCGGGGACATCACCCGCTGTCCATCGCTTGCGCTCGCAGTGATGCCGTACTCGGTTTCGATGCCCATAATCCGCCGTGCATAAACGGGGGCGCTACCGGAGGGCTGCTCCACCTTTATTCGCCGCCCTTTTGGACGTAGGAGCGCACAAACTCCTCGGCGTTGGATTCCAGGAGGCCGTCAATCTCATCGAGAAGATCATCGGTACCCGCGCTGTTGATGCTGACTTGTCCGGCATCGAATTCCGAGGAATCACCTCCCTGCCCGTTACCGCCACCGGCATTAATCTGGGACTGCTGTCCGCTCATGGTGAGAGCTCCTTTCGCGAGTGGAGAATGCTGCGCTAATACAGTGTAGGGTACTCGATTCGCACCCCGAGCTGGCGCAAACTATCAACGAAGTCGGCGGCACTGCCCGCAGATTCCAGTAGAGCGCCCACCTCGTCTTGCCCGAGTCTTGTGGTGTCGTCGAGCGCCACGCAGGCGGTTCCAGAGTTGGCTCCCTCGGCCTCACCGATGCGGAAGGTCAGTGACTGCCAGGACGCAGCCAGGACATCCTCTCCGAACTTTCGGGTAGCGTGGCCGCGCAGGTAGGCGCGGGTGTCGCTGGGCGGCGTCTCTGCTGCCGCTGCGCTCTCTTCCTCACTGACCAGGGTGCGCATCTGTCCCTTGCGCACGAGCGCATGGTAAAGGGATTTTGCGGGGTCGATGTCTGTGTACTGCAAATCGATCAGAGCCAGCTTCGGATCATCGGCCGCGACGCCGCGGTCAAGGTAGCCTTTAATCAAGCGATACTTGGCCACCCAATCCAGCAGGTGGGCGGCCTTGAGCGGATTATCAGCCAAAAGCGCGACAACCTCATCCCAGGCGGCGAGCACCTTTTCATCCGCCTCAGTGGTGGCGGTGACCCTCTCCCGGTAGACGGCGAGGATGTCGAGGGCGGTGAGGTGGCGGCCGTCGCGAAGCGCCAGCTTATGAGTCACAGTGAGGTCGCGGCTCACCCGCTGCACCTCCTCCACCGGCTCTGCTAGGCGCAGGTCACTAAAGTCCACGCCGCTCTCGATGGCATCGAGTACCAGCGAGGTCATGCCCAGCTTGAGCAGCGTCGAGGTATGGGACATCGTGGCATCACCGATGATGACGTGCAGGCGACCGAAGTCCTCGGCGACCGCATGTGGTTCATCACGGGTGTTGATGATGCCGCGGTTGAGGGTGGTTTCCAGGGAGATCTCCTGCTCGATATAGTCCGCGCGTTGTGAGATCTGGAAACCAGGTTCTTCACCATCAGCACCCAATCCCACGCGTCCGGCACCGGTGACCACCTGGCGAGCGACGAAGAAAGGAATCAATCCCTGGGCAATGTCATCGAAGTCAGTATCCCTGGAGTACTGGTAGTTTTCGTGGCTGCCATAGGAAGCCCCCTTACCGTCCACGTTGTTCTTGTAGAACTTCAGCGGTGGGCAGGGATCATGCGTGGCCAACACGGACGTGCCCTGAGCGGTCAGCGATGCTACGGCCTCCCCTGCGCGACGAAGGATCAGGTCGCCGGAGGCGTCGTAAAGCATGGCATCCCAGGCATTCGTGCACTCCGGCGAGGAGTACTCCGGATGGGCGTGATCGACGTAGAAACGCGCGCCATTAGCGGTCACCACGTTGGCCACACCCAAGGCATTCGGGTCCACCACGGGCACCGTGTGGTAGCGCTTGAGATCGAAGCCGCGGCTATCGCGCAGTGGGTGCTCCTCCCGAAAATCCCAGCGGGAGCGCGCACCGGTATGCAGGGCGGCATAAGCCACAACAGCATGGGTGGAGGTCACAATCGGTGATAACGCCGGGTTGGACGGCGTGGAGATCCCATATTCAGTTTCGGTTCCTAGAACACGGCTCACGGTTGTACTCCCATCAATTCGACCCCGGTGACATGCGCGCCAGCGGAGGTACCGGCGACGATCTTCGCCCACTCCTCCGGGTTGGCAGAAGTCGGTACGTATTCAGATTCTGCCTGCTCGGCCGCGATGGCCTGGTGCAGGTGCGCGGCGGTGATGCCTGCGGGCTGCGCTCCCCCAGCAGAGTTTGTTGCGTCCAACGCTTCCTTAATCGCTAGCTTCTTGGCACGGGAGACGATGTTGGCAATCATAGCGCCAGACACGAAGTCCCGGTAGTGCAGCACGCGCGGATCCGCGTTAGCGAAGTGCAGAGTGACAAAGGGCCGCTCGGCGTAGAGAGCGTCCACCGCGGTATCGATGAGCTGTGAAAGATCACCCTCGTGGGGGACGGATTCCGGGAAGTGACGGGCGAAAATTTCGCGTGCGCCCTGTTTGGTCGGGCGGTTGACGCGGATCTTGATGTCGAGGCGCCCCGGGCGCATGATGGCGGGGTCGATGAGTTCCTCACGGTTGGTGGCACCGATGACGATGACGTTGCTGAGCTTTTCCACACCGTCCAGCTCCGTCAACAGCTGCGGAACGACGGTGGTTTCCATATCGGAGGACACGCCGGAACCACGGGTGCGGAAGATGGATTCCATCTCATCGAAGAAGATGATGACCGGGCGCTGGCTGCCATCCTCGGTGGGCTCGGAGGCTAGCTCGCGGGCGCGCTCGAAGATGAGGCGGATGCGGCGCTCAGTCTCGCCCACGAACTTGTTGAGCAGTTCTGGGCCCTTCACATTGAGGAAGTAGCTGGGGGCACTAGCTCCCAGCGACGCGGACAGCGAATGCGCCACCGCCTTGGCGATAAGCGTTTTGCCGCAGCCCGGCGGGCCGTAGAGCAGTACGCCCTTGGGCGGCTGGAGATCGTACTGGCGGTAGAGCTCCGGGTGCAGGAAAGGCAGCTCGACGGAGTCACGGATGAGGGAGATCTGTTCATCCAAACCGCCGATGTCCTCGTAGGAGACGTCAGGAACTTCCTCCAGCGTGAGCTGTGCTACCTCAGTCTTGTGCACGCGTTCGGTGGCTACACCAGATTTGGGCTCAACCAAGAGGGTATCGCCGGCGCGCACGGTATCCCGCAACGCTGCAGCGAGGAGAACAACCTGCTCTTCACCAGAGGAATTGATGACCACGGCGCGGTCGGTGCCGAGACGTTCTTGGATCGTCGCCAGCGCGCCCGTATTTACCGGGGCGCAGGCCTCCACGACGACGAAGCCCTCGCCCAAGCGCACCTGCTGCCCTACTTTCAGGGAGCCGGGTTCCAGGTTCGGCGAAATCTTGACCCGCATGGCTCGGCCATTGGTATAAACTTCGGCGTCACGGCGTGAATCATGCGCGCGCCCGGAATAGCCCAGAAAGACACCGTATGTGGAGGCAGGCTCCGCAAGGGCGTCAACCTCCGCGAGCATCTGCTGAAGCTTAGTGCGCGCATCCTTCAACAGGGCAGCAAGCTTGGCATTGCATTCAGCGAGCTGCTCTATCTGGCGACGCTGCTGGCCAAGTTCCTGGGAATGAGTGGCATCGTTCATAGAGTCCACCCTAGCGCGCAGTGCGCCACGTTTAACCTCGGGGCTTATTTTCGCGCGCGGCGCTGCGGGCGGGGTGGAGTGACGCCGTCGGCAAGCCGGCGCGTCCAGATCAGAAACGCGGTGTGCGCGTTCATGCGATGCTCCGGGCGGGTGGCCAAACCTTCCACCTTCCATTCACGCACGAGGGACTCCCAGGCCCGCGGCTCCGTAAAGCACTTGAGCTCGCGGATGCCCTCCATGACCTTCATCAGCTGCGGCACGGTGGCCACATAGGTCATGAAAACGCCGCCCGGGATGAGGATGTCGCGTACCTTCTCAAGGTGCTCCCAGGGCTCGAGCATGTCTAGGATGACGCGGTCCACGGGGCCGCCCAGCTCCTCGACGGTGACATCGGCCAAGTCCCCAAGGCGGGGACTCCACCATTCGGGCTGTTTACCGAAGTATTCGGTGACGTTATCCACGGCGTATTCCAAGTGGTCATCGCGCACCTCATAGGAGAAAACGTGGCCTTCCGGCCCCACGGCGCGCAACAGAGTCATCGAGAGCGCGCCGGAACCGGCGCCGGCCTCGAGCACGCGCGCGCCCATGAAGATATCGCCTTCGACCAGAATCTGCGCGGAGTCTTTGGGATAGATCACCGCGGCACCCCGTGGCATCGACAGGACATGGTCCACCATGAGATGGCGGAACAGGAGGAAGGAGCTACCCAGAGTCGAATCGATGACGGAGCCTTCATCCATGCCGACGACATCATCGTGGTTGATGATGCCCTTGTGCGAATGGAACTGGCCTCCCTCCTCGAGGACGATGGTGTAGTGACGCCGCTTGGCATCGGTGAGCTGCACGCGGTCGCCGTAGCGGAAGGGGCCGGAATAAGCCATGGCGTGGGAACCTTTCACATAGTTGAAGGTGGCAAGGATTAACCCACCAAGTATGCCTCAAGGGCGTTACCAAGCCATAGTTGGTCGCGCTCGCCCACCAGCTCGCGGGCCGAGTGCATGGACAGCATTGGGACTCCCACGTCGACGGTGGGGATGCCCAAACGGGTGGCGGAAATCGGTCCGATGGTGGAGCCACAGGGCACGTCGTTATTTCCCACGAATCGCTGGACCGGAACGTCCGCACGGCGGCAGGCGGATTCCCACAGGGCCACGGTGTGAGCGTCGGAGGCGTAGCGCTGGTTGCCGTTAATCTTGGTTACAGTTCCCTGGCCGATGATCGGGTGGTGCGTGGGATCGTGCTTGTCGGCGTAGTTGGGGTGTACAGAGTGGGCGGCATCGGCAGACACGCAACTGGAGCGCGTGAACATCTGGAAGCGCTGCTCCTCGTTCGCCCCGAGCGCCCGTGCGGTGCGGGTCAAAATATCACCCAGAATCGGGCCACCCGCGCCATAACGCGAGGAGGAGCCCACCTCCTCGTGATCGAAGGCCGCCATGACGAGGATGTCCTTGTGCTCCATGGTATCGGCGTTGTGCGCGGCGGCGAGAAGAGCCCTCAGAGAGGCGTGGACGGAAGAGAGGTTATCCATGCGTCCAGCAGCGATGAGCTTTTCGCCGGCGCCAAAGACCTCACCGCGCTGGGCATCGGCGGTAATGAGGTTGAAGGAAGCTATATCTTCCGGGGCGACGCCCAGCTGCTTGCCGACGACCCCCATCACCGACGTTTCCGGAGTGCCCACGGAGAGCACTGGCTGCATGTGGCGCTGGCGATCCGGCTTGAACTCATCCTTGCGGTAGAGGTGAATCGCCAGCGAGGGAAGACGAAGCAGCGGGCCGGTGTTGACCAAGTGGCGGGTGCCATCACGCAGGACGACTTGACCACCGACGGTGAGCTCGCGATCAAACCAGCTGTGGAGAAGGACTCCGCCATAAACTTCCACGGCTACTTGCTGCCATCCAGCGGAATCGAAATCCGGAGTGGGCTTGAGAGCAAGACCGGGCGAATCAGTATGGGAGCCGATAATCCGGAAACCCGACTCCGGGCTAGCACCTTCGGGGACGAACCATGCCATGACCGCACCTCCCCGGACCATGACGTGACCGCCTGGTGCAGCCGACCATTCGGCAGACTCGTCTTGGCGGCTAAAACCCGCATCAACGAGTGCGCGCGCTACCTCCTCAGCCGCGTGATAAGAGGAGGGACTGGCGGCGATGAAATCGAGAAAATCTTGCGTAGTGCTCATGCCTACTAGCTTGCCACGGACCGTCGGGAGATGCGGGCGGGAACGAGGTTGCCTATGCGCTAGGCTGAGGAACATTATGCCGAAAAGACTAGCCCTCTCCCCTTCCCGTGCCTCCGATTACAAGCAATGCCCTCTGCTCTATCGCTTCCGGGCCATTGACAAGCTGCCTGAACCTAAGACAAAAGCCCAGGTCAAGGGAACGCTGGTCCACGCTGTGCTGGAGAAGATGCACCAGCTACCCCGTGAGCAACGTGAGTACCCGGCCGCGGTGAAGATGATCAAGCCGGAATGGGCGGTGATGCTCGACTCCGATCCGGAGCTGCGTGAATTGGTACCCGAGCCCGAGGAGCTGGATTTCTTCGTCGAAGCACGCCAGCTCATCAAGGGCTATTTCCAGATGGAAAACCCCCAAGGTTTCGACGCCCACGAGTGCGAGATGTACGTCGATACCGTCTTGCCAAACGGTGTGCCTGTCCGTGGGTTCATCGACCGCGTAGACGTTGCCCCCACTGGCGAGGTGCGCGTGGTGGACTATAAGACGGGAAAGAAGCCGCTTCCCCGGTATTCCCAGGACGCGCAATTCCAAATGAATTTCTACGCGCTGGTGTACTGGCGGCTTCTCGGCACCATCCCCACGCAGCTGCGGCTGATGTACCTCAAGGTCTTGGATTCAATGTTCCTCACGCCTGGGCCAGAAGAGCTCGAGTACTTCGAGCGTGACCTAGGCGAGCTCTGGGCCAAAATCGAAGGCGATGGCAAGGCCGGAGATTTCAGGCCGAAGACGTCAAAGCTGTGTGGTTGGTGCTCGTTCCAAGACCTCTGCCCGGCTTTTGGAGGTACGCCACCCGAGTATCCCGGGTGGCCCGACCAGGCCTCGTAGACCGTCGCGCTGCGTAGACCCTGCCGCGGCTTAGAACAACCCAGAGATGGAACCGTCAGCGGCTACATCGATGTTGTTCGCTGCGGGCTTCTTTGGCAGGCCCGGCATGGTCATGACGTCACCGGTTAGGGCAACGATGAAACCAGCGCCGGTGCGCGGCTGCAGTTCGCGGACGTGGAGGACGTGGCCTTCCGGAGCGCCGAGCTGGCTCGGATCATCCGAGAAGGAGTACTGGGTCTTGGAAATGACGACTGGGAACTGCTCCCAACCATTGTCCTTGATGTACTTCAAGTCCTTGAGAGCCCTGGAAGAATACTCCACCCGCTCGGCGCGGTAGATTTCCTTGGCGATAGTGTCGATGGAGCTCTCAATTCCTTCAGCGGGGTCGTAGAGCTGGCGGGAGGAGCCTTGGGAGAGGTTGTCCAGAAGGCGCTCAGCCAGCGCAGTCGCCCCTGCACCACCCTTCGCCCACACCTCTGCTTCTTCAAGAGCCACGTCGAAGTCGGCCGCCCACTGACGCATGAACTCGCGCTCGGCCTCGGTATCGCTCCCAAAGAGGTTGAGAGCGACCACTGGCTGAAGCCCGAACTTTCGCAGGTTCTCCACGTGGCGCTCGAGGTTGACCACGCCCTTCTTCAGGGCTTCCAGGTTCTCCGTGGTGAGCTCCTCGCGCGGCTGCCCGCCGTTGTACTTCTGGGAGCGGATCGTTGCCACGACGACCGCGCCAGCGACATCAAGCTCACCAAAGCGGGACTTGATGTCCATGAATTTCTCGCCACCGAGGTCCGCCCCGAAACCTGCTTCCGTGAGGACGATATCGCCGAAGCGCATAGCAGTTTGGGTGGCCAACAGTGTGTTGCAGCCATGAGCGATGTTGGCGAAAGGACCGCCGTGGACGAAAGCCGGCGTACCGCCCAGGGTCTGGACTAGGTTGGGGTTCAGCGCATCGCGCATCAGGGCGGTGAGTGCGCCCTCTGCGCCCAAGTCGCGGGCGGTTACCGGCTGCTGGTCATAGGTGTAGCCCACAGTGATATCACCGAGGCGTTTCTTCAGGTCTGCCAAATCGGTAGCGAGACCGAGGATGGCCATGATTTCCGACGCCGCAGTAATGGTGAACCCGGTCTCCCCCGGCACTCCGTGCGCTGGGCCGCCAAGACCGGTGACGACGTTGCGCAGAGCGCGGTCATTGACGTCAACACAGCGCTGCCAGGTGATGCGGCGCGGATCGATGTTGAGGGCGTTGCCTTGGTGGATGTGGTTATCGATGATGGCGGCCAAGGTGGTGGTGGCCGCGGCGATAGCGTGGAAGTCACCGGTGAAATGAAGGTTGATATCCTCCATCGGCACAACCTGCGAGTAGCCGCCGCCCGCAGCGCCGCCCTTGATACCCATGACGGGGCCTTGAGAAGGTTCGCGAAGCGCGACGATTGCCTTCTTACCAAGCTGTGTGAGGGCATCGGTCAAACCGATAAGTACGGTGGACTTTCCCTCGCCGGCTGGTGTCGGAGAGACGCCAGTGACGAGTACCAGCTTGCCATCGGCGGGGGCATCCCCAACCTGGGTGATATCCACCTTGGCTTTGTTCTGCCCATAAGGGATGAGGGCGGGCGCTGGGATTCCAGCGCGGGCGGCAATATCTGTGATGGGTTCGAGCTGGTGGGCTTGGGCAATGTCAACATCAGAAGGTTGCGTAGTCATGCCCACCAGCTTAGCGCTCTAAAGAAGCCTCTTGAGCAACATTAGATAATTTCTCGATGATGCTAAAGCAGGACCGCACCGAAGGCGTAGCACAGGAGGACAGACAAGGCGATGCTGACGGTGCCGGGGATGATGAACGGGTGATTGAAGACAGCTTTGCCGATGCGCGTCGAGCCGGTGTCATCCATCTCAACGGCTGCCAACAGGGTCGGGTAGGTCGGCAGGATGAACAGAGCGGATACCGCAGGGAAGGCAGCCACAGCGGTCAGTGGGTTGACGCCGAGGGCCAGAGCCGCCGGCATGAGAGCCTTGGTGGTCGCGGCTTGCGAGTACAGCAGCGCCGCAGCAAAGAAGAGCACGACGGCCAGCAGCCAAGGGGCGGATTCGATGACGGAGCCGGAGATGGCCTGAATGTCCTCCATGTAGTGGTTAATGAGCGTGGTGCCCAACCAGGCCACACCAAGCACACAGATACAGGCGGACATGCCCGACTTGAACACTGGCGTATTAAGTACGTCGCCAGCGGAGATCTTGGTGATCATCACGATAAGGGTTGCAGCAGTGAGCATCACCGTCATGATGGCTTCATTGCGGGGCAGAGTCGGCTCTTCGATGAGTCCCACCTGAGAAGATGTCAGGGTGGCCCACAGCATAACGATGACGATGGCAACGAGGAAGATGATGACGGAGGTCTTAGCGCCCTGTACCGGGCTGTAATTGTGGGAGCCCTGCGGCATCTTTACCAGGCCTTGGGCCTTGCGCTCCTGGTATACGGGATCATCTTCTAGCTCCGCGCCGGAACGGTTGGCAATCCACGCGGCAGGGAAAATGGAAAGAAATGTCGCCGGAATGAGCACAGCGAGGATCTGCAAGTAGCCCACGTTCATCGGCTCCAAGAGGGAGGCTAGCAACACCACGGCGGCGGAAATGGGCGAGGCACAGATGGCCATTTGTGAGGCCACCACAGAGATGGACAGCGGACGGGATGGGCGAACCTTGCCTTCCTTGGCCACCTCAACGATGACGGGAAGCGTAGAAAATGCCGTGTGGCCGGTACCCGCCAGAACGGTCATAAGCCAGGTCACGACAGGGGCATAGAACGTGATCTTCTTAGGATTCTTGCGAAGGAATTTCTCGGCGAGGTAGACCAGATAGTCCATGCCGCCGGCGCGTTGCATAGCAGCAATGGCCGCGATAACAGTCATGATGATGCCGATGACATCGAAAGGAATGTCTTCGCGTGTAACGGGAACGCCGCTCAGGCCGAGAAGCAGGACACCCAAGCCGCCGGCCATGCCAATGCCGATCGAACCAATTCGGGCACCGAGATAAATCGCCGCGAGGACGATAATGATGTGCACAACAACCATTATGTAACTCCAATATGTGCAGGTGATCTGCAGTATGGGGTGAATCGCGCGACGGTCAGCACACGACCTGGGCGCGAGAACTGACAGTCTCTATTCTGCCCTACTTATGTGGCATTAGCGAGATTCCAGGCCCGATTGTGTCCGTTTACACACCCCCTTCGCTCGAAGGAGGGCCGAGGGGCTTGAGAGATGGACAGCCACTGAAAGAAAACGACGCGCCCGCGCTGCCTCGTTGAAGGTAGCGCGGGCGCGTGGCGTGCAGCATCAGCGTTTCTATACGCTAGTGCTGTGGCACAGCTTTATTCGTCGATGTAGAGCTGACCGCGGAATTCTGGGTGCATGAGGTTCTCTACAGACAGAACCTTGTTGAGAGTCTCTTCGTCGAGCAGGCCCTTCTCCAGAACTAGGTCCTTGACTCCCTTGCCGGTCTTGAGGGACTCCTTAGCAATCATGTCACCGTTGTGGTGGCCGATGAACGGGTTCAGGTAAGTGACGATACCAATGGAGTTCTCCACGTAAGCGCGGCACACATCAGCGTTTGCGGTGATGCCCGTGACGCACTTCTCGCGCAGGGTATCGACGGCGTTGCCCATAATGCGGATGGACTGGAACAGTGCCTCACCGATGACCGGCTCCATGACGTTGAGCTGCAGCTGGCCAGCCTCAGCCGCCATGGTGACCACGTGGTCATTACCGAAGATCTTGAAGCAGACCTGGTTAACAACCTCCGGGATAACCGGGTTAACCTTACCCGGCATGATGGAGGAACCAGCCTGACGCGGCGGCAGGTTGATCTCTGCCAGGCCCGCGCGCGGACCAGAAGACAGCAGGCGCAGGTCGTTAGAAATCTTGGCCAGCTTCATTGCCGCACGCTTGATGGTGGAGTGCAGCAGTACATAAGCACCACAGTCAGAGGTTGCTTCAATGAGATCGCGGGCGGTCTTAATCTCCAGACCAGTGACCTCGGACAGTGCGGCGGTGACCTGGTGGCGGTAGCCGGCCGGGGTGTTCACGCCAGTGCCGATAGCGGTTGCGCCGAGGTTGATCTCCAGCAGACGCTTCTGGGCGTCGCGCAGGATGGCCTGCTCTTCCGCAAGGTTGTGCGCAAAGGCCTTGAATTCATCACCAAGGGTCATCGGAACGGCGTCCTGCAGCTGGGTGCGGCCCATCTTCAGGATGTCAACGAACTCATTGCCCTTGGCGTGGAATGCTGCCTGCAGGGCATCGATGCGCTCGATGAGGTCCTCCATGGCGTAGTAGATGCCCAAGCGGAAGCCGGTTGGGTACGCGTCATTAGTGGACTGGGACATGTTGACATCATCGTTTGGGTTGATGACGTCGTAGGAACCCTTTTCCTCACCGAGGTACTCGAGCGCCAGGTTGGCTACAACCTCGTTGGTGTTCATGTTGAGGGAGGTACCAGCACCGCCCTGGAAGACATCCAGCGGGAACTGGTCCATGCAGCGGCCTTCTTCCAGGATCTGGTTACAAGCCCAGATGATTGCCTCTGCTTTCTTCTTAGGAAGGACGTGCAGACGGCGGTTAGCCATCGCGGTGGCCTTCTTGACCTGCACCATACCGCGGATGAAATCCGGGATGGTGTTGATGGTCACGTAGGAAATCTGGAAGTTCTCGATAGCGCGCAGCGTGTGAACGCCGTAGTACGCATCACTCGGAACCTCCACGGAGCCGAGAAGATCAGTCTCAGTACGCGTCTTCTTGCTAGACGGGGCCTTCGAAGACTTGTTAGTGGCCTTTTCCTCGACCTGAGACTTCACGTCCTTGGTCTCCTTGGCCTCTGGCTGAGCATCCTTCTTTGTTGTCTTTGCCATCGGGGCTGACTCCTTGCATAAAAATCGAAGAACGATGATGGTCAGCCACCATAGTAGCTAGGTGCGCGAATAAAATGTTTGGAATATCCCCCTAAAAGCGGGCAATGCGCAGATCTGAAGCGAGAATCGCTTCTGCTCCGAGCCCTTCGAGGCTGTCCATAACTTGATTCGCCAACTTGCGGGGAACCATGACGCGCACAGCGACCCAGCCTTCCCGGGCCAAAGGAGAGATGGTCGGTCCCGTCAGACCAGGAGTCACTGCTTCGACCTCAGGCAGCTTTTCCTCTGCCACGTTGTAGTCGAGCATGACGAAGTGGCGTGCATTGAGGATTCCGCGGATGCGGCTGAGCACAACGTTCTCATCTGCAGTGACGTCTTCGCCTTCGCGCTTAATCACCACAGCCTCCGAAGTCACGATGGGCTCACCGAAGGGCTCAAGGCCCTGCTGGCGCAGTGTGGTGCCTGTGGAAACCACATCGGCAATGACATCTGCGACACCAAGGTGAATCGAAATCTCGACCGCACCGTCAAGGCGGATGACTTGCGCGTCGATGCCATTGGCTGCGAGGTTATCACGAACCACGTTGGGATAAGACGTGGCAATACGCTTGCCCTGCAGCTTGGCGACGTCCCACTCCTTCCCCGCCGGTGCGGCATAGCGGAAGGTGGAGCCGCCAAAATTCAGGGCTAGAACTTCGTTGAACTTTGCGCGGGAATCCAGTGCCAAATCACGGCCGGTGATGCCCAGATCCAGGACGCCCTGCGCCACGTAGATGGCAATATCCTTTGGGCGCAGGAAGAAGAACTCGACTCCGTTCTCCTCATCCACGACGTTGAGTGACTTGTTGTGTCCACGGCCTTTGTATCCAGCTTCCTTCAGGATTTCGAGGGCGGCCTCGGACAGGGACCCCTTGTTGGGGACGGCAATTTTGATCATTGGTGTGCGGTACTTTCTACGCTGACTGCGATGTTGGCTGTGTACTAGGACGGCAAGGGGCCGACTAAAGGTAGGAGTAAATATCCTCGAGCTTCAGGCCGCGCTTATGCGCCATAACCTGGAGCCAGTACAGCAGTTGCGACATCTCCTCAGCGAGTTCCTCATCGGACTGGTACTCGGCCGCAATCCACACTTCGCCAGCCTCTTCGATGATTTTCTTGCCCAAGTGGTGGATTCCTTTATCGAAGGCTTCCACGGTGCCGGAGCCTTCGGGGCGTTCGGCGATCTTCTGGGACAGTTCCTCAAACAGGCTTTCAAAATTCTTCACAAAGGGATATTCTTCCACACCGCTGCATAAAATTCTGCACCTCGGCCGAAATTCGCCGGCTACAGTGAGCGCAAGCGCTGATACCACTCATAAATATCGTGCGCCGTCGCACCTTCCAGGTGGCGGTGCCCGCTGCCTCGCAGTTCGGCGATGACAGTGACCTCGTTTGGGACTGTAACGTGCTCCCCTTCCGGAAGGCCAATGACGGAGCAGCCAGCGGCTACCGCCGCGCGCATACCTGCCGCCGAATCCTCGAATACGAGGCAATCCTGGGGACGAGCACCTACACGGCGGGCAGCCTCGGCATACATATCAGGAGCTGGTTTGCCGTGGGGAACCTCGTCGCCGCAGATCGTGTCAACGAAATAGTCTCGGCCCAACGCCGCGATTGCGGAATCCGCCACGTAGCGCTCAGTGTTCGTGGTCACCATCATCGGCATTCCTGCATCCTTGAGCTCACCAAGAAGCTCCGAAATTCCCGGGAATATCTCGAGATGCTCGGCAAAAAGCGACTTTACGTAGTCGAACATGAGCATGCGGTAGCGTTCGCTATCACCAGACTGGAGCTCGACGCCGGCTTTGTCAGCGCAGATCGCGAGCGTGTCCTCGAAGGTCGCGCCGACCGTCGCCAAACGCTCAGTAGGTGTCAGCCGGCGCCCCAACGTTTCGGAGAGGTAAAAGGTGGCCTCTTCCCATAAAGGTTCAGAGTTAGTGAGTGTGCCGTCCATGTCCCAGAAGATCGCGGCGGGACGACAGGTATGTGCGGTCTGATCGGTATCAGTCAATTAGAAATCCAGCTCCGGTAGCTGCGCGAGGGCTTCATCATCTGCACCTGTTGCTGCGGAGGCCGAGTGGATAAACTCGGTGAGCTCCTCCTTCTCCTCCGGCTCAAGTACAGCGTCGGCGTTCTTGCGGTTGAAAGCTGCGAGCTTCTCGACGGAAGGACGCACCGCAGCTCCCAGGAGACCACCATCTGGATCATCTGGAAGTTTATCCAGGTCCTCGAGGAAGGACTCCAAGATAGAGCGGAGGTCTGGGAGCACCGAAGCATCAAACGGTGCCTCCCAGAACTCCTTCTCCTCTTCCTTGAGGTAATCCCCGGTGGCGAAGGACTGCAGGTTGGACATGAACTCATCAACGGTGGGCTGGAATTCTGCACGAATCGTCATGAGCTAAATCATGCCTGAAGTTTCCTAGAGGCGCACGCCCAGCAAGGAATTAACTGCAGTGCGCAGAACGTTAGATGCTTCTTCGGACGCTTCCACTGCCCCTGTGGCCTTCTCAGCCCACTGATCCAGAACCGCAATAGCGCGCGGGGTAGCCAAATCATCCGCCAACGCTAGCCGCACGTTGTGGACAACGTTCTTGATCTCTTCCACGGTGCCTGGGGTTCGGGAGGCCGCACGCCAGCGCTCCAAACGCTCCTGCGCGGTGCGCAGGACCTCGTCGGACCAGTCCCGGTCCTCACGGTAGTGGCCGGAGAATACGCCAAGGCGAATCGCAGAGGGATCAACGCCTGCCTCCACAAGCTTGTGGACGAAGACCAGGTTACCCAAAGACTTGGACATCTTGGTGCCCTCCAAGCCAATCATGCCGGTGTGCACATAGGACTGGGCCATGCGTTCGACCCCACGAGCGGCCTCAGCATGCGCCGCAGAAAACTCGTGGTGCGGAAACTTGAGATCCGAACCCCCACCCTGAATATCGAAGCTGGAGCCGAGCCGGTTGGTCGCGATGGCAGAACACTCAATGTGCCAGCCCGGACGCCCCGGGCCAAAAGGAGATTCCCAGGCAGGTTCGCCCTCGCGGTGGGCACGCCAAATCAAGGCATCTAGCGGATCACGCTTACCGGGGCGGTCCGGGTCACCGCCGCGCTCGGCAAAGAAGGTCTCCATCTGCTCGCGGGAATAATTCGATTCGTAGCCGAAGTTCTTCGTGGCCTCGATTGATGCGTAGACGTCCGGATAGTCGGGGTCATCGACGACGTAGGCCGCACCTGCGTCGAGAAGCGCCTGCACCATCTCCGTGATCTCATCGATGGCTTCCATCGCCCCAACGAAGTGCTGCGGAGGAAACACAGAGAGCAGTTCCATGTCGGAGCGGAAAAGATTGATCTGCGAGGTACCCAACTCGCGCCAATCCACGCCATCGCGCTCGGCGCGTTCGAAGAGCGGATCATCCACGTCGGTGATGTTCTGGGCGTAATTCACCTTGTAGCCGTTATCCAGCAGCTGGCGGTAGATCAGATCAAAGGTGAGATAGGTCGCCGCATGGCCCAGGTGGGTGGAATCATACGGGGTAATGCCACAGACATACATGGTGGCGGTCTCCCCCTTGATGCTGAGCTTTTTTACCTCTTCATCAGCGGAATCATAGAGGTGAAGCGGCGACGGGGCGCCAGGTACGGAATCGATGTGCGGGACAGGCCAAGAGTGCATGGGCACCATCCTAACGTGTACTGACTCCGCAACTGGCGCATGCCCGGTTATTAAGGGGCGAGCACTCCGAGGCCCAGCAAGAGCATGACGAGGAGCCCGACAGGGATGCGGTAGGCCGCAAACCACTCGAAGGAGTGGTTACCCACGAACTTCAGCAGCCACGCAATAGACGCATAACCGACGACGAACGCGATGAGCGTGCCGACGAGCAGTTGGGCGCCGGTGGCAGATTGCCCCACGGTGGGGCCGAAGGCGTCGCCAAGCGAAAACAGGCCCGAAGCCATAACCGCAGGAATGGCGAGGAGGAAGCTAAAGCGCGTCGCCACCTCGCGATCCAAGCCCAAAAAGAGGCCGCCCGAAATCGTGCCTCCCGAGCGCGAGACACCTGGGATGAGAGCTAAGCACTGGCATAGGCCCATGACGATGGCATCGCGCATCGTCAAGTCCTCGAAGCTGCGCTCCTTTTTGCCCACCCTCTCAGCGATGATGAAGACAACGGAGAAAAGCACGAGCATGGACGCTGTAATCCACAGGTTGCGCAAGTTATCCCTGATCAGGTCCTTGCCCAGGACGCCTAGGATGCCAATCGGGATTGAGCCGACGATGACCATCCACCCCATGCGGTAGTCCTGGCCACGCTGCTCCTTGTGCACGAGACCTATGAACCACCCTTTGAGGATCTGCCAGATCATTCCCGCGAAGTACACAATCACTGCTAACTCAGTGCCGAGCTGGATAACGGCAGTAAAGGAGGCGCCGGCGTCCTGCCCCCAAAAGAGCGTGGAGACGATGCGTAGGTGCCCCGAAGAGCTCACGGGCAGGAATTCGGTGAGGCCTTGGACAAGAGACAAGACGATGACCTGTACCCATGTCATGGCGTCAGTTGTAGCTGTTGTAGTCACCCGCGACAGCCTACTAGCGCGCTCCATGGCTTCCGGTTTCCACCACGCTGACTGCTAGGATGAGGGATCGTGAAAATGCGTCGAGTCCTGCTTTCTTCTGCCCTTCTTGCCAGCACATGCGCCCTTGCCGCCTGCAATCCCACGGAAGGGGTTGGCGGGGACCCCAACTCGGCGGTCTATGGCAAGGCCGAACCCGCTTCTTCCCCAGAGTTATCGGAGCCAGTGGGCACCGTCGTGCCCTACACTGCCGTGACTGACCTCGCGGCGGTGGGTGATACCCTCGCCGTGCGCACCGAGGACTCCCTCGCTGTAGGTTCGGCTGCAGACTTTGAGGAAGAAAAGGCCACGCAGATTTCCGTCGATCAGAAGTGCGGCGACCTGACCGCTTCCGACAAGCATTTCCTCCTCGCGTGTGGGGAAAAAGTCTTGCTTGTTGATCCATCCCAGCCGGATTCCCCCCAGGAATTGGCAGTGGATGAGGAGCAGCCAGTAACGGTAGCCGCGGAGGCTTCCAGCGGTGAAGTATTCGTTGGTTCAAAGGACTCGACCACCGTCGGCGTGTACCGCGACGGGGAACGCAGCACCGGCATCACGGTGGAGGCCGGTTCGGATCAGCTCATTTCCGTTCCCGTTTCTGATGGTGCGGACGGCATCGTCCGCGTCTTAAGGGAAGACTCGACGATTCAATCTCTCGATTGGGAAAAGGACCGTGCGGGCGGGCGTCTGCGCGTAGGCCAGGGCGTCGGCCAGATCGCCGGCGGCGAAGGAGCCGTGGTCGTAGCATCGGACACCGTAGGCAAACGCGTGGCTATCTACACTTCCAGCGACGTTATTCGCCTGCACCAATACGGCAACACCGACGGCACACCGTGGGGCGTGGCTTGGGATGCCGGCCGCACACTGGCGTGGGTAACCACCACCGATAACAACCATCTCCACGCCTATACCGTTTCCGCGGGCGTCCCAGAAAACGTTGGCACCATGGACACTGTGGCTGATGCACGCACTATTGCTGTGCTGGGCGACGGCACCCTCGTCACCGCCTCCGCATCCGGTGAAGGCCTCCAGTTCATCACCGATCCGCAACTCGACACATCACCGCGCTAGCATCCGGTCTCAAAGACCTCATTCGCAACCTCAGCTAAGGACACTTCATGCAGTACTCCGCTCTTGACCGCGCCCGCCATGCTGCCTACCAGGCAGCATTGAAGGGAATGTTTAAACTCGACCCAGAGCGAATCCACGGAATCATCAACGGCGGGCTCGCTATCTTCCAAGCCGGTGGCCCGCTCAATCGCGCGCTGGGAAAGGTAGTACCGGTTAATGATCCGGTATTGGAACAGGAAGTCTTTGGGGTGCGCTTCCCACGTCCGCTAGGGTTGGCGGCCGGCTTCGACAAGAACGCGGCGGCTGCTGATGTCTGGACCCCCGTTGGCTTCGGCTATGCCGAGCTGGGCACCATCACCCCGAAGGCGCAGCCCGGAAACCCTGCTCCCCGCCTGTTCCGACTCAAAGCGGACAAGGCAATCCTAAACCGCATGGGCTTTAACAATGAGGGTGCTCTGGCCGCCGCGCGCAATCTACGCAAGCGCCGCTACAACGATGTCGTGGGCATCAACATTGGCAAGAACAAGGTCACCGACGCCGAGCATGCTGTGGATGACTACCGTCAGTGCGCAACTGTGCTGGGGGATCTGGCCGATTATGTCGTGGTTAATGTGTCCTCCCCTAATACCCCAGGATTGCGTGACCTGCAGGCAGTGGAGTCCCTCCGCCCCATCATGGAAGCCGTGGTGGAATCAACATCCTCGCCGGTCTTGGTCAAGATTGCTCCCGATCTCAGCGATGAAGATATTGATGCCGTGGCGGATATGGCCGTGGAAGTTGGCTTGGCTGGGATCGTGGCTACCAACACCACTATTTCCCGTGAGGGATTGAACACCCCGGCCGACGAGGTTGCTGCCATGGGCGCGGGTGGCGTGTCGGGTCCCCCGGTGGCTGAGCGTTCGATGGAAGTGCTCAAGCGACTTCACGCCCGCGTAGGCGATGAACTGGTGCTGGTTTCGGCGGGCGGAATTTCCACGCCGGAGCAGGCATGGGAACGTATTACTGCCGGTGCCTCGCTGCTGCAGGGCTACACCGGACTGATTTATGGTGGACCGGATTGGATTCGCGACATTCACCGCGGCATTGCCCAGCAGATTCGCGCGCACGGCCTCAGTAACATCTCGGAGGCAGTTGGCTCCGGTCTGGGATGGATCGACTAAGCCCCCGAAGAGTCTTCGAGGGGGCTTAGCCCTGTCGATGAAGAGAAGCACGGATGGGGGCTTCCGCGCTTCATGCGTTTCACTTAACGCAGTGTGCGGCGGATAATGACCGCGCACAGGCCTGCAGCCACGGCGTAGAGGAAAACCACGTACTGCCCCATCGTGGTGAGGACCGTACTGGGCAGTGCGCGGCTAGCGATGATGAGCACCAGCGCTAGGACTAGCGCAATGATTTGCTCGCGGCTGCCGCGCTGATCGCGGCGTTGGGTGCTGAATGCACCGATGAGCAGCGCCGCACCAACGATGGCGAGGTGGCGCCATGTCCATTCATAGGTGGCGCCCCAGCCGTCGGTAAAAATCGATACGAGCCCAAATAGTGCTAACACGGCGGCCAGCAACATGAAAGCGCCGCCCACGCGCAGGGCGGCGGGGATATCTACTCCGTCAGTCGTGGGGTTAGTATCCGAATTCCTAGTCATTGTGCCGAGTCTAATGGGCCGTATTAGTGGGCCTCGTACCAGCCCCACGTAATCGCACGGCCGAGGGTGTGGAAGAAAAGGTTAAACCCAAGGACCGTCGGCGTTGCCTCCGGGTCGATGTCGAGGCGCTCAACGTCGACGGCGTGGACCGCAAAGAGGTAGCGGTGCGGGGCATGACCAGCTGGCGGCTGGGGCCCGTAATAAACGCGCTGGCCGGAGTCTCCGCGCAAGCTGATGACACCTTCATGTCCAAGGTCTTCCGCGGAGCCTGCTCCCGTAGGAAGCTCACGTACGTCAGCCGGAATATTGAACGCAGCCCAGTGCCAGAAACCGGAACCCGTCGGAGCGTCCGGGTCAAAGCAGGAGACAGCGAAGGACTTGGTTCCCTCGGGCACGTCCGACCACGAGAGTTGCGGTGAGATGTTCTCAGGAGCGCGGAAGCGCTCTGCGATTTCCGCCCCCTCTTCAATATCAGCGGACGTTACGGTGAATGCGGGGACATCCCCCAGTGGTGCATAAGGGTCCGGGCCGGGAAAGCGGGAATCGGTGGCGTAGCTCTCAACGGAATCTGAAGTGTTCTTAGTCATAGATTCATTTGTACCGGAAAGCTAAAACCCATGCCGACGAATGGTCTTCTGCCCTAGACAGCGGCAGTAAGCGCTCGGTTGGGGCGAGCGAGTTTCATCGTTGTGTTTTCAGCACACTGCACGAGCCTAAAACACAGCGTGAGCTGCTGATTTGTGAAGTTATGCCCATTCGGGATACAGTATGCGAGTGCCCAGCCGAGAGGCTGAACAAACACCCTAGCCCGGGTGGCGGAATGGCAGACGCGCTAGCTTGAGGTGCTAGTGTCCTATTAACGGACGTGGGGGTTCAAGTCCCCCCTCGGGCACAGATAGAAGCCCCGTGTTTCGCATTGCCAGAAAGGCAGGCGATTCACGGGGGCTTTTCGCATCGGTACAGTGGGTGCGTATGCACGCTACTTTTACCTATCTAGATCCCTTCACCGCCCAGCGCCATGTGGTCGAGGCCCCCGAGGACTCTCAGTATGTTGTGGTTAAACGACGCGGTGACGCCGTTGTTGATGGCACGGTGATGAGCTTCCACTCCACCCATGCGCAAGCCCGCGACGCGGTCATGGCCGGCCTCACGGAGGAATTGCGGCACGCTGGGGACAACGAACCCGTTTATGTCACCCACGCTCGCTTGCGGGGTGAGTACGCTCGCTACGTGGACTGCTAAGCTGCCCGGCTATTAATAGGTTCCGCTTCTTCCACTACAGTTGCCTTCTTCTTCGACGTGACGTAGCTGTGCACAGCCTTGATTAGGATGGGCGCTACAGACAGCGCGATGATAAGCAGCATGATCTTCTCAATCGAATCGGCAATGCCTGGAATATTTCCCAAGAAGACGCCGACCAAATTCATGGAGAGCACCCATGCCACTGCCCCGCTAACGTTCCATCCGATGAACTTTTTATAGGGCATTTCGGCCGTACCAGCGGCCACCAGGAGTGAATCCCCCGGAAGGAACGGAAAGAGTACTCCTGACTCAATGAACACCACGAGGCCAATACCGCCTATGACCCATGGCCCAAAAGCCTCAAGCAAGGTAGCCGCGTCCATATAAGACGTGAGGTTATGAAGAAAGTTCATGCGGATGCGTGCCTCAGATAAGTATCCACCGCGGAGTGCTGAAACCGTGCATCGAACCGAGGCTTGCCAGCAAGTTGGGGCGCTACTCCCAGTTCCTCCCCAGACACCGCGACTCGCGGGACGCGCTTGGATCCAATGAGGATTTCGGCCTCACTCGGATTAAGCTTGTAGCCCTATGAAAACTGGTTGGGTGCACAGCGTCGGTGACTTTTGTACGTCTTTGGCGCGCTCGGCTTGGCGGAGCTGCAGCCGCTGGACGTGGAAGCGTTGGGCGGCGGTAATCCTCACCGGCATGGCGCTGGTGATTCTTGCCGTGCTTGTCGACGTCCCCTCTCTCGCCGCGCTCCGTTCTTGGTCGCAGCACCTCGGGCCATGGTTCCTCGTCGCCTTTGCCGGCTCCTATATCTTCTTCACGCAGTTCCCCATCCCCCGAACAGTATGGACTTTAGCCGCGGGGCTCCTCTTCGGCCCGTGGCTCGGGCTGGTCATCTCCCTCGTTGCACTGACCATCTCCGCCACTGTTTCCCTGCTGATAATCCGCAGGTTGCTTGGTGAATGGATTCGCCCGCACCTCACTCACCCGGCGGTCTATGCAATCAATGCGCGCCTGGACCGCCGCGGTTGGCTCGCCGTGGCCTCATTGCGGATGGTCGCGGGAGTTCCGTTTTCCTTATTAAACTATGTCGCGGCCCTCACCCCAATTTCGGTCCTGCAGTTTTCCATCGCCACTCTCATCGGTTCGATTCCCACGACCGCTATCGGTGTCTTTTTCGGGGACGCGCTTACCGGTAAGACAAGCCCCTACACCATCGTTGGCTTTGTCCTCGCTGCTGCACTCGGTATCGCCGGACTCATTTTAGACACGCGCTTGCCGCTCGAGCCCGGTATGCAGCGACCGGTCAAGCGCAAGGGGTAGACTAAACGTTGTTTCTCGCTGGAAGGAGTCTCTCAACGTGCTAGCAGTCCATGCCCGCTACCGCGGTCGCTCGGTGCGCCGCGCCGATTTGGTCCAACGCTCCGCAGCTGCGCTTTCCACGCTGGAGGGCGTCGGTGAATTCGAGGTCCTTGGCGTCGAGGATATTTGCGCCGTTGCCTACTCCTCTTCCGCGGTGTGCGATGTCGTCATGGCACTTCTTGCGGACGGTGACTGGGCCATCGGTATCGGTGTTGTCCCGGGCGAGGGCGCGGGAGATGCCGAGACGCGCGCCGTCGCTACCGCTGCTGTGAAGGGATCAGCACGCGCGGGGCATGTCTACGCCAAGGTTGATCGGCGCGGGCGGGCGCAGGAAGCGCAGGATATTGCAGCGGCCTTCGCTCTCCTCGGCTTCGTACTCACTAAGCGCACGATGGAGGGCCGCGAGGCTACATCCTTGGTGCGCGGAGGACTAAACCAGAATGAGGCCGCCGAGGAATTGGGTATCTCCAAACAGGCTATGTCCCAGCGCCTCCAGGCGGCAGGCTGGGCAGCGGAAACCGCCGGATGTCAGCTCGCGGTGAATCTCATCGACCGAGCGAACTCGAACTAAAGAAGATCTTCTTTGCGCAGCTCGGGCGTCGTGACGAAGTCTACGAGACGTTCTACAGCGCCGATGAGCGTGGAATCGAGATCCCGGAAGGAATTGACGGCATTATAAACACGGCTCCAGCCTTCCTTGGGATCGGACCAGCCCGTTCGCCGGCAGATACCAGTCTTCCAGTCCTCCCCATAGGGAACTTCGGGCCAGGCGCGCAGCCCTAGGCGCTCGGGTTTAACGGCTGCCCAGATATCAATGAAGGGATGTCCGGTCACGAGCACATGCTCGCCCACTGTTTGCGTCAACCGCGTTTCCTTTGAGCCTTCTACGAGGTGATCCGCGAGAACTCCCACGCGGCGCCCAGGTCCTGGCTGGAATTCAGCGAGGCGTTCCTCGAGGTTGTCTAGACCCTCGAGGTATTCGACTACCACGCCCTCTACTCGCAGGTCGTGCCCCCAGACCTTCTCCACGATCGCCGCATCATGGATGCCTTCGACCCAAATGCGCGATGGCGCGGCTACTTTCGCCTCAACGTTCTCAACGCGGCGCGATCCAGAGTTCGACTTTCTGGGCGCTTGCTTCTCGACGTATCTCGTCAGCGTCACCGGCTGCCCCTCTACAAGGAAGCCGCCCTTGACAAGTTTGAATACTCGCTCGGTACCGTGACGATCTTCGAGGCGCACGACTGGCCCCCACGCGGTCTTGTCCACGCCCATCACCGCCCCCACGAAATCGTCTCCGCGAACCTCGACGACCAGCCCCGGTTCTGCGGGCACCTCGGGGTATTCGGTTTTCTTGTTGCGTGTATGTCCGGCGAAAATGTCGCCGCCGTAAGGATCCCGGGAATTCAAGTTCATAGCGGTCTACCCTATCGTCTACACTGTCCAGCCATGGATATGCGCGCCGAAGTCTGGTCCCCCGTACAAAACGTCGCAGTCTGGCTTGGCGCGTGGCTGTGGGGACACGAATCCGCCGATGATTTCCTTGATGCCCTCGGCGAGCTAGGCGGGGAACAGCAGGGAGCGAACGGAGAACCCTTCCTTGATGTTATGTCACGTCTCCGACGCGAAACCATCTCCATTATCGAGCGCGGTGAACGCGAGCCCCTCCTGCGACTCATCCTTTCTGGCCCTGGCGAGGCGCCAGCACTACCGGCCGGTTCGGATTCGGCGCGTGCAGCGGCTAATAATCCGGCCGGCGCTATCGTGGTGCGGACCAACGATAGAGACCGTCATTTAGTATTGGTGCCCTCTTATGCCGACGGCGCCACCCAGTGGATGGTAATTGAGGAAACTGCTGCGCTCCCCTCGCCTGCGTGGCTAAGCCCGGGCGAGGCTGGTGCGCTATTGAGCGCCCCAACGAATGAATCCGCAGCACTCATCGAAGCTCTGGGCTACCGCAGCGATGCTCTCCCCAATCCGCGGCTGACGGTGGGAACTCTTAGTGACTTCTATGACACTCCGGGTTTACCCGCTGCGGTACCGGGGCGCGCAGCAAAACTTTTTGCGCGGGCTGATCGCGTCGCGGCCATCATCGAGACAGTGACCGACCGCATCCAGGACCACAGCCTCGATCCACAGCTGCTGCGCCTATGGCGCCACATCCGTCAAGCACGAATGGCTGGCGTGGCCTACGCGCTCACGGATTTCGCGCGTTAATGCGGCTTGTGCAGCGACCAGATATCGCAGCACCCTTCAGCGCAGGGGGCACCATCGACGGTGCAACCTTGGACAGTGACGTCTCCGAGAGAAACGGGCTCGGTTCCCTGCTCCAGCTCATCGATGAGGTCCACGATGAGCGAGGCGAAACGAGTGGTTGGACCAGCGGTGTGGGTGCGATAGACGCTAACCCCCTTCTCCTCGGCGGCTTGCTTTAGTTCTGAATCGAGGTCCCAGATGACCTCCATATGATCGGAGATGAATCCGATGGGACACACGACGACGCCATCGACACCGTCCTCCTGGTGGATGAGCGTCGTGTGATCGACGATGTCCGGCTCTAGCCATGGAGTAGCCGGGTTGCCTGACCGCGATTGCCATACAAGGTCATAGTCCTCCACCCCTGCTGCCTCGGCGACGAGACGGGAAGCTTCCGCCACCTGGCGGGAGTAAATGTGCTTATCTCCTTCAGCACCCCCCACTGCATCGTGCGCCGTTGGAACTGAGTGGGCAGTAAACAGCATGCGGGTGCTAGCCAGCTTGTCTTCCGGGACCTGTGCGTAGGCATCTCGGACCGCGGCAGCCATCTCTTCGATGAACTTCGGGTGATCGAAGAACTGACGAAGCTTGGTGAAGGTCATGGCGGGCAAGTTCTTGTCTTCGACGTACTTGCGCAAAGCGACGATGTCTTCGTTGTATTGTCGGCAAGCACTGTAGCCACCCCACGCCGAGGTAGCAAAGACAGCCACGTTGCGCACTCCGTCGGCAGCCATTTTCTCGACAGCTTCTGTTCCGAAGGGATGCCAGTTACGGTTACCAAAGTAAACCGGTAGATTATGTCCGCGAGCCTCGAGCTCCGCGGCCACGTTGTCAATAATCTCTCGGTTCAATTCGTTCAAGGGGCTTTTACCACCGAAGTGAAAGTAGTGTTCCCCAACTTCGATGAGGCGCTCGCGCGGAATGCCGCGGCCACGGGTAACGTTCTCCAAAAACGGGACGACCTCCTCGTTTGCTTCCGGGCCACCGAAAGAAAGAACGAGGAGGGCGTCGAATGAAGAGAGCACCGATTCGGTGCTGTGGGCGTTGCCCTGGGCAGTACGCAGTGTGTCAGTCATGCAGCCCAGTCTAGCAACGGGCTGTTCTAGATCAGGCGCACGGCATAGGGTGCCATGCCGCCTTGGCGCACAGGGGTAATGCTGACGTTTTGACCAGACTGCGGGGCTTCAACCATCGTGCCATCGCCAAGGTAGATAGCCACGTGTTGGCTACCGCTTGGGCCGTAGAAGATTAGGTCACCACGCTCCATCTCACTCGGTGCGATCTTGGTCCCCTTCTGGTACTGGTAGCCGGTGTAGTGCGGCAGGGAGATGCCTACTCCGGCAAAGGCATAGAGAACCAGGCCCGAGCAGTCGAAGCCGACCTTGTTGTAGTCACCGTGGGAATCCGCCACGCCGCCGTCACGAATGCCCTGGGTGGGACCGTTTGCATCGCCACCGCCCCACGCATACGGAACACCTACCTGGGACGTCGCGCGCGAAATGACAGTCTCGATCTTTGCCTCACGGGAGGCATCACCCAGAGATTCGGAAGCCTTATCCGTGACGCTATCGGTCGTGTCAAGGGGATCCAGCACACCGGAAACCTCGGACTCCACAGTGTCTTCATCCGAAGTCGCGGAAGCAGAATCGCTAGCGTCCGCGGTGCTTGCGCCTTCGCCCTGGAGGGCGAAAAGCTTCGAGGAGCCTTCGACCAAAGCGTCGATCTCGTCCTGGCTCAAGCTGTTGCTGTGGTTTGGCTGAGAAGCGGCGATCAAGGAAGCTACGGTTCCTACCGCGCCAATGCCCAATGCAACGGTCTCAGCATCGATCCCGCTCGGGTCGAGGGAACTGCCGCTGCCGCCTAAAGTCGTCCCCGCTTCAGCGGAGCTTGCAGTGCTTGTCGACGACAATTCCTGCACGTTCGGATCATTGGCCACAGTGCTTGCGGCACTCGAGAGCGCAGCCATGTCTTCAGCAGAAACGGAGGGCGCAGAGCGTTGTGATTGCAAAGTAGGGTTCTTCGCCTCAGAGGCTGATGGGCCGGCGGCCGCGACGGAATCGGTCTCTGAGGTCGACTCTGTGGAGTCATCGGCTGGAGCCGTAGTAGTGTCCTGAGTATCGTCCTCTTCCACTAGTGACAAGGCCTTATCGTTGACGCGATTTCCGGTCTCTGGGCTTGACGAATCGACCTCGTCAACCCCCTTGGCTTGATTAAGTGCCTTGTGGAGAGATGAGAGTTGAGAGAGAAGATTCTCGCGTTCGGCCGCAGATTCTTCAATTGAAGCTTCGGAAGCGGAGAGCTGTTCGCGTGCAGCGGACTCGGCATCGGCCGCCTTGTCTGCGCGTTCCTCAGCCAACTGCTGGGTCTTGCGTAGCTGCGACTCCTTGTTGGCCTTCTCCGTGCGCTCCTTTTCCAGATCGCTCACAATGGCCTGTTGCTTTTCTGATTGCGAGCGGAGGTAGGACTGGCGCTCCAACATATCCGAGCGGGCATCCTTGCCGGCCGCGTGGGAAACGGCGTCAGAGGTATTTGCTCGGCGGTAGGCAGAGCGTGAGACCTCGTCCAGCTTGGCTTGAGCATCGGCGACGTCTGCCTGGGCATCATCAAGCTCCTGGCGAGCCGTCGTGGTTCCCTGGCGAGCCTGGGCTGCCTTAGTGCGAGCGTCATTGAGATCAACGAGCGCCCGGTTGACGGTTTCACGTTGGATGCCGATTTCGGCCTCCGCTTGCGCGATGCGTTCCTCAATCTGAGCGATGGCGCCGGCGAGGTCAGCGATGGAAGGACTATCAGAGGACAGCAGTGACTCAATATTGAGCCGCTCAGGCTCCTCCGCCACTGCAGGAGCGAGCGAAGAAGCGGTAGACAAGGCTGCGGTGGTCGCAATGGCAGCGAAAGCTGCCTTGAAACGCCGGAAGCCAAATGACGATGTGGTGGCCACGAGAGTTATCTCCTAGGCACCTACCTCATTGGAACTGTCATGCGTGTCGTGCAGACATGCGTGCCGGACATCGAGCGGTACAGGCAACGAGTCAGCCAGGCAAACGGTAGTTAAGGCACGCAAAGTGCGCATAGCTAGCTCGGTCTTCCCGCAGGATGTTACGACGACGGCTACGTCCAAAGGAATAGTGGAACCGAAAAGGCTGGCACCCGGTGCTGGCCGGGGTATGCCCACGCGGGTTGCCCTAGATGATTACGAGCAACTTCACGACAATATAGGTCGAATAAGTTGGGCTGCACCATCACTGACACGGGGCAACACGATACTGCGCGGCGTCTCGTGTGTGCACCAACATCAAGCCGGACCGCTTTATAAAAGCAAATCAGACTGCGCACTCGCGGGCTCGTTTGCTCCGCATAGAGCGCGCTTAAATATGACTGCGCGATCCGGCGATGAGGGGGCACACACCCTAATCTGGCGATAAGTCCTATGTCGGTTCCTCCTCGCTCGGCGCCGCGCTCATGGAAGGGTCGCGTCTCGCACCAATAGTGGCGCACGCGCAAGCCCTCGTGGCTGGCACCCAACCGGAAACCGATGGAACCCAGGCCGACGCAGCCCTCAAAAAGGCATGCGTATGAAGTGTATGAAGCCTCTTCCACTCGGGAGGTAGGTGTTTCGATATCTAAAAAAATTTGAACACTGGTACCGACTGCGCCGAGCAAACTGTACTGCTATGCGCATCAACATAGTGGTGCGACGGTCATCCACCAGGCGGTGAACCTCAACAGTTCCCTTCGCTCGTGGCGTGCTTCCCCACATACCCGTGCGACAAATCAGTTGAGAGTCAAGGCTTGGTCCATGAACGTATGGAGCAATAGTCAACCCGTGAGTCGATACGTGAACCATACGTCACCGACACGCCTTCTCGCACACTTTCCCCATCTTTCACATAAGCCACGCATGACCACACGGCGTTACAGGCGCACCTAACCTGCAATGACATTGTTACCAAGGTGTGACTGTGATGTTGCTCACTCTACCCTCGGCCTTCACCCGTCCTGCCTGTCGAGCACCGCCCCCTTTGTCGCGTCCCAAGCCTTGCCTTGCGCCTTTCTCTCTTCGGGGGCGAGTTCCTAGCGGCACACCATTCGGAGGGTGCTTGAGGAGGCGGCACTTGCGTGCGAGACCCCATTAGCCTTTCGCCCTTCGAAGTCTGCCTCGCGGCGTCAGCTTCGACCTCGGGATCGCCCGCCCGCCGGCCGGAGATTTCACCCTCCAGCGGGACGAGGAAATGCCCACCCTGCGCCTGTCTCAAGTCTGGTGGCATACCTAGCTTTGGAAGGCTCGAAAGCCTAGCAACAACCACTCCCCCGGCGAAAAATCAAGTCTTAGTGGTTGATTTTCGCCACTTCCCTACTCCCCCGCACTGAAGGCCGGCGCGTGTTGGTCGGCGTCTTCTCGCCTAGTGATGTGATGTCTAGTGGCTTTTTGGACACGGAGTCCAGGATGTTTTTGGACGGGATGTCTAGTGGCTTTTTGGACGTTTGCGGCGGTGGAATAGCCGGATGGCTATTCCATTGCATAAGCGTAGAAAGGTCGCAGATTTCGATCCCGTTCGTGACGGCAAGACGGTCACACAGTTTTGCAAAGAATTAGGAATCTCGCGGCAGACGTACCACAACATCAAAAGCCGGATAGCGCAGAAGGGTCGCGCAGGTATTGTGCCTGATTCGACTGCCCCGAAGAATCCGATTAAGAAATTTGACGAGGCCGATAAAATCGCAGTCGTCCACGCCAGGCAGGAGTTGATGGAGCAAGGCTTGGATTATGGGCCTTGGTCGATCTACTACTTCTTGTTTGACACTTCGGGCCCAGATTCCACGCCGTCGCGTTCTACAATCGCCTCGTGGCTTCATGAGCTGGGATTTGTTGATGCCAATGCCCGCAAACGGCCACGCAGTTCCTATAAGCGCTTCGCCCGTGATCTCGTCGGTGAACTCTGGCAAATCGATGGACTGGTCTACCGCCTCTTTGACCATGCCCACACACATGTCACGATTTACCAGATTATCGATGATGCCAGCAGATTCGATGTCGGAACCACAGCGTTCGCTCTGCCAGAAAACGGTACTGATGCGCGCGCCGTACTGGCCGCAGCGTTCGCCGCCTACGGCAAACCTCAAGAAATCCTTTCCGACAATGGCGATGCGTTCGCCACCTATCACCGTGGTTTTCTCTCTGCTACTGAAACTTGGCTCGCTAGCCAAGGTGTACTTGCTATTGCTGGTTTCGCCCCGACAACCCAGGGAAAAGACGAACGCTCTCACCGCACGTTGACCCAGTTCCTCGATGCACGCCACCCAGTCAGCCTTGCTGAGGTCAACACATATCTGGCTGAATATCGCCAGGTCTACAACGAACGACGACGGCACCAATCACTGCTCGTCGGCAAAATGCACATCACACCACGCCAGGCCTTCGATACCTTCCCCAAGGCACCATCACCTACACATCCACTCGATCCTGAGCAGGTCTGGGCCCGCGTAGTCGCCTATAACCAAGCGCACAATCCACAAGCTGTATCCGAAATGCTAAACGGCCCCGCGGAAGCGGCAACTTCACACGAGGCCTGCATCGATGACATGGCAGCTTTGCAAGGCATACCTCCCACCGATACCCCCACACTAACGGCGCCGACGACAAATTCAACAAACCATTGGGATATCCCAGACCAGCTCTGCGTAAGCAAAGACGGCGTTGTACGCGTGTGCGGTTTCGGGCTCTACATTGGTCTGAGGTTTAAAAACCGCAGACTCTACTCCACGGTCACAGCCGAAAACGTTGCGGAGTTCTACACGGCCCATGACGGTGAATTCCTCTTCAGCGTGCCACTGCCGATCACGTTGAGCCACAGACCACCAGGTGGTCAGATCAACATCAACCTCGTTGAAGGAATGAAACACCGCCAACCACCGCGGATGAACCCGAAACTATCCAAACCCCGGCCGAAACGCAGGCCGCAACCATAAACCGCTAGAAGTGTCCAAGACCTCCATGGACTCCGTGTCCAAAAAGACACCGGACTCCATGTCCAAAAACCCTATGGACATAACACTTCTCGCCTAGTGATCGGCTGGTTCAACCTCCGTGGCGGCTGCCCGGAAACTCGCCCATCCAGCGACCGCCGCAACGGTGAACGCGACCGCAAAAATCAACAACCACGGCACGGAGAACTGATCTGCAACGGCATAAAAATCATTAAGCAGGGTTACCTGATCGAGTCCGGTGGGAAGCGAATCTTCGGCCGCCTCTAGGGCTGCCCGGTCATAAGAATTACTGACCGCGGACACCCGCATGGGTGCCTGGAGAATTACTGTGTCAAGTCCCGTTTGCTCTTGAAGGGTTGTGGCCAGATCGCGGAGATCTGGAATTTTCTCCGGAAAAACATCAACGACAGCAATGCCGTGGTTGGGTTGGAGGGATTCTGCGATGTGGGTCTGGAGGTCGTCGTCAAGCGCTAGTTCTGGATTGGAGAATGCCACGCCATCGGCCGAGAGCTGATCGGCGATGTCATCTACGTCTACTCCCGCAGGAATCATTCGCCTCTCCTTAATCTCTAGCCTCAATGAACATTGGGACCTTGATCGCTGTGCTTGGCGTCACGGCTCGTCACGCTCATTTCTTTGGCGGGGGGCGTTTCCCCCCTGCTGCTCCCGACTGAGCCTAAACCGTGCAGTGCGGTTGACGTGGGCGACTCGCCGCTACCCCCGAAATGTAGGAAACAGAACGCTCGTACTGTTATGCTGGTGTCAACCGAGGGTTCTTACATCTACAATAGATACGGAACATTAGCGTTCTGAGACTGTCGAAATTCCTGGCTCCAGTTGGCTGCTAGGGCATGACGGCAAATTCGATGAACCTTCGACCAGTGTTCGATAACCCACAAGCAAAAGCAAGGAATGGAGCTCCTTATGACTGAAAGCCTGAACTCCTTCGGCGCCAAGAAGACTCTTGAGGTCAACGGTAAGTCTTATGACTACTTCGACATCAACGCAGTCGAGGGCCTGGAGAAGCTTCCTTACTCCCTCAAGGTGCTGGCTGAGAACCAGCTGCGCTACGAGGACGGGAAGAACGTAACCAAGGATCACATTAACGCTTTGGCGAACTGGGATCCCTCCGCTGAGCCGGATACCGAGATCCAGTTCACCCCGGCCCGTGTTCTTATGCAGGACTTCACCGGTGTCCCCTGTGTGGTGGACCTGGCAACCATGCGTGAAGCTATCACCGCCCTCGGCGGCAAGCCGGACCAGGTGAACCCGCTCAACCCGGCTGAGATGGTTATTGACCACTCCGTCATCGTCGAGGCCTTCGGCTCCACCGAAGCTCTAGAGAAGAACGTTGAGATCGAGTACGAGCGCAACCAGGAGCGTTACCAGTTCCTGCGCTGGGGTGCTGAGAACTTCTCCAACTTCCGCGTTGTTCCTCCGGGAACCGGTATCGTCCACCAGGTCAACATTGAGTACCTCTCCCGCGTTGTCTTCGACAACGACGGTGTTGCTTACCCGGATACCTGTATCGGCACTGACTCCCACACCACCATGGAGAACGGCCTGGGCATTCTGGGCTGGGGCGTCGGCGGCATCGAGGCCGAGGCTGCAATGCTGGGCCAGCCGGTGTCCATGCTGATCCCCCGCGTCGTGGGCTTCAAGCTCACCGGCGAGATTCCGACCGGTGTGACCGCAACCGATGTGGTTCTGACCATCACCGAGATGCTGCGTCAGCACGGCGTCGTTCAGAAGTTTGTTGAGTTCTACGGCAATGGCGTGAAGTCGGTGCCGCTGGCCAACCGCGCCACCATCGGCAACATGTCCCCCGAGTTCGGTTCTACCGCCGCGATCTTCCCGATCGACGAGGAGACCATCAAGTACCTCGAACTCACCGGCCGCCCGCAGGAGCAGATCGACCGCGTCGAGGCATACGCCAAGGCGCAGGGTATGTGGCTGGAGCAGGACGCTCCGGAGGCAGAGTACTCCGAGTACCTCGAGCTGGACCTGTCCACCGTTAAGCCCTCTATCGCCGGCCCGAAGCGCCCGCAGGACCGCATCCTCCTCTCCGAGGCCAAGGAACAGTTCCGTAAGGATCTGCCGACCTACGCTTCCGGCGAGGTTGTTGCAGACGAGTCCACCATCGAGGCGAAGCGCATGACCGCTGAGGGCGCCGACGAGAACTCCCTCGTCGACGTGACCGGTGGCCTGAACAAGTCTCGCGCTGGTGAGGGCGAATCCGCAGCCAAGGGTGGCTCCGGCCGCCAGTCCAACCCGGTGACTGTCACCTCCCCGAACGGCGGCGAGTACACCTTGGACCACGGCATGGTAGCCATCGCTTCCATCACCTCCTGCACCAACACCTCCAACCCGTCCGTCATGGTCGGCGCAGGCCTCATCGCCCGCAAGGCGGCCGAGAAGGGCCTGAAGTCCAAGCCGTGGGTTAAGACCATTTGTGCTCCGGGTTCCCAGGTTGTGGATGGCTACTTCCAGCGCGCAGACCTCTGGAAGGATCTGGAGGCCTTGGGCTTCTACCTCTCCGGTTTCGGCTGCACCACCTGTATCGGTAACTCCGGCCCGCTGCCGGAGGAAATTTCCAACGCCATCAACGAGCATGACCTGGCTGCTACCGCGGTGCTGTCCGGTAACCGTAACTTCGAGGGCCGCATCTCCCCGGACGTCAAGATGAACTACTTGGCTTCCCCCATCATGGTCATCGCCTACGCTATTGCCGGCACCATGGACTTCGATTTCGAGACCCAGCCGCTGGGCCAGGATCAGGATGGCAACGATATCTTCCTCAAGGACATCTGGCCTTCCCCGCAGGAGATTGAGGACACCATCCAGCAGGCCATCTCCCGCGAGCTCTACGAGGCGGACTACGCCGACGTGTTCAAGGGCGATGACGCATGGCGCAGCCTGGACGTTCCGGAGGGTGAGACCTTCAAGTGGAACGAGGACTCCACCTACATCCGCAAGGCACCGTACTTCGACGGCATGCCAACTGAGCCGGAACCGGTTCAGGACATCAAGGGCGCTCGTGTTCTGGCTAAGCTCGGTGACTCCGTAACCACCGACCACATCTCCCCTGCTTCCTCCATTAAGCCGGGCACCCCGGCCGCTCAGTACCTGGATGCCAACGGTGTGGAGCGCCAGGACTACAACTCCCTGGGTTCCCGTCGTGGTAACCACGAGGTCATGATGCGCGGTACCTTCGCCAACATCCGCCTCCAGAACCAGCTGGTCGACGTCGCCGGTGGCTACACCCGCGACTTCACCCAGGAGGGCGCACCGCAGGCCTTCATCTTCGATGCTTGCGAGAACTACAAGGCAGCCAACATCCCGCTGGTTGTCCTTGCCGGCAAGGAGTACGGCACCGGTTCCTCCCGTGACTGGGCTGCTAAGGGCACCAACCTGCTTGGTGTGAAGGCCGTCATCACCGAGTCCTTCGAGCGCATCCACCGCTCGAACCTCATCGGTATGGGCGTCATCCCGCTGCAGTTCCCGGAGGGCGAGTCCCACGAGTCTCTGGGCCTGGACGGCACCGAGACCTTCGATATCGAGGGCATTGAGGCTCTTAACGAGGGCGGCATTCCGAAGACGGTCCACGTGACCGCTACCAAGGAATCCGGCGAGACCGTTGAGTTCGATGCCAAGGTTCGCATCGACACGCCTGGTGAGGCCGACTACTACCGCCACGGCGGCATCCTGCAGTTCGTTCTGCGCCAGATGGTCAAGGCCTAAACCAGCCTTGTCCCGCATGCGGGGACGCCGACTACGGATAGCCCCGCATAACTAGGCAAAAGGCCAGCTAGCAACAACGAGTGCTGGCTGGCCTTTTCTATTTCCTAACCTTTACGTATTTTCATCACCTGATTATCCCCCGCCGTGCTATAAGGAGCGAGATTCCAGCCATGCCGATTATGAGCGACTCCGAACTTCATCGCCGCCGCAACGACATCCTGGTTGGGGCACGAAAATGCTTTGCGGAGCACGGCTATGACGGTGCTACAGTCCGCCGCCTTGAAGAAGCCACGGGCAAATCGCGTGGGGCTATCTTTCACCACTTCGGCGATAAAGAGTCTCTCTTTTTGGCCCTGGCCCGGGAAGACGCGGCCCGCGAGGCCGAGGTTGTGGCAAATAACGGTCTGGTTGAGGTTATGAGCGAGATGCTGCGCCACCCTGAGCGCCACGACTGGTTGGCCACTCGCCTGGCCGTTACCTCGATGCTGCGCACCGATCCGTCTTTCGCCGCTCGGTGGCACGAAGAGCAAGAAGTTCTGGATAAGGCGGTACGCGCTCGCTTGGAATCCAACGCCGAAAAAGGTCGCCTGCGCGATGACGTCTCCATCGATACCCTCGTGACGTACCTAGAGACTTTCATGGACGGCTTCATCAACCGCCTCGCGCTGGGAGACACCAAGAACCTAGACCAGGTGTTGAGTTTGGTAGAACAATCGATTCGCGGCTCCCGCGCCGAGCACTAAGCGATTAACGCTCAGTGGCGGAGTGTGATTGACGCTACACTATGGCGTATGCACCATACTCCCCTACAGCTTCCGCGGACGCAGTGTGGAATTAGTCTAAACGCCACACCCCGGCTTGCTCCGAAAGAACAGCGCGCCCACGATGCTCAGCCGAGCGCGCGAATAGATAATTCAGGGCTCCGCGAGGTCATCGAGGAGGCTGGTCCGCTGCCTGGGCGCCTGAAGTCTGGCGACGTGGCTACCTGGATTTTTATCACTATCGTGGTGCTCTTCGTATGCGGCATGGCGTTCACTTTTATTTACGATTTCCTCGGCTCAGCGCGACATGTCATTTCACAGTTTCGGCGCATCTCTTTCATTCCCGTCTTCCCTTTACTGATCATCCTGATCATCGTGGGGATTGGCTTGCGACGCGTGGCCATGAAAGTCAGTCGTTCTCGGCGTCTGCGCACTGCATGGCGCAACGGCTGGGTAGAATACCGTCCTGCTCTCATCGGTAAGTTGGTGTACCTACGCAGCAAAACCGTAGGCCCCGACGACCGTGAACGAACCTATTTTTATTACTCGGCGCCCCTTCTGCTCCTCCAGCCAGACGGCACACTAGCTAGAGCCATGTCCGGTGAGTTCCGCGCTGGCAATCCGAACTGGCTGAGATCGCGGGGCACTGCTATTGCCGAAGGATCCCGCTTAGCAACCGTGGACTCCACGAATAACAATGGATGGACCGTCGCTGCTTACCGTACCGACGGGACGAGTTCAGAAGCAGAACTTTCGTGTGGCCTCACCGGGCGCCAGGTAGAAGCCATTCTCTCCTTCGCCGAACAGCGCTGGGTGCGCTAAGGCCGCTCTTTCATTGGGGTCGGCCCGCCGCTCCACACGGGTCCTGCTCCCCGTTGGGTGTTGAAGCGACGAGAAAGGCGGCTCCAAGCCCTTTACACTGTGATCCATGACGCAATCTTCTATTCAATTGCCTCGGTCACCGCTGAAATTTGATGCAGCCAGCGCCGGCTCCCTCGCGCCTAAGGAGCTAAAGGAGCACGATCAGCAGCCCAACCCCAACGTAGATCGCAGCGGCATACGCGAAGCTATCGATAGCGTCGGGTCACCGATCGGCCAAACGAATCTCGGCATGACCATCGCTGGATTCATTGTCATCTCCATGGGAGTTATGTCCCTGTTCTTCTCAGTGACGCATGCGCTTTTCCTCTTCGTCCTTTTTCCCGGCGCAGATGGAACCATCGGCGGGATACCGATAGCCAGCATTATCATCGCGCTCACCGCACTGGTATTCATCCTTATCGGAGTTATGGTCATGCGAGGGCGCTGGGGATCCACGACGCGGCTGTGCACTGCGTGGGCGAATGGATGGATTGAGTACCGCCCCGCATTGATCGGTGAGCTGGTTTATAAGCGTCGCGTCGATTACAACGACACCACCGATTACTACTACACCGCCCCGATACTGATTTTGCAGCCGGACGGCTCATTGACAAAGAGCCGGACAGCGGAGTTCATTGCTCCGAATCCGAACTGGCTGAAGCTGCGTGGCCGGTTGCTCGCCGACGGTCCCCTCGTCGCCACCGTCGACTTCAACCACAATAACGGCTGGAGTGTGGTGGGATACCGCGCCGACTCGGATAATCCGCGACTAGAACTCCAGCATGGTCTGCGCAAGAAGAACATCGAGGCGGCGCTGTCTTTTGCCGAGCAAAACTGGATAAAAGGTTAATGCTCAAGGATTTACAGTCTAGACTGGCCGCCTTCTAGGAGCCGATAAGAATGCCTCAACACTACATAGCCCCTTTTGACTTTCCCGACCATGAATACAATGAAAGGCTGATTCTTCAAAGTCATCGGTCAGTTTCTTCTCCCAACCCCTCGCCAGCAACTAGCGCCATCACGTGTGCAATCGCAACAGCAGGTCCACTTCTTGGCGGGAAAACGCTTGAAACTAAAGAACTTCGCACGCGCATTGTGGTGGCAGTAATACTCTGCGCCATGGCGGTTCCAATCCTTATTTTTGAAGATCTGTCCTTCAGCTCCGGATGGCAGGGATTGGCCGCGGCATTCTTCGCTGTCTTGTTCGTGGTTACAGCAGCTAGAAATCTTTGGTCAATACGCAGCTCGACATGGGGTGCGCGCCGGATACGTACCGCCGCAGAAAATGGATGGATAGAGTATTATCCCGCATTGCTCAGCGAGATCTGGCAGACCGGCCAATACGTCCCAGAATATGAACCCACCCAGTACTATTACAAAGCGAAAGTGCGCCTTTTCCTTCCCGATGGCACTATTCACGACATCATCAGCGATGAGTTTGCGTCTCTCACTTCTCCACGTGCCTTCCGCGAACAGGGCATCGGCGTGGTGCGTTTTCAAAGCAAGGCCATCTTTGAGCGCACCACGGGGTGGTACATTGCCGCTCACTTATCCACAAAGCCACTACGCGTTGCAAGCCTGCGTCATGGACTCAGCCGCGAGCAAGTAATAGCCGGGCTTAACGCCGCCGCATCCTCTGCTTCCTAGATGTCCTTAACGCTGCCTTCACCATCGATGAATTCCAGAGGCGAGGCCGGGAAGCTATCGCGGCGAGCCACCTCAGCGACAACCTCGGCCACAAGCTCCCGGGAAGTCGTCATATCGCTCGTGCGCTCAGCATCGCTATCGAGCACGGTGATGCCATGAGAAGGCTCTTCCGTGAGTGCCGCGGGACCCAGAATAAGGTAATTGAGATCGGTCGAATTCAGCTTATTATCTACTGCCTTCTTGGACTCCACGTAGGCATACCACTTCTCGTCCGCGGGATCGGTGGTATTGGTCGTGGCACCCATGTAGGAAATCATGATGTAGGCCGGAGTGTTCTTACCGTCAGCAGCTAGCTTCTCCAGACCCGCAATCGATGCGAGCGCGGCATCGCGGTCCACCGCCCAGGTTACGTCAGCGCCAGCGCGGCCACCGTTTCCGGCACCCCACACGACGACGTCATAGTCAGCCAAAAGCTCTACCCAGTCTTCAACAGAAAGCTCGGTGAGATCGCGCACCACTGCAGTGGCGCCGAGGGCTTCAACATCAGCGACCTGGTCGGGGTTACGGATAAGGGAATGGACGGTAAGATTGGCGTCGACAAGCTTGGGCGCCGCTAAAAGCCCAACCTTGCCATGGCCGCCGATGTACAGAACCTTCTTGCGTGCAGTTGTTGTCGTATCAGTCATGAGCGCCACCGTACGCGCTGTCTGATATCTCTGCAGGACCCCAGGACAGCTGGAAAAACCTACAGGCTACAATCTAGTCATGATCGCCATCATGACTGTTACCGGTGTCGATAACACCGGCATTATCTCCGCCGTGTCCACCGCCCTCGCAGAGCTTAACGTCAATATCGTAGATGTCTCCCAGACCCTCATGTCTGAGTACTTCACCATGATCTTGCGCGTCGAATTCGATGAGAACGAGGTCAGCATCCAGCAGCTCCAGGAGCGGATGAACACCGTCGGTGAGTCCATCAAACAATCCATTCGCGTGCAGTCGGAAGCGCTGTTCACCGCAATGAACGAGATTTAGGGGCGATAACCAGTCATGCTTAACCGCTTCAATACCGCCAGCATTCTCGACACCATCGAGATGATCGAGAAATACCGTCTCGATATCCGCACCGTCACCATGGGCATTTCGCTGCTCGGCTGCACGCGCTCCACCATGGAAGCCACCGCTGAGGCTGTCTACGACCTCGTGACCACCCGCGCCGCACAGCTGGTTGAGGTGTGCGAGGGAATCGAGGCCGAGCTCGGCATCCCGATCGTCAACAAGCGCATCTCCGTCACCCCAATCGCGCTCATCGTGGCCGGCGTCGAAGGAAACCCCGTAGACGTCGCCCGCGCGCTCGACCGTGCAGCAGCCGCCACAGGCGTCGACTTCGTTGGCGGCTACTCCGCGCTCGTTGAAAAGGGCGCTACCACTGCTGAAAAGGCCCTGATCCGCTCCATCCCGGAGGCCCTCGCAGAAACGAACCTCGTCTGCTCCTCGGTCAACATCGCCTCCTCCCGCGCCGGCATCAACATGAATGCCGCGGCCCAGATGGGACGCATCATCAAGGAAGCAGCCGAGCTGACCAAGGACCGCAGCGCTATCGGTTGCGCCAAGCTCGTGATCTTCTCCAACTCCGTGGGCGATAACCCCTTCATGGCCGGCGCTTTCCACGGTATTGAGGAGCCGGACTGCGTGGTTTCTGTTGGCGTATCCGGACCCGGTGTCGTCGATCGCGCGCTCGGCTCCCTTGAGGGAGCCACCCTCAATGAGGTCGCCGAGGAAGTCAAGAAGGCAGCCTTCAAGGTAACACGCGCCGGCCAGCTCGTGGGTTCCATGGCTTCTCAGCGCCTCGGTGTCCCCTTTGGCATCATTGACCTCTCGCTTGCTCCCACCGCGGAACTGGGTGACTCCGTCGCACACATCCTGGAGCACATGGGGCTGGATCAGGTGGGCACGCACGGGACCACGGCAGCGCTCGCGTTGCTTAACGACGCCGTCAAGAAGGGCGGCATGATGGCCTGCTCCCGCGTGGGTGGTCTGTCCGGTTCCTTCATCCCGGTCTCTGAAGACAAGGGCATGATCGATGCGGTGCGCTCTGGCACTATCTCCATCGACAAGCTGGAGGCCATGACCTCGATCTGCTCTGTGGGCTTGGACATGATCGCCATTCCGGGCGATACCTCTGCGGAGACCATCGCCGGCATGATCGCGGACGAAGCCGCCATTGGCGTGATGAACCATAAGACAACCGCCGTGCGCGTCATCCCTGCTCCAGGCACCAAGGCTGGCGACGAGGTCAACTTTGGTGGCCTCCTGGGCTACGCCCCGGTCATCCCGGTTAATGACGTGGGCAACTCCACCTTCATCAACCGCGGTGGCTTCATCCCGGCGCCGGTACACGGTTTCCGCAACTAAGGCAAACGCCACACGGAGCAATGCGCACCGAGCACTCGACCCTCACACAATGTGAGGGTTTAGCTTTATCCTATGAAGATATCGGACGTCGCCGCGGTCGCTGGTTGCTCAGTGCGCTCCGTGCGCCATTTGCACGAAACGGGCGCGGTTCCTGAACCCGCACGCACCAGCGGAAACTATCGCGACTATTCTGTGTCTGACCTGGCTTCGGTGCTGCGAGCGCGTGTGCTTATCGACGCCGGCGTTCCCGTCGCTGATGTCTCATCTCCTGATGCGGTCGAGCGCTCGTTTAACATGCTGGATGAGCGCATTGCTCGGCTGCAACAGCAGCGAGAACGTTTGCGTGCCCTTTCTCAAGCCCCCAAAGGGACACCAGAGGATATCCGTGACTCCCTCAGCCAGGTCATCGAGGATCCGGCAATGCTTCAACTCGAACTGGATTCCTGGGATCTCATTGCACTTACCGGAGTCGCTACATCAGCCACCTGGAAACAGCTACGACAGAACCTCGCCGACGACCATTGCCTTGCAGCTCTCCGCGAGGCTGAAATGTTGTGGCGAGAGCTTGGCTCGCTGTCTCCGCATGATTGTGAGGTCGCGCGTATCATCGAGAAGATGCGCTACCTGGGGGAACACGGGTTGATGCGAGGAATCTATCCCACCTTGCGACCTGGTAACGCTCCGCTGACCGTGGCTGATGCTCCGACTACTGGTGCGCAAGGTGTAGCGCTCAAAGCTTTGGTAGGTGGCTCAGGTGGCTAGTATCTGGCGATTTGTGGAGAAACATCCTGGATTTCGCCTAGCCAAATATGAATTGGGCCTCTACCACGATCTGTGGCGCTGGATGCGGGGCCAGACGTTGGTCCCCGCCGGAGCGGTGGCACTTCCCCACCCTCCGGGCAGGCTACAGATGCTCGGCTTCGTCACTGCGGTGCTGGTGGTTGAAATGGTGGCCGTTCACTTTCTACTCCCTGTGGGCGTTCTACGAATTCTGGCGTTAGTGTTGTCGCTGTGGGCCATTATTTTTGTGTGGGGCTTGATCGCTGCCGAACGTATTCGACCTAGCTATGTCACCGACGAACTCACGGTTTTGCGGCGCGGAAAAACTGTCTTCGTTAAGGTACCGATGGTTCTTGTCCGTAGCAGGCGGGCAGACCGAACATTCGAATCAGCGGTTGTTATAAACAAAGGTGAACTAACTGTAGGTGGCCCAGCTGGTACCGATACCATCCTTGACCTCAGTGAACCCGTCCAGGCATCACCGGACCGCTACCCATGGCAGTGCGCTCACCCAAAGGAGGTAACGAAGGTGCGCTTTTATGGTGCTATTTCTTGCTAATTACTGGCGTTGCGAAGTTCTTCTTCAATCTCCGCAATCATCGGCAACACGAGATCCGCACGTTCAGCGTCAATTCCCCACTTCTCCGGTTCACTGCGGACCATGTCAGCTGTGGCCGTAAGAAAGTGGGCGAAATTTTCGACTACGGCACGGTTATTGTTGCGAATGCCTTCGGTGAGCACGGTAGTGCTCAGCCGTTCGGTCCAAATTTCGAGGATATGCGGCGAGGTACTCTTGGCAATCGTGGTGCAGGCCGCACGCGCTAAGCGGATGCTCTCATCGTCATGCCACACTCCTCCGGGCGCGCGAAGGCGGCACGAGATGATCGCCGCACCTTCGACAGCCGGGATCATTCCTATGCGAACACAGGTTTCTACGTAGTCAGCGCCGTAGCCGACGGCCATGATAGGACCAATGTCTTTGACGATGCCGCGTGTGTCCTCCTCTGTGACATACCACGCGCGGAAGGTGAGGTAGTCCTCGTAGTGGAAGTGGCCTGCTTCCGCGAGCACATTCAGCAACTGAGCGGACAAAGCCTTGGTCCACACCTTGCCTGTACGCAGGTAACCGGTGAGGCGCTCCCGAATCTGGCCGAGATGGCTGTTCCACTGGCCTGACTCAATGCCTTCTTTCAATTCGGTATAGGCCCAGTCCACTCGTACTTCAGGGCGCTTGCTCACCAATCCGGTGAGCAAAGGTTCGATGACGGAATCTAGGGTCGCGGCGGTGCTCATGGTCTCTTCCTCTCCAGCGGCGGCGCGAAGGGGTCTTACCACTTCTAGACCCTGTGCGTGGGAAGCGGAAGGACCCAAGAGAAGAGTCTTGAGCGGTGTGGTTGTGAGCCCGAGTCTAGCGCAGGAAGCAGAATCAGGACAGAGCTATATTTGGGAAATAGTCTTTAGGCTAGCTCCACGATTTCCATGTACTCGTCGTTCCACAAATCCTCATCGCCGTCCGGCATGATGATGACGCGTTCCGGGTTGAGCGCCTTGACCGCACCCGGGTCGTGGGTAACCAAGACCACGGCGCCGGTGTAGGTGCCTAGGGCATCGAGCACCTGCTCGCGGGACTGTGGGTCGAGGTTGTTTGTAGGCTCGTCGAGAAGCAGCACGTTGGCACGCGAGGACACCAGCGTTGCCAGCGACAGTCGGGTTTTCTCACCACCGGAGAGCGTTCCGGCGGGTTGCTCCAACTTGTCACCGGAGAACATGAAGGCACCCAGCAGTCCACGCAAATCCTGCTGGCCAGCATCAGGACAGGCCTCGATGGTATTTTCCCACACGGTCTTGTCTGGGTCGATGTTGTCATGCTCCTGCGCAAAGTAGCCGATGCGCAGGCCGTGGCCGGAGACGATGCCGCCCTCGCCATCGGTGCGCTCCACGCCCGCCAGAAGCTTAAGCAGAGTCGTCTTGCCGGCACCGTTATAGCCCAGCACAACCACGCGGGAGCCCTTGTCGATGGCCAAATCGACGCCGGCAAAAACCTCCAGCGAACCGTACATCTTGGTCAGGCCCTTGGCGTTCATCGGAGTCTTGCCGCAGGGAGCTGGTTCCGGGAACTTAATGTGGGCTACCTTATCGGCCACGCGAACATCATCCAGCTCGTTCATCATGCGCTCAGCACGGTGCAGCATCTGCTTGGCGGCGGCGGCCTTCGTGGCCTTCGCTCCCAACTTGGCGGCTTGCTTGTGTAGTGCTGCGGCTTTCTTCTCCGCGTTGGCGCGCTCGCGGCGGCGGCGTGCCTCATCGGTGGCGCGAGCATCAAGGTACTTCTTAAAGCCCATGTTGTAGACGTCTGCTTCGGCGCGCACGGCATCAAGGAACCAGACCTTGTTGCAGACGGCTTCCAGCAGGTCGACGTCGTGGGAAATCATCACGAGGCCACCCTCGTGCTTGGATAAGAAGCCGCGCAACCACGTAATCGAATCCGCGTCGAGGTGGTTCGTGGGCTCGTCGAGAAGCAGCGTGGTCTGGGACTTGCCTGACCCAGCCGAAGCTGCGAAGAGAATCTGCGCCAGCTCCACTCGGCGGCGCTGACCGCCGGACAGCGTCTTAAGCTGCTGGTCGAGCACGCGCTGCGGCAGGCCCAAGTTGTCGCAGATCTGGGCGCACTCGGAGTCTGCCTCGTAGCCACCTAACGTGTGGTACTCCTCCTCCAGACGGGAGAACTTACGAATGGCCTTGTCGCGGAACCTATCGTCCGTGGCGGTTTCCATCAGCTCTTGCTGCTTGGCCATGCGGCGCTTGATCTCATCTAAGCCGCGAGCAGAGAGCACGCGCTCACGAGCGGTCTGCTCGATATTGCCCTCACGGGAATCCTGCGGCAGGTAACCAATAGGACCTGAGCGCGTCACCGAGCCGCCATAGGGCTCGGTCTCCCCCGCCAGGATGCGCATCGTCGTCGTCTTGCCCGCGCCATTGCGGCCGACCAAGCCGATACGATCCCCCGGTTGCACTCGAAGGTGCTGGCCGGGGGCGTCGAGAAGCGTGCGTGCGCCCACGCGCACCTCGAAATCATTGGTCACAATCACGTCGAAACAGTCTAGCAACCAGGGCAGTTAAACCCGAACTGCACGGCGCCCAGGCACAGCATCGCTTGCGAACCACCACTGACGAATAGATCCCCAGACCTCGATCCCGCAACCTCCTGTTCGCCTCTACTGAGTGAGCCAGTGCTTGGCGACGCCCACCTGGGCGGAATCAAGCGGTGGATGCGCCACGCTTGAATAGTTCGTTAAGTATTTCACGTGGGGTTGCGCCGCCGAGGATTTGTCGGGGTGTTTCGTTGAGCTCATTTTGTACCCACGCGACATGTTCGGGTGTGACGGTGGCAAAGTCGGTGCCTTTTTTGTAGAACCGGCGCCTGATCTCGCCGTTGGTGTTCTCGTTGGTTGGTCTCTGCCACGGTGAGTGCGGGTCGCAGAAAAACACCTGGCAGCCGTCTTTGATCTGGACCTGTGCTGTGACAGCCATTTCTGCCCCTTGGTCCCATGTGATGGTTTTTAGCTGCTCGATGTTGAGGTCTTTGACCATGTCCTGCAAGGTTGCGACCACGGTTTGTGAACTGTGCTCATCGGGGAGGTGTCCAAGCAGGGTGTAGCGGCTGGTGCGCTCTACTAGGGTAATCAGTGCGCTTTTGCCGCCTTTACCAATGACAAGGTCGCCCTCCCAGTGCCCGGGGATAGCCCTGTCATCAGCTTCCGGGTTGCGGTGGGTGATCTCAGCACCTTTGATCCAAGGGCGACCGGTTAACACGCCAGCGTTTCGGGCACGACTCTTGCGTGTTGCGCCGCCGCGGATAAGTACGTCTTTAGTCTTCATGACTTCTTCAAGCTCGGCTCGCAGGCTGCCTTTACCTTGAATGTATAAGGCACTGTAGATCGCTTCGTGGGAAATACGCATGCTTTCATCATCGCTGAAAGCATGCTCAAGCCATGCACTAATGCGCCCAGGTGACCACCTGCGGGCAAGGCAATCGATCACTACACCCCGAAGCGTTGGGCTTTCATCGAGCTTGCGTAGTTTTGGCCGCACCATCCGACCAGCAGTAGAAACAGCAGCGTTGTGGGCGTTATACCGCAGCTGCTCTGTGCCGTCCTCATCGATAATCTTCCAACCATTACGGGTGATTTCACGGGCGACGACACTGTGGTGCCTATTTATTTTCTGTGCGATAGCACGTGCCGAATCACCGACACGACATCCCGCTTCAATAGCAACACGGTCTTCAACAGTAAGCCTGCGACCACGCCCTACTAAGGCGTGTTTGTCGAATACGCCGCTAGGAAATCCATCAATGGCTTGAGCTTTCATCGGTGCTGGCATAACAGTATCTTTACCCAGCTTCTTGCCGGTATCTGGCATAGACACCACCGCCTCATCAGGCGTTCGACGGTGTCGCTGCCGGCGTAATTCCGCATACCGTTGCTTCCTTATCCACTGATACACCGTGGAAGGATGCACACCGACCGCATCAGCCACCGTCTGACAGCTCTCACCAGCAAGCACTCGCTCCACGGCCTGGACACGTTCATCAGGTGACAAGCGGGCGCGTCTAGGCCGTACTTCGATTACACCAGCTTTCTTTAACCTACTGTGAAGCACGCCAGTCGATAATCCAACAGTCTGTGCTGCTTGATTGATCGACATACCTGCACACACCAACCCAACGGCCTCACGGACAAACGGATCACGCAGACGACTCGCACGCCTGCCAGGAGGTTCGACACCTCTTACCCTCAACCATCCGTAAACAGTTTCAGGGCCCACACCGACATCACGCGCGACCAGGCTAACTGCCTCGCCCGCAGCCACTCGCTCAACAGCAGCATCCTTAACATCCTTCGGAGTCCAACGCGTCACAACTACCTCCCGGTCGAAGTGGCGCATTCACCCCTTGACAGCACGCTGCGTCTTTCGGGATCGAGGTCTGGGGCTTTGCTTTTGGTTGAGGAGACCGCGTTGACAGTGGCGAGGGATGCTCACATATACGCAGAACACCGCCGGTTCGTGTGGACACAAGGAGAATGTGCACTCTCGAACCGGCGGTGGGACTAGCCGCGACGTCTCGCAGACTCTATACGGCGAAGCCGAGGGCCTGGAGCATCTCGCGGCCCTCCTCAGTAATCATGTTCGGGCCCCACGGTGGCATCCAGACCCAGTTGAGCTGGACTGCCTCGGCGAGCTTGTTGCCCACGATGACATCCTCGATCTGCTCGCCGATGACATCAGTGAGCGGACAAGCCGGGGAGGTCAGAGTCATGTTAATGACGCAGGTGTTCTTGCCGTCGATCTCGTCGAGCCAGACGTCATAAACCAAACCCAGATCAACGATGTTGATGCCAAGCTCCGGGTCGATGACATCGCGAAGATACTCGGTGATATCGAAGACCTTGGAAATCTGCTCTTCGGTTTGTTCAGGCTTGACAGCAGCGCCATCAAAGGAAGCATTCTGATCCTGGTAAGGATCAGTGCTGCCACCAGTGGTTTCAGTGTTATCAGCCATCTACTTCTCCAATTCATTCAGCGCTTCGACGGTGGCGGCTTGGAAAGCTTTCCAACCGAGGAGAGCGCACTTTACACGGGCTGGGAACTTAGCCACGCCGGCGAAGGCGATGCCATCCCCAATAATCTCGTCATCACCCTCAACCTCCCCGCGGGAGGTCACCATCCTCTCGAACTCGGCTAGCTTGGCGTTCGCCTCCTCGAGGGGAATGCCGACGATTTCCTCTGCCATGACAGAAGTCGAAGCCTGCGAGATGGAGCATCCCTCGGTGTCGTAGGACACGTCCTCGACGGTGGAACCATCAGGAGACAACTTCACGCGCAGGGTGAGCTCATCGCCGCAGGAAGGGTTGACGTGGTGAACCTCTGCTTGGCCTTCGCGCAGGCCAGAGAATTTCGGGTTCTTGTAGTGGTCCAGGATGACGTCCTGGTACATGGAATCTAGGTTCATGCGCTCACTCCAAAGAAGGTACGGGCTGCCCGCACTGCCTCTATGAGGGCGTCGACCTCGTCCTCAGTGTTGTACAGGTAAAAGCTAGCGCGTGCGGTCGAATTAGCCTGGCACGCGCGGTGCAGCGGCCACGCACAATGGTGGCCGGTGCGGATGGACACACCATGGGAATCAAGAACCTGGCCCAAATCATGTGGGTGGATCCCATCGACAATGAAGGAGACCGCTCCCCCACGATCCTCGGTGTTCTCAGGCCCGATGATGCGCACGCCGGGGATCTCAGCAAGCTTCTCCAAGGCCAATGCAGTGAGTTTTTGCTCATGAGCGTGGATGGCGTCCATGCCCACCTCGCTCAAGAACTTCACTGCTGCACCAAGGCCCACAACCTGGCTGGTCATCTGGGTACCAGCCTCAAAGCGGGTGGGTGGCTCGGCGAACGTCGAACCCTCCATCTTGACTACCTCGATCATGGAGCCGCCAGTGAGGAAAGGCGGCAGCTGCGCCAACAGCTGTTGCTTGCCGTAGAGAACGCCCACGCCGGTCGGCCCACACATCTTGTGCCCAGAGAACGCGGCGAAATCGACGTCGAGTTCGTGGAAATCCACGGGCATGTGGGGCACCGACTGGCAGGCGTCGAGGACGACCATGGCGCCCACGGCACGAGCACGACGCACCAACTCTGCGACGGGCGCCACGGCCCCGGTCACGTTGGATTGGTGGGTAAAAGCCACGACCTTGACAGAGTCATCGAGCTCGAGCGAATCGAGATCAATGCGGCCGTCCTCAGTCATGGAGTACCACTTCAGCGTCGCGCCGGTGCGCTGGCACAGCTCTTGCCACGGCACCAAGTTCGCGTGGTGCTCCAGTTCGGTGACCACGACGGTATCGCCCTCACCAACATAAAGCTCGCCCGCGCGCTCGTCACTGAGCACATAGGCAACTTCATTCAACGCCTCCGTGGCGTTCTTGGTGAAGGAAATCTCATCGCGATCAGCTCCAACGAAGGCGGCAATGGCCTGGCGAGCGGACTCATAGGCGTCATCAGCCTCCTCCGCCAGCTGGTAAGAGCCACGGTGTACCGGCGCGTTGGTGCCGAGCACGAACTCCTCCTCGGCCTTCCATACCGGCAGGGGACGTTGCGAGGTCGCTCCCGAATCCAGGTACACCAGTGGTTTACCGTCGCGCACGGTGCGCGAGAGGATAGGGAATTGTTCCCGAATCGCAGTAACGTCTAGTTCAGACATAGGTCCTTGTGCTCGGTTCTTCTTCTCTAGCGTGTCGTGGTGTGGTCGTGATCGGCGCTACTGCCTACTTGAGGAACTGCTCGTAGCCGTCTGCCTCAAGCTGGTCAGCCAGTTCAGCGCCGCCGGTCTTGATGATCTGTCCGTCGGCGAAGACGTGGACAAAGTCCGGGACAACGTAGTTGAGGATGCGCTTGTAGTGCGTGATGAGGAGGATGCCACCCTTGGTCTCCTCCTGGTAGCTGTTGATGCCATCGGAAACGACGCGCAGGGCGTCGACGTCCAGGCCGGAGTCGGTCTCATCCATGACGGCGAACTTCGGCTTGAGGATGTCCAGCTGCATAACCTCGTGGCGCTTCTTCTCACCACCGGAGAAGCCCTCGTTCACGGAGCGGTGTGCAAAGGACTTATCGATGGCCAGCTTCTCACGAGCCTCAGTGAGCTCCTTGTTCCACTCACGCAGCTTCGGAGCCTCACCGCGGATAGCGGTCACGGCGGAACGCATGAACTGCGACATCTTCACGCCCGGCACCTCAGTCGGGTACTGCATAGCCAGGAAGAGACCAGCGCGGGCGCGCTCATCGACTTCCATCTCGAGGATATTCTCGCCGTCGAGGAGCACCTCACCCTCGGTCACCTCGTACTTGGGGTGACCAGCGATAACGTAGGACAGAGTGGACTTGCCGGAGCCGTTCGGCCCCATGACAGCGTGGGTCTCACCGGAATTGATGGTGAGGTTTACGCCCTTGAGGATCGGCGTGGGCTCACCGTCCTCCTCATGTGGGAGCACCTGCGCGTGGAGATTCTTGATTTCCAGGGTAGACATTGAGTTGGTACCTGCTTTCGGAAAGATTTAAGCGTTGATCTTGGCGAGCTCGTCGACGACGCGGGATTCCAGATCCTCGCGCAGGGACTCGACCGGGATGCGGGAAATGACTTCAGAGAAGAAGCCGCGGATGATGAGGCGACGTGCCTCGGCGGCAGGGATACCGCGGGACATGAGGTAGAACAGCTCGAGGTCGTCGAAGCGGCCCACCGTTGCGGCGTGGCCAGCACCGACGATCTCACCGGTCTGGATCTCCAGGTTCGGGATGGCATCAGCGCGCGCACCCTCGGTGAGGATCAGGTTGTTGTTCGTCTCATAGGTGTCCGTGTTGTTCGCATTCTTGCGGATGAGCACGTCACCGACCCAGCAGGTGCGGGCCTCCGGGGTACGGGAAGCAGAGCCGGCTTCGGCCTTCTGCGCAGCCGTAGCTCCCTGTAGAGCGCCCTTGTAGAAGACGCGGGAGCGGCAGTTTGGCACGTCGTGGTCCACCAGCAGGCGGTTCTCAAAGTACTGGCCGGCATCAGCAAAGTAGACACCGAGCAGCTCGGCATCGCCACCGGGGCCATCGAAAATTACGCGTGGAACGAGGCGCACGATCTCGCCGCCAAAGATAGCGGTGTTGTGGCGCAGTACGGCGTCGCGGCCCACCTTCGCAATCTGGTGGGACAGGTGCACTGCGTCGTCCTCCCAGTCAGCGTCGACGACGACGGTGACCTGGGAGCCGTCGCCCAGCACGAACTCCACGTTGTCTGCGTGAGTGCCGGAACCGACGTACTTAAGAACGATGGTGACCTCCGCGTGATTGCCCACGTGAATGGAGGTCGCGCCAAAGGACGTCACGCCCTCACCTGCGCCGGTGATGGTGATCTCCACCGGCTTGTCGGGACGTGCATCAGCGGCAACACTGACAATCTGGGCCTCCGGCATGGAGCACCACGCCTGAGCTGCAACGCGGTCAGCAGGTGCGCCAGCGGTTCCCAGGCGGTCGTCGTCAGGCGCAACCGTCTCAGAGGTCACGCCTTCCGGAGCCACCACGTCGATCTGCTGCGCCGTAGCCGGTGCGAACTCACCATTATGCAGGCCACGCAGGTTACGCAAGGAAATGAAACGCCAGACCTCATCGCGGCCGTGCGGCACTGGGAAGTCCTCTACGTTGAAGGACGTGAATTGGTCTCCCTTAGTGACGTCAGCAGGATTAAATTCATTGGAAGCTACCACTTAGCCCACCGATCCTTCCATCTGCAGCTCGATAAGACGGTTGAGCTCCAGCGCGTATTCCATCGGGAGCTCCTTAGCAATCGGCTCGACGAAGCCGCGCACAATCATCGCCATGGCCTCTTCCTCAGCGATACCGCGGGACATGAGGTAGAACAGCTGCTCCTCAGAAACCTGGGAGACCGTTGCCTCGTGGCCAAGGGTGACGTGATCATTACGGATGTCATTGTACGGATACGTATCCGACCTCGAGTCATTGTCCACAAGCAAGGCATCACACTCAACGTTGGCAGCGGAGTTCGTAGCGTTAGCGTTGACCTGCACCAAGCCGCGGTAGGCCGCGCGGCCGCCGTTGCGGGCCACGGACTTCGAGACGATGTTGGAGGACGTGTTCGGCGCCATGTGGATCATCTTGGAGCCGGTGTCCTGGACCTGGTTATCGCCAGCAAAGGCCAGGGAGAGGACCTCACCCTTGGCGTGCTCGCCGGTCAGCCAGCAGGACGGGTACTTCATGGTCACCTTGGAGCCGATGTTGCCATCGACCCATTCCATGGTGCCGCCCTCCTCGACCTTGGCGCGCTGAGTCACCAGGTTGTAGACGTTGGTGGACCAGTTCTGAATGGTGGTGTAGCGGCAGCGGCCGCCCTTCTTCACGACGATCTCGATAACACCGGTGTGCAGCGAATCCGAGTTGTAGATCGGCGCGGTACAGCCCTCGATGTAGTGAACGTAGGCGCCCTCTTCCACGATGATGAGGGTGCGCTCGAACTGGCCCATGTTCTCGGTGTTAATGCGGAAGTAGGCCTGCAGCGGGATATCCACGTGGACGCCCTTCGGGACGTACACGAAGGAACCACCGGACCAGCACGCGTTATTCAGCGCGGAGAACTTGTTGTCGCCGGCCGGAATAACAGTGCCGAAGTATTCCTGGAGGATCTCCGGGTATTCGCGCACTGCGGTGTCGGTATCAACGAAGATAACGCCTTGGGCCTCAAGGTCCTCACGGATCTTGTGGTAAACCACCTCGGACTCATATTGCGCGGCAACACCAGAGACAAGTCGCTTCTTTTCGGCGTCCGGAATACCTAGCTTGTCGTAGGTTTCCTTAATGTCATCCGGCAGGTCATCCCAGGTCTGGGCCTGCTTCTCGGTGGAGCGGACAAAGTACTTAATGTTGTCGAAGTCGATTCCGGAAAGATCCGGGCCCCACGTCGGAACCGGCTTCTTGTTGAATACACGCAGCGCCTTAAGGCGGGACTCGAGCATCCATTCCGGCTCGTTCTTCTTCTTCGAGATATCGCGGACGACATCCTCGCTCAAACCGCGGTGTGCAGCCTGGCCGGCTTCGTCGGAATCACGCCAGCCGTACTCATAGCCACCGATGGAAGAGATGATCTCGTCATCGCTCATCTTGGTCTCAAGCCCTGGTGCTGGTTGTGCCTGTGTCAAAGCCCGCTCCTTTCTAGTTCGATTAGTTTTCTTCCCGCTCCGCCGAAGCTGGTGGAACGGGAGTTAAGGGGATATTCGTGGTGCAGATTCCATGGCCATCCGCGATGGAGGCTAAGGGCTGCACATGTTTGCCTAATAGCGCGGAGAAGACTTCCTGTTCAGCTTCACACAACTCCGGGTGCTCGGTGGCCACGTGGGCAACCGGGCAGTGGTGCTGGCAAATCTGTACTCCGTTGCCCACCGACGTCACCGTGGCCGCGTAGCCATGCGCATCGAGCACCTCAGCTAGCTGACGAGCCACCTCCGGAACAGATTCCTCATCCTGTACCAAAGGTGTCACGTCCTCTACGAGGCGTTCGAATCGCGCCTTGGCAAAGCGGCGGACTGCTTCCGGACCACCCGCTTCTCGCAGCGCTGTGAGTGCTTCCGCCGCCAACTGGTCATAGGCGTGACCAAATTGGGCGCGCCCTTGATCCGTAAGGCGGAAATGCTTGGCGGGGCGACCGCGGCCTACTGTTTGCCCGGGACGGGCTGGCGGGCGGCGGTGCACCACCTCGGTGAGTCCTTCCTCCACCAGAATGTCTAAGTGCCGACGGATGCCGGCCGCAGAGAGACCGAGACGTTCACCCAAATACGACGCCGTTACCGGACCGTCCTTGAGAAGCAACAGCATGACGTGTCGGCGGGTATCGCCCTCTGTAGAGCGAGTTTCCCTTGGCAACTCCTTCGTCACGGTGTACACCTCCTTGAATGAAACACTCTCCCTTTAGACAACACTAGTGTTCCTTAATTCATTCCCGATTTCCACTCTTTCATTCGTGTCGCGGGCACCTAGTCGCTTCTCCCCACCGAGCGACTAAGGTAAACAGGCATGAATATGGAGCGCGGCTACACCCAATCGGGGCGATTGCACCGAGTCATCTGGGGTGTGCGCGATGAACTCCCCCGCATGGGAGTCCCGGGATCCCGCTCTGCGCTCCTTCACCAGGATTTTCCCGACTCCCCCGAAGATGCAGATCACGCCGCGCTTGGCGACGTTCACCGCCGCACCATAGCCCAGCTGCGCACACTTTTTAGCCTGAGATGGCTCGGAACCATTGGAGCCTTACTCATTGCGCTTGGCGGCCTAGGTGCCGGTGCCCTGCCCGTCGTGGGTAACCCTTATGAGTCATTGCCCTTTGGCTCGCTCATGACGCGAATGCTGCAATCAGCATCCGCCCTTGTCTTCATTGGTGTCGGATTCATGGTGACGGCCTGGGTATGCATGGCCCCGTTGGTGGGTGCACCGCTGCGCTTGGGCAAGAACTCGGCGAGCGCAAGTACAGGCTCAACACCTAGCGCAGATCCGCGGTTTAGCCACTCCCCGCGAGTAGTCACGCAAAGTCAGATGTGGCGAACATGGTTGGGATGGGTTCTCCCCTTGCTCGTCACCGCGCCGCTGTTTACCCAAGACATCTACTCTTATCTCGCCAACGGCTCCATCGTGCTTCAAGGGCTCGATCCCTATTCCGCGGGCCCCGTGGAACTTTTGGGCGCAGATAATGATCTTGCCCGGTCCGTCCCCTTCATTTGGGCAAACTCCCCTTCCCCCTACGGCCCCGTAGCCTTGGGCTTGGCAGCTGTCGTGAGCTGGCTGACCAACGATTCCATCATTTGGGGTGTGGTGCTGCACCGCGTGTTTTCTCTTTTCGGCATCATCGCTGCCGGCTGGGCCAGTGCACGGCTTGCTACCCGATGCCGTGTATCCCCCGAGGCGGCGCTGTGGCTGGGCATCCTTAACCCCTTGACCATCCTTCACCTCGTCGGCGGAATCCACAATGAATCCTTCATGTTGGGGTTGGCTCTCGTCGGTGTAGAGCTGGGCCTGCGGGCGGTCAATGACGAGCACAACGCCCGATGGCGAGTGTCGGGGTTGTTTCTAGCCTCGGGTGTCCTTATTTCTTGCGCGGGCATGGTCAAGGTCACCGGCTTCATTGGCCTAGGCTTTGTTGGCATGGCGGCGGCTCGCGGGCTCGTCGACAAGCTCGGCATCCCCCCAGTGCGGGCGGTGCTTGGCGCTGGCGTGACCCAATTGCTGGTGCTCGCAGCGTCCATCGCCGCTGTCACTGTCATTACGGGGATCGACATAGGTTGGATTTTCGGTCAGGGCGGCGCAGCAACTATCCGTTCCTGGCTGTCTGCGACAACCTCCGTGGGTGTCGGCGCCGGCTCCCTGGGGATGCTGCTAGGTTTAGGCGATCACACCGAAGCCATCCTCAGCGTCACCCGTACCGTGGGCGTCATTATCGCCGCCGGTTTCATGATCCGCATGCTGTTTGCCACCTACCGCGGCGCAATCCACCCAGTGGGTGGTCTGGGAGTGTCCACCTTTGTGCTCGTGGTGTTTTTCCCCGTTGTCCAACCCTGGTACATCCTGTGGGCCGTGTTGCCGCTCGCCGCGTGGGCTAACCGCCGCTTTTTCCGCTTGGCCGTCATGATCTATTCCGGATTGATGAGCTTCATCGTCCTGCCCCGCGGACTCGGGCTTCCTCCCGGGACGGTATTCATCATCTACCTCGCCGCCCTGGTGACCTTCCTCGCGCTCGCCGCTGCGGGGTGGGTTGTATTGCGACGCTCAGGCGTCCGTGTCCTAGACTAAGGCTCCGTGACTACATCAGCTCTTGTATTGGATAACGTCATTAAGACCTATGGCGACGTCAACGCAGTTAACGGGCTGAGTTTCCGCGCCAAACATGGCGAGATCCTGTGTTTGCTGGGCCCTAACGGTGCCGGAAAGACAACCACCATCGAGATGTGTGAAGGCTTCAAAAAGCCCACTTCTGGCCACATTGAAGTCTTAGGCCTTGACCCCGCTCGCAACCCTGATGCAGTGCGCTCCCGCATCGGCATCATGCTCCAAGGCGGGGGCTCCTACTCCGGCATCAAGGTCAAGGAGATGCTGAAACTCAGCGCCTCCTATAACGAAAATCCTTTGGACCCGGAGTGGCTTCTGGATACCCTCGGGCTGCGCGGGGTGGCAAAGAATAGCTACCGCCGTTTGTCCGGTGGGCAACAACAACGTCTCTCTCTCGCTCTGGCCATCATTGGTCGCCCCGAATTGGTCTTCCTCGATGAGCCCACCGCAGGCATGGATGCCCAATCGCGTCTTGCCGTCTGGGACCTTATCCGCTCTTTGCGGGCCGACGGCGTCACCGTCATCTTGACTACTCATCTCATGGACGAGGCGGAAGCGCTCAGCGACCATGTCGTCATCATCGACCACGGCCGGCTCGTAGCCAGCGGCACCGCAGCTTCCCTCACGGAGACAACCGACATCCCGCAGCTGAACTTTGATACCGCAACCCCGGTGGATCTGGAGGCCTTGCGTGAGGTCGGGATCTCCGCCGAGGCCCTTCGCCCCTTGCACTACCGACTCACCTCTACGGTCAGCCCAGCCGTTATCGCGGATCTCGCCACGGGTTTGGCCGCACAAAACGTTGTCCTCCGCAACCTGCATACCTCGCACCGCAACCTCGAAGAGGTCTTCTTGGACCTCACCGGTCGCGAGATGCGCAGCTAGAACCGCTGCTGATTTCCTCTACTGTTTTTCACCACTTTCTTTGATCAAGGAGACGCTCCATGAGCACCTTCGCACCCGGCACTTTTAGCCCGCACCCGCAGCGCGTCGGCGTAGCGGCCATGGCGCGTGCCCAAGGGGCTATCGAATCCAAACTGATGCTGCGGCACGGCGAGCAACAGTTACTGAGCATCATTATCCCGCTCGCTATCCTGATCGGCGCCGCGAAGCTGAAGGACACTACCGGGCATGGTGTGGATGAGGTTTTCCCCATGGTGCTGGCCGTTGCAGCGACCTCCTCCGGTTTCACAGGTCAGGCCATCTCCTTGGCCTTCGACCGTCGCTATGGTGCACTGAAGCGCACCGGCGCATCGGGCGTTCCTGCCTGGGCCATCGTGGTGGGAAAGATTCTCGGCGTGCTCTCCATGGTGGTGCTCCAGGTCCTTGTGCTCGGCACTGTCGCAGCTATCCTCGGCTTGCGAGTTTCTGCTGGGGGCGCTGCCATCGGCGTGCTGACCTTGGCGTTAGGAGTGGCCACGTTTACAGCCTTGGGACTGCTGCTGGGCGGAACCTTTAGCTCTGAGGTAGTCCTGGCAGTGGCCAACCTGATTTGGTTTCTCCTTCTCGGGGCCGTCGGGTGGGCGATGTTTTCCCAGGGTCTCGGCGACAACGGGGTGCTCACGCTGGTGCCCACGGTGGCCATGGCTGCTGGTCTGGATACCGCCCTCAACGGTTCTTTCCCGGGCATTGAGCTCCTTGTCCTCGTGGTGTGGGCAGCAGTGGCGTCGTTTGCCGCGGTGCGTTGGTTCCGCTTCGAGGGCTAAAAGTGATTCTTCTCCCTTGCGTGGTGTGACCCACCCGTCGATATTGGTTCCGGGGCAGGGCCGAGCGGTAGGCTGAATAGCCGTGAGTACCGCAAATGTTTCTTCTCAACGTCCCCTCGCGCCTGCCGGCGTGGCCTCTGGCCCGTCGCTGAAGATGCAGCGCACTATCGCCCTCATCCTTCTGTTCTGTCAGGGCGGCATTACGGTATCGGGCTCCATTGTGCGCGTCACCGGCTCCGGCCTTGGTTGCGTTACCTGGCCCAACTGCCACCCCGGTTCCTTGGTGCCCATTGAGGGTGCGGCCCCCATGCTCCACCAAGCCATTGAGTTTGGAAACCGCCTGCTGACCTTCGTTGTCGCGGCGGCTGCCATCGCCAGCATCGTGGTCGTTCACAAGGCGCAGCGCCGCAAGGAGCTCAAGGTCTATGCCTGGGCGGGGCTCGCCGGCATCGTGGTGCAGGCACTCATTGGCGCTCTGTCAGTCGTGCTGAAGCTTTCTTGGTGGAGTGTGGCTGTGCATTTCCTCCCGTCGATGGTCTTGGTGTGGATCGCGGCCATGCTGTTCTCCCGCATTAATGAACCCGATGACGGCACTCCCACTCGCCTCTTCCCCGCCGCGGTGCGCACCCTCGCGGTGGTGGCCACTGTGGCCCTGTCCATCGTTCTGCTGACGGGCACCTTTGTCACTGGCTCGGGTACCCACTCCGGTGATGCCGGTGTGGGCATGGAGGGCCGCCTCGGCGTGGACACCTATGGCATGGCCATCATTCACGCGGTCTGCATGTACGTCTACTTAGCGCTGACGCTCATCGTGGTCTTCCTCTTGCACCGCACCGGCGCTCCCAAGGTGGCGAAGAAGGCCGGCTGGGTGCTCATTGCCTGCATCGTCATACAGTGGGCTATCGGTGTCACCCAGTTCTACCTCCACATCCCCCGCTGGACCGTTCCCTTCCACGTGGGCATGTCCTCAGTGGTCACGGCCTTCACCGCCTTGCTGTGGGCGCATGGCTTGCGCCGCGTCGGCAACGAGGATGGCACAACTGCCAGCACCTCCCAGCGCGGTGGCGAGAACGTCCCCGCCGCCCACAGCTAAGCAGAGCCAACGGAGCCGGTAAAACAGGTACTCGAAGCGCCGCCGTTCTCATCAGGAAGTGAGGATGGCGGCGCTTTTTGCTGCGCGGAGCCCTCGGCTTCGTTTAGCCTAGACACCATGCATGCTATTCAGGTGACCACGACCGGAGGGCCCGAGGTCCTCACCTACGCCGAGGTAGAATCCCCCACGCCGACGAAGGAGCAGCTGCTTGTCGACGTCTCCGTGGCCGGTGTCAACTACATCGACACCTACTACCGCGAAGGCATCTACAACGCCTCCGTGCCGTTCATCATCGGGCTCGAGGGAACCGGACGCGTTGTGCACGACCCCCAGGGGGAAATCGCCCCGGGCACGATGGTGGCCTGGGATCACGCTTTCGGCTCCTATGCGGAGCAAGTCTGCGTGCCGCGCGACCGCGTGGTGGCCGTCCCCGACGAGATTCCTTCCGCCGTCGCAGGTTCCATGCTCCTCCAGGGCATGACGGCGCACTACCTCACCCACGGTGTCTATCAGCTGGGGGAAGGTGCGTCCTGCCTCATTACCGCCGGTGCGGGCGGCGTGGGCTTAATCCTCACCCAGATGGCCAAGGCCCTGGGCGCCACCGTCTATTCCGTGGTTTCCACCGATGAGAAGGAAGAGCTGGCCTACGGCGCGGGTGCAGACCACGTGTTCCGCTACAGCAGTGGCTTGGCAGAGCAGGTACGTCGTCACAATGGCGGGCGCGGCGTCGACGTGGTCTACGATGGCGTCGGCAAAGCCACCTTCGGTGAATCCCTTGAGGTTGTGCGGCCGCGCGGCACGGTAGCGCTCTTCGGCGCCGCGTCGGGCCCCGTCCCGCCGATGGACCCGCAGCTGCTGAACAAGCACGGCTCCATCTTCCTCACCCGCCCCTCGCTCGGTGCTTGGACCTCCCAGGAAGGCGAGTTCCAGATGCGCGCCCAGGCAGTGGTGCAGGCGGTCATCGATGGCGACCTCGACTTCCGCATCTCGGCGGAATATCCGCTCGCCGAAGCCGCTCAGGCCCACCGCGACCTCCAAGAGCGCAAAACCACCGGCTCCATCGTTCTGCGCGTAAGAGAAGACTAGTCCAAGGAGTAGCTCCCTGGACTAGTTCGAGATAATTGGAGGTTCGCTGATCTGGTTGGCAGGCCGCCTCGTTAGAAGAGGGCGGCCGACCAGCCCAGCATGCGACCGATGGGTTCCCAGCCCACGACGGCGTCGATAGACAGCCCAATGAAGAGGACTGAGAGATAGTTATTGGAGTAGATGAATAGGCGCATGGGCTTGACCTTTGCGCCCTTCTTCACGCCTTGGTGGAGGCGGATTGCCATCCATAAGAAGACCGCACCGGAGGCCACCGCGGCCACCAAGTAGATCCAGGAGGCTGCCGGGATAATAAGGAAGGTCACGATAACCGTGCCGATGGTGTACCACACAATCTGGCGGGTAACTTCCACCTCCCCGGCAACGACGGGCAGCATCGGCACCCCGGCCTTGCGGTAGTCCTCCTTGTATTTCATCGCCAGCGCCCACGTATGAGGCGGGGTCCAGAAGAAGATGATGAGGAACAAGACTACGGCTTGCCACCAACGGTCAGGCTCCCCCGCCGGTGCGTTATCCCGGATCACCGCCCAGCCCACCATGGCGGGCATACAGCCTGCTAGGCCACCCCAGACAATGTTCTGGGAGTTTCGCATCTTAAGGAACTTCGTGTAGACGATGACATAGAAGAAGTTAGTCAGCAGCACGAAGAACGCCGCCAGCCAGGAATGCGCCAGCACGCCCAGCCAGAAGACGGATAGTGCGAGCATGACCCAAGCAAAAATGGCGGCATTGCGACGCGAAATAGTCTTGCGCACCAGCGGCCGAGCACGAGTGCGCTGCATCTTCTGGTCAATCTCATAGTCCACGACGTTGTTGAACGTGTGGGCCGCAGCGGCACCCATCCATCCGCCAAAGATGGTGGATACGATGAGCCAGAAGTTTGAGGACACCGCCTCGAATCCACGCTGGGCCTGGAGCATAGCCGGGATTGCTGCCACGAGGAGGAGTTCAATGATCCTCGGTTTCGTTAGCGCAAAATAGGCCTTGATGGTCTCCAAGGAATAGTCCTCCGTATATCCGGCACGTGGGTGTATGGCTTATAGGTCTGAAGTAGTGGTCGTCTGCTCGCGCTAAAAAGTTCCCGAGATATCCCGAGAGCTGTGTGGCACGGTCGAGGTTTCCTCTTCGAAGCACTCGCCAGCCAGATCCGAAAGCGGGGAGCAACGGCGTCAACCATGCCAGACTACCGCCCGAAACCTGGTTTATATAATCCCCCGCCGAAGATCGAAAAACCTTTACACTGATTAACGGTATATCTGTTTCCAGAAGCGAAGTGAGGTTTTCGCCGTGTCGCACGAAAAGTTGTCCCCGGAACTGCAGGCTATGGTTCAACGCCGTTATCCTTCGGACTGGAGTGACCTCGACACCCGCGCCGTGGATACCGTCCGCGTGCTCGCTGCCGATGCCGTTCAGAACTGCGGCTCCGGCCACCCCGGTACCGCCATGTCCTTGGCGCCTCTGGCCTACACGCTCTACCAGCGCGTGCTCAACCATGACCCAGCAGATGTTCACTGGGCGGGGCGCGACCGCTTTGTCCTCTCCGTGGGGCACTCTTCTCTGACGCAGTATATCCAGCTCTTCCTCGGCGGCTTCGGCCTCGAGATGGAGGATCTCAAGTCTTTGCGCACGTGGGGGTCTAAGACTCCCGGCCACCCGGAGGTTCACCACACCGACGGCGTAGAAATCACCACCGGCCCGCTGGGCCAGGGCCTGGCTTCCGCGGTTGGTATGGCCATGGCCGCGCGCAAGGAGCGTGGATTGTTCGACGCTTCCGCCCCGGCTGGCGAATCTCCTTTCGATCACTATGTCTATGTCATCGCCTCTGACGGTGACCTGCAGGAGGGCGTGACTGCTGAGGCCTCCTCCTTGGCAGGTACTCAGAAGCTGGGCAACCTTATCGTCTTCTGGGATGACAACCGCATCTCCATCGAGGATGACACCAACATTGCCTTCAACGAGGACGTCGCCAAGCGCTACGAGGCTTATGGCTGGCACGTGCAGACCGTGGAGTCCGGTGAGGACGTCGAAGCCATCGAAGCGGCCGCTGCTGCTGCCCGCGCCGAAACCTCCCGCCCTTCCTTCATCCGTGTAAAGACGGTCATCGGTTACCCAGCACCGAACAAGATGAACACCGGTGGCGTCCACGGCGCCGCCCTCGGTGAAGACGAGGTGGCCGCGACCAAGGAAGTCCTCGGCTTCGATCCTGCGCAGTCCTTCCACATCGACGAGAAAGTTCTCGCTCATACCCGCGAGCTGGCTGCCCGCGGTGCACAGAAACATGCTGAGTGGCAGGAGAAATTCGACGCGTGGGCCGCAGCCAACCCGGAAGAGAAGAAGCTCTTCGACCGCCTCCAGGCACGCGAACTTCCTGCTGACTTCGCCGCCGAGCTTCCCACGTGGGAAGCGGGCGAGTCTCTGGCTACCAGAAAGGCTTCTGAAGCCGCTATTCAAACACTTGCGGCCTCCCTGCCGGAGATGTGGGGCGGTTCCGCCGACCTGGCAGGCTCCAATAACACGGTGATCAAGGGCGCGGAGTCCTTTGGCCCCGAGTCCATCACTACGGATGCCTGGACTGCCACACCTTATGGCCGCAACCTGCACTTCGGTATTCGTGAACACGCCATGTCCGCCATCATGAACGGCATTGCGTTGCACGGCAATACCCGCGTCTATGGCGGTACCTTCCTTATCTTCTCTGAGTACCAGTACCCCGCCGTGCGCCTCGGTGCGCTCATGTCCACCGATACCTACTACGTGTGGACTCACGATTCCATTGGCTTGGGCGAAGACGGCCCCACCCACCAGCCGGTGGAAACGCTCGCTGCCCTGCGCGCCATCCCCAACCTTTCCGTCATCCGCCCGGCCGATGCTAACGAGACGGCCCAGGCGTGGGCGGCAGCACTCGAGTACAAGGCCGCGCCGAAGGGCCTAGCGCTGTCCCGTCAGAATCTTCCAGTGCTTGAGGGCACCAAGGAAAAGGCGACCGAAGGCGTCCGCCGCGGCGCCTACATCCTTGTTGAGGCATCGAAGGAAACTCCAGATGTCATCCTCCTTGCCACCGGCTCCGAGGTGCAGCTCGCTGTGGAAGCCGCCAAGCAGCTCGAGGCTGAAGGTACTGCCACCCGGGTCGTTTCCGCACCGTGCCTGGAGTGGTTCGATGAGCAGGATGCTTCCTACCGCGAATCCGTCCTTCCCTCCTCGGTCCGCGCGCGCGTCTCCGTCGAAGCTGGTATCTCTATGCCGTGGCACAAGTACACCGGTTCCTTCGGCCGCACCGTGTCTCTGGAGCACTTTGGTGCCTCTGCACCTGCCGCAGAGCTCTTTGAGAACTTCGGTTTCACCGCCGAGGCCGTTGCTGATGCCGCGCGCGAAGCACTGAGCGCGGCGCAGGCAGACTAGTCTCCCGTTCCGAGTTCCCCTCACGAAAGGACCTACACCACACCATGACGCATATTGATGATCTGGCTCACCTCGGGACGTCAACCTGGCTCGATGATCTTTCCCGCGAACGCCTAGACTCCGGCAACCTCCGTGAGCTCTTGGACACTAAGTCCATCGTGGGTGTCACCACGAACCCCGCGATCTTTGCTGCCGCAATGTCATCCGGCACCTCCTATGATTCCGATATCGCAGCACTGAAGGAAAAGTCCGCTAACGCGGACGAAGCTGTGTACGCACTGGCTATCGACGATGTCCGTAACGCGTGCGACGTCTTTACCGAGATCTACGAGAAGTCGGGTGGCCGGGATGGCCGCGTCTCCATCGAGGTAGATCCCCGCATCTCCGCAGATGCGGAAGCAACCCTGGAGCAGGCACGTGAGCTGTGGGCGAAGGTTGAGCGCCCCAACCTCATGATCAAGATCCCAGCTACCGATGGCTCCCTTCCTGCTATCTCCGACGCCCTCGCCGAGGGCATCTCCGTCAATGTCACCCTTATCTTCTCCGTCGAACGCTACGCCCAAGTCATTGCAGCTTATAAGGAAGGAATCAAGCGCGCGGCTGCGGCGGGCAAGGACGTTTCTAGGATTCACTCCGTAGCATCCTTCTTTGTCTCCCGTCTGGATACCGAAGTAGACAAGCGCTTGGAATTGAACGGCGCTGACGAGGCTCTTGCCTTGCGCGGAAAAGCTGGCGTGGCTAACGCTCAGCGGGCCTACGCCCTGTTCCGCAAAGAGTTCACGGCGGGCGGCGAAGACCTTCCAACTGGCGCTAACCCGCAACGCCCCTTGTGGGCGTCGACGGGAGTTAAGAACCCCGACTACCCTGCCACGCTCTATGTTTCTGAGCTAGCTGGACCGGATACCGTTAACACGATGCCGGAGAAGACCATCGATGCCGTACTCGAGCAGGGCAACCTGCACGGCGATACTCTCAGTGGCTCTGCGGAGCAGGCAGAGCGGGTGTGGTCACAGCTGGAGGCAGTTGGCATTGACTTCGCGGATGTCTTCGCAGTGCTGGAGAAGGAGGGCGTCGACAAGTTCGTCGATGCATGGGAAGCTTTGCTTGCTTCAATGACGGACCGCCTCGCTTAGACAACGGCGAACAGTGATTGCTCAACAGCGACTCACGCACCGTCTATGGCCACGCAACTATGGCCTACGCGGCGCGGGTCGCTATGCTGAGCAGTTGGACTTAACTCACACAGACCGAAAGGACACTTAGTGAGCACTACCAGCGCGTGGGTCAACCCGTTGCGCAACGCGAAGGACAAGCGCCTGCCACGCATCGCCGGCCCCTCTGGCATGGTGATTTTTGGCGTCACGGGTGACTTGGCGCGCAAGAAGCTCCTGCCTGCAATCTATGACCTGGCCAATCGCGGATTGCTTCCGGCAGGCTTCACTTTGGTCGGCTACGGCCGCCGCGACTGGGATAAACAGGCCTTCTGCGACTACGTACGCGAAGCCGCCGAGGCAGGAGCACGAACCACTTTCAGTGAGCATGTGTGGGAGCACCTCGCCAAGGGAATCGAGTTTGTACAAGGCAGCTTCGATGACGAAGGCTTTGACAAGCTGTCTGCCCGACTCGCTGAGCTCAACGCTTCCCGCGGCACGGGCGGTAACTGGGCCTACTACCTTTCCGTGCCCCCGGAGTTCTTCTCCGATATTTGCCATCAGTTGGAGCGCGTCGGCATGGCAGATAGCACGGATAATTCCTGGCGCCGCGTCATCATTGAGAAACCTTTCGGCCACGATCAGAATTCCGCACGCCAGCTCAACGAGATTGTCAACGCCGTTTTCCCAGAGTCCTCGGTCTTCCGCATCGACCACTACCTGGGTAAAGAAACGGTGCAGAACATCATGGCTTTGCGCTTTGCCAACCAGATCTTCGAACCCATGTGGAATGCGCACTATATCGACCATGTGCAAATCACCATGGCCGAAGACATCGGGCTCGGAGGCCGTGCTGGCTACTATGACGGCATCGGCGCTGCCCGCGATGTCATCCAAAACCATCTCCTGCAGCTGCTAGCCCTCGTCGCCATGGAGGAGCCTTCCTCCTTTGCCCCTGAGGCGCTCCAAGCCGAAAAGATCAAGGTGCTGCGTGCCACCAACGCGGTGCACCCGCTTAACAAGACCACAGCCCGCGGCCAGTACTCCGCTGGCTGGCAGGGCTCAGAGTATGTTAATGGCCTCCGGGAAGAAGAAGGCTTCGATCCCGAATCCACGACGGAAACCTATGCAGCCTGCACCCTTGAGGTCAATTCCCGTCGCTGGGCGGGCGTTCCTTTCTACCTGCGCACCGGCAAGCGCCTCGGCCGCCGCGTGACGGAGATTGCACTCGTCTTTAAGACCGCCCCACACCAGCCTTTTGACCAAGGTCAAGCTGATTCACTGGGCCAGAATGCCGTGGTGATCCGCGTCCAGCCAGATGAAGGCGTCACCATGCGCTTCGGATCCAAAGTTCCCGGCTCCACCATGGAGGTGCGCGACGTCAACATGGACTTCGCCTACGCCGAGGCCTTCACCGAGGAATCACCGGAAGCCTACGAGCGCCTGATTCTCGACGCCCTCTTAGACGAGTCCTCCCTCTTCCCCACCAACGAGGAAGTGGAGCTGTCCTGGTCCATCCTCGACCCCATCATTGAATACTGGTCCAACATCGGTCAGCCAGAGCAGTACCGCGCTGGCACATGGGGGCCGGAGTCTGCCGATAGAATGCTGCGCCGCCGGGGTCATTCCTGGCGCCGTCCGTAGGGCCCCTAGGAGGAATGGCTTTATGATTATCCCCTTGCCAGATACGACCACGCGCAAAATCTCTAAAAAGCTCGTGGAGATGCAGGAGCATTACACGCTCACGACCGGCCGCGTTCTTACGCTCATCGTTATGACCGAAGAAGGCGATGACCTTGACAACCTGCTCACTTCAGTACGCGATGCCTCCCACGAGCACCCCTCCCGCGTCATCGTGATCGCCTCGGGCTCCCTCGAAGAGGAAACCCGCCTCGATGCTGAGCTGCGCGTCGGCGGCGAGGCTGGTGCCTCGGAAATCGTCGTTATGCACCTCCATGGCGCCCTCGCCGACCAAGCAGAAGCAGTGGTTACTCCCCTTCTTCTTCCGGATACACCGATTGTTGCTTGGTGGCCTACTGCCTGCCCGCCTGCGCCCGCAGCCGTGCCCATCGGTGCTCTAGCCCAACGCCGCATCACTAACGTGGCTTTCGGCAGCGGTGTTGATCAATACGACCTTCACGTGCTGTCCTCCGGCTATAAGCCGGGTGATTCCGACATGTCCTGGGGCGCCATTACCCTGTGGCGTGGCATCATCGCCTCTGCTCTTGACCGCCATCCACACGAGCCTGTCAATTCGGTGGAGATTTCCGGAGCCGAGCACCATGCCGCCGTCGATTTTGCGGCCGGCTGGCTGCTCGACGCCCTTTCCGTCCCCGTCACCCGTAGAATCTCGGAATGCGAGGCAGGCGCCTTCCCGATTACCTCCTTAGTTTTCCGGCGCCCCACCGCGGATATCACTGTCACGGCCGTCGACGCCACGACGGTTAAGGTCAGCGTCCCCGGTTCGCCGGAATCGCTCGTGAGCCTCGCTGTGCGTTCCGAAGCGGAGGTGCTCTCGGAAGAGCTGCGCCACCTTGATTCGGATAGGACATACGCCCATGCTCTCCGCGCCTTAGCGCGCGTGCACTACAGTGTGTAGGCGTAACTATTCCATCGTTTCCCCAGTCCCATCATTCAGAAGGATCTTTCTTCACCATGGTCACGCTTCGCCGCGTTAGCGACATCGACGAGCTCATATCCTCCGCCGCACTCGCCTTTATTGAAACGATTGCAGCGATTCAAGCCCCGGGCGGTGGCCTGCACAAGGACGGAGTAGCACGCGTAGTCCTCACCGGTGGTGGTGCTGGAATCGGTGTCCTCCGCGAATTGGCGCGCCTCCACGAAGCTGCCGAGCAGCAAGGCGGCGACTATCCCGCATTGGCCGTGGACTGGACGCGGGTCCATGTCTTCTTCGGGGATGAGCGCAATGTTCCGGTCAGCGATTCGGATTCCAACGAGGGACAAGCTCGCGAGGCTCTTCTCAGCAAGGTCGGTATTCCAGAACCGCACATTCATGGCTATGACTTGGGTGCGGTATCCATGGAGCACGCCGCCCAAGCCTATGAAGGCGAGATTCGTGATTTTGCGCCGGAGGGCTTCGACATTCACCTCTTGGGCATGGGACATGAGGGCCACATCAACTCTCTTTTCCCGCGCTCGGAGGCAGTCTATGAGGATACGGACTATGCATTTGCTGTCCATGATTCCCCTAAGCCCCCGTCGGAGCGTGTCACGCTGACCTACCCCGCTATCAATCGCTCTCAACGTATTTGGTTCCTTGTCTCCGGTGAGGAGAAGGCCGAAGCTGCGTCCCATCTCGTAGCCGGGGCCGCGGCTGAGGATTGGCCTGCCGCAGGTGCGCGGGGCACCGAAGAGACTCTACTTTTCGTAAGTGAAGACGCCGCACAGCAGCTTTAGCGCCACGGTTCCCCGGTCGCTTGAAGCCTAGGAAAAAAGAACGCCGCGTTCCCTCCTCCATGAGAGGAAGCACGCGGCGTTCTGCGTTGTTGTGGCCGTAGACCAGCTGGCGGTTTTAGCTGCTATATGCCTGCAGCAGGTTTAGGGCTACGATGCAAGCGAGCCAGATGACCACCATGACCACGGTATAACGGTCGAGGTTCTTTTCAACCACGGTGGAACCAGACAAGTTGGACTGCACACCGCCACCAAAGAGACTGGAAAGACCGCCGCCCTTACCTTTGTGCAGCAGCACGAAGACAGACATCAGGATTGCGGCAATCACGAGGATGATTTCCAGTGCCAAGATCATGAAATAGTTCCTTGTTTTACGCGTTCGTTCATTTTATGTGGTGGTGACAGCCTATGCCGTCAGCCCACGGAGAAGAGGGCGCCAAAAGCGGGCGCAATAATCCCCGATAATACACCACGTGGCGGGCCAGCAACCATTCCGACCCGCCACGGCTCATGAGCGTGATGCTAGCTGGTATGAGGGCTATGCACCCTGGGCAGCGTTAGCCGCCAGCTTGGCAAACTCCTCGCCCTTGAGAGAAGCACCGCCAACCAGGCCGCCGTCGACGTCCGGCTTGCCTACGATCTCCGCGATGGAATCCACCTTGACGGAGCCACCGTAGAGAATGCGGATCCCCTCGGCCACCTCATCGCCGCCCAGTTCACGGACGAGCTCGCGAATGGCTGCGCACACTTCCTGCGCGTCCTCAGCGGAAGCAACCTTACCAGTACCGATTGCCCAGACCGGTTCATACGCGATGACGGTCTTGGAGAGGTCCTCGGCAGAAAGACCTTGCAGGGAGTTGCGGGTTTGGGTGACCACGTAATCCACGTGAGTGCCTGCCTCGCGCACGTTGAGCGGCTCGCCCACGCAGACAATAGGGCTGATGCCGTTAGTCAGAGCTGCAGCGGCCTTCTCAGCAACCAGCTGGTCGGTCTCACCGTGGTACTGACGGCGCTCGGAGTGGCCAACGACTGCCCAGGAGCATCCCAGGGCGGAGAGCATTTTGCCGGACACCTCACCGGTGTATGCGCCGGACTCATGCTTGGAGATGTCCTGTGCGCCGTAGGTGAACTGCAAGTCGTCGCCGTCGACCAGCGTTTGCACAGTGCGGATGTCGGTGAACGGGACCATGAAAGCCACGTCAACCTTCTCGTAGTATTCCTTCGGCAGAGAGAATGCGAACTTCTGCAAGGAACCAATAGCTTCCTTGTGGTCGAGGTTCATCTTCCAGTTACCTGCGATAAGCGGGGTACGTGCCATGATTAGCCTTTCTAAATCAGACTGAGTTGACGGTTTAAGTGCTTAGGCTTCCAGGACCTTGACGCCCGGCAGCTCCTTGCCTTCAAGGAACTCGAGGGAAGCGCCACCACCGGTAGAGATGTGAGAGAAGCCATCTTCATCGAGGCCGAGCAGGCGGACGGAAGCTGCGGAGTCACCGCCGCCAACGACGGTGAAGGAACCGTTCTTAGCGGTGGCGTCGATGATCGACTGTGCCACACCGGCGGTGCCCTTGGAGAAGGCCTCCATCTCAAAGACACCCATTGGGCCGTTCCAGAAGACGGTCTTGGAAGAAGCGATGACCTCGTCGAACTCCTTCACCGACTCCGGGCCGATGTCGAGAGACTGCCAACCCTCCGGAATACCGTCCAGGGCGACGACCTTGTTCTCTGCCTGAGCATCGAACTCGGTTGCAGCAACGAGGTCGACCGGCAGGACAATCTTTTCACCGAAGCGCTCGAGCAGCTCCTTGCAGTTGTCAATCTGGTCTTCTTGCAGCAAAGAGTTCTGGACGTTGTAGCCCTGCGCAGCCAAAAGGGTGTAGCACATGCCGCCGCCAATGATCACCTTGTCGGCCTTGCCGGCAAGCGCTTCGATCACACCGAGCTTGTCGGAAACCTTGGCGCCGCCCAGAACGACCACGTACGGGTGCTCTGGCTTCTCTGCTACCGCAGCCAGGGTTTCCACTTCCTTCTGCACCAGCTTGCCGGCGTATGCTGGCAGGCGCTTGGCGACGTCGTACACAGAGGCCTGTGCGCGGTGAACAACACCGAAACCATCGGAGACGAAGGCACCGTTGTCCGCAGCCAGGGCGACGAGTTCATCGGCGAAGGCGCCGCGCTCAGCCTCATCCTTGGAGGTCTCGCGCGGATCGAAGCGAACATTCTCCAGGAGGAGAACATCGCCATCGTTGAGGCCGTTGGCGCGCTCGTGAGCGTCTTCACCGCTGACGTCGCCGGCAAGGGCAACGTACTGATCCAGCGCCTCGGAGAGAGCCTCTGCGACTGGCGCGAGGGAGTACTTCGGGTTTACTTCGCCCTTCGGACGCCCCAAGTGTGCCGACAGAATGACCTTCGCTCCCCCCTCAATGAGCGCCTTGATAGTCGGCAGCGAGGCGGTGATGCGGCCAGAGTCGGTGATGTTTCCTTCATCATCAAGCGGGACATTGAAGTCAGAACGAACAAGGACGTGGCGGCCGGAAACGCCTTCTGCGAGCAGATCGTCCAAAGTCTTGAAAGCCATTGTGTTCTCCTTAAAGGTGGGTACTCAAGCTAAAGGTTAATGCTATTCAATTAGAAAGTGTGCCGGAACCTGATTCGCGATGTGCGTGAAAGCGCGTACTCGTTCCTTAAAGACGACTACCGGCCCAGCGCACGCCACATATTCAGAGATAGTAGGCGCGGCGCGTGGGCCGGTATCTAGCCCGCGGTGCTTCCGCAGGCAATCACAGCTTGCTTCACTGTGCTCATTTCAGAGGGCGAAGCTTTAGAGCTTAGAGGCAACCAGGGAGGTGGTGCGCACAAGCTGGCTGGTGTAGCCCCACTCGTTGTCGTACCAGCCGAGGACCTTGACGAAGTTTCCGTTGGAAACCTTGGTCATGCCAGCATCGAAGATGCAGCCGTGGGAATCGGTGATGATGTCGGTGGAGACGATCGGGTCCTCGGTGTAGCCCAGGGTCTCGCCGAACTCGCCAGTGGCGGCTTCCTTGATAGCAGCGTTGATTTCCTCAGCGGTGACGTCGCGGGATGCCTGGAAGGTCAGGTCGGTAGCGGAACCGGTGATGGTAGGAACGCGCATTGCGTAACCGTCCAGCTTGCCCTCCAGCTCCGGCAGAACCAGGGAGACAGCCTTTGCTGCACCAGTGGAAGTCGGAACCATGTTGACGGCTGCGGCGCGGGCGCGGCGCAGGTCGCGGTGCGGAGCATCCTGGATGCGCTGGTCACCGGTGTAGGCGTGGATGGTGGTCATCAGGCCCTTCTCGATGCCGAACTTCTCGTGCAGGACCTTGGCCATCGGTGCCAGGCAGTTGGTGGTGCAGGATGCGGCGGAGATGACATTGTGCTTCTCAGCGTCGTACTCATCGGAGTTAACGCCGTAGACGAAGGTTGCGTCAACGTTCTTGCCCGGTGCAGAGATGATGACCTTCTTGGCGCCGGCCTCGATGTGAGCCTTGGCAGCCTCACCATCGGTGAAGAAACCGGTGGACTCGATGACGATGTCGACGTTGTACTCGCCCCAGTTCAGGCTCTTCGGATCGCGCTCTGCGGAGACTGCAATCTTGTGACCGTTGACGGTGATGGACTCGTCGTCATGCTCGATCTCACCGTCGAAGCGGCCCAGAACCGAGTCGTACTTGAGCAGGTTGGCCAGGGTTGCGTTGTCCGTCAGGTCGTTAACTGCGACGACCTCGAGGTCATTGTTGCCCTGTGCGACTGCACGGAAGAAGTTGCGGCCGATGCGGCCAAATCCGTTGATACCTACGCGAATGGTCACTGTAATGTCTCCTCAAATAATCGAGTGAAGTTCAATTGTGGGGGCTTCCGAGACTTTGTCTTTATAGGCAGTGCGGTGGACCGTTCTTGCGGCACCGTTGCCCTGCCACTTCCGTGACGTGCTCGGTGGTTTTCCCAACACGGGCGATAGTACCCACGGATTTTGCATCCTGCAGTGCGCGTTCAGGTTCCCAACCAAGATGCTCGCACGAAAGGGAAAAGGGGCGTACACTAGATGGACCGCTAGTTACTTAATTCAATCCCCCAAACGCACACACCTGCAGATATGCCCGTTTATGTGGGATTGTGTTGGCCCTAAAGAGGGCAAGGTGGGATATCTCACTAAAGCAAAAAAGAGCGGGTGAATCCAAAAATAAACCGGTTATCGCCGGTCATAAATTCACCATCGATAGTCAAAAAATTGCCCCAGACGGTCGCGATGGTGCCCGAACGGGCACAACATTCGACTGCGTCTGGGGCTAAGACGAGAGACTAGGATTCCTCAAAAAGTTCCTCTGTCACTGCCTTCGTCGTATCCGGCACACCAAGTTCCTTCGCGCGCTTATCTGCCATAGAAAGCAGGCGGCGAATACGCCCAGCCACCGCGTCCTTGGTCATCGGCGGATCAGCCAAGCGTCCGAGCTCTTCCAAGGAAGCTTCGCGGTGCTGCACGCGTAGGCGGCCGGCGTCCGCGAGATGTTCCGGGACGTCATCGCCCAAGATAACCATGGCGCGTTCGACGCGAGCCGCAGCTGTAACTGCCGCACGGGCAGAACGGCGTAAGTTGGCGTCATCGAAGTTGTCTAGGCGGCGGGAGGTGTCATGGGCTTCGCGTTGGATACGTTTCTTCTCCCACGTCAGTCGAGTCTCTTGGGCCCCCATTCTGGTCAGCAACGCACCAATGGCATCGCCATCACGCACCACGACGCGATCGGCCCCGCGGGTCTCCTTAGTTTTCGCCGCTACACCCAAACGACGCGCGCAGCCTACGAGAGCGAGTGCTGCCTCCTGGCAAGGACAGGTCACCTCCAGCGCTGAAGACCGGCCCGGCTCGGTTAGCGAACCTTGCGCCAAAAACGCGCCGCGCCAAGCTGCTTCATTATCCGCAACAGAGCCGGAGATTACTTGCGGTGGCAGGCCCACGACTGGGTGACCCGAGCGGGTCACCAACCCCAGGCGCCTAGTCAACTCCTTGGCCCCGGTAGTGATTCGCACCTGCACTCTGCTCTTTTTAGAGGATGCGGCGAGGCCGGCTACGTGGGTGCTCGCAGAAATCGAATACAACTCGTCGAGTGCGGTGACCAAGCGAGTGGCTACGCTCTTCGATTCCAATTCGACCTCGTACATCACCCTATCTCCGGTGATGTGGAGCTCGCCGGCGAACCTGAGGATCGCGGCAACCTCCGCCGCACGAGCGGACTGGCGCGGTACGGACACCGCCGTAAGTTCCTCCTTGACCTGATCGGTCAATGACGCAGACACCTCGTGCCTCCCCTTTCAACTCTTGATGTAACTCACCGCAGAAAGCAGCAGTGGTGCAACTGGCCCTAGAAGGGCCTTGAGCTCGTGCATACACAGTACGCACCACCGCGCCTGTGAAGCGCAGCGACGCTGCGGTGAGCGATGAATGCCACTTAGTCTATCGTGCACTTAGCCGCGGTGAGTGCCCGGGGCACCCGCTGAAGAATCGCGCTGAGCGGCATAGTCGGTATAAAGCTCAGTCAGTACCTGCGCGAGCTTGTCTGGGCAATGCTTGTTGAGAGAATGTCCGTTCTCATCGCTCTGGCACACATCGCGGAAGACCGCCGTAGCACCGAGCACGCTGGCCGCACGCTGCACGAAAACTCGCTCCGACTCATTCGGAAGACCAGAACCATCGACGATTACTTTGTCTACCCGCAGGTTTGGCGCATGCTGCGCTAAGACGTGCAGGTGGCGCTCAGCTGAAAAGCCCTGGGTCTCCCCTGGTTCCGCGGAAAGGTTAAGTACCACAACGCGAAGCGCATCCGAGGACGTAATTGCGTTGACAATCTCCGGTACGAGGACGTGTGGAAGCACCGAGCTAAACCACGATCCCGGGCCCAAGGTGATGAGGTCCGCATCGCGCAGGGCCGCGATGGTTTCCGGATTGGCCTGTGGCTTCTCCGGGATGATCCGGACGCGGCGAACCTGCCCCACGGTGGACGCCACGGCGACTTGGCCGCGGACAGAGCGCATGATGCGGGGATCGTCGTCAAGCCCGGCCACGTCCGCTTCGATATCGAGCGGCAGATTCACAGCCGGCAGCACGCGGCCCGCAGACTGCGTTAGCCGTCCCACCGCGTCAAGCGCCGCTTGGAAGTCCCCCAAGACCTCAGTGAGTCCGGCAATGAGGAGATTACCCACCGCGTGGCCGGCCATGGCGCCGGTGCTTTGGAAGCGGTACTGCAGCGTTGAGGCCCACATCTGGCCCTCCTCTGAGTCACTCGACAACGCGGCGAGCGCCATGCGCAAATCACCCGGCGGAATAATGTCCATCTCGCGGCGCAGCCGTCCGGAAGAACCGCCGTCATCAGCCACAGTGACGATGGCAGAGATCGCCTCCGCGCCGGTGCGGCGCGCAGCCAAAAGGGTTTGATAAAGACCATGGCCACCGCCCAGGCTAGCCATGTGGGTAGGGAGAGACGTCACGGAAATATTAGCTTTCGGTCATCCAAGGGTAGGGAATGATTTTTTATCTTATCGCACCTAATCCCGGGCGATGTCACGGTGCAGTGTGCTCACATCCAGATCCCCGCGCTCCCTGAGACGGCGAGCAATCTCCTCCGTAACGGCCACAGATCGGTGATGCCCACCGGTGCACCCGATGCCTACGGTAATGAAGTTCTTGCCCTCGTGCCGGTAGCCGGAAAGCATCGAGTCAAGCATGGTGATGAAGTGATCAATGAAGGGTTCAGCGGCGTCCTGGGAGAGGACGTAGTCTGCGACCGGTTCATCAGTACCGCGGTATCCCCGCAATTCAGGCACCCAATAAGGATTGGGAAGGAAGCGGACATCGACGACAAGATCTGCGTCACGCGGGGAGCCATGCTTGAAGCCGAAGGACTCTAACGTGACGTGCTGTAGCTCATGACCCATCTCGCCGAAAGAGGCCTCGATCGCGCGGCGCAGGTCGTGGACAGACAGATTGGTCGTATCAATGATGATATCCGCGCGGTCACGGATGGACTGTACTGCTGCGCGCTCGCGCTGAATGCCCGCCTTGAGGGTTTCCCCGTCTTGCAGCGGGTGCGTACGACGAACTGAATCGAAGCGGCGAATGAGCACATCATCCCGCGCGTCGAGGAAAAGCAGTGTCGGTTTCATGTCTAACTGCTCGAGTTCATCAAGAGTTTCTGCCAAGGAACCCGGGAACAAGCGGGAGCGCACATCGGTCACCGCGGCAATTTTAGAAACCGGGGATTCCGGGCTCGCGCACAACTTGAGTAGGTCAACGATTGCCTTGGGGGGAATGTTGTGGGCTACGTAATAGCCTTTATCCTCCAGCACTTTAGCCGCCGACGTCAGGCCACCGCCTGACATGCCGGTGATCAAAATGGGTGGGGAATCAAACAGCGTCATGGCTTCCATTCTTACCACCTATTCAGAGTCCTCGGTGGGAACTATCTCGAGAGCCAAGCCTTCTTATGAGGCGTGAAGATGATCAAATACTGTTTGCGCTAACTTCGGGCCGAAACCCTTGACTTCAGCAATCTCTTTCACGCTGGCTTCTTTGAGCTTCTTCACCGAGCCGAAGTGCTTGACCAGGTCCGTACGACGCTGGGGCCCCAAGCCCGGAACGGCATCAAGAACCGATGAGCGCATACGCTTCGAGCGCTGCTGGCGGTGATAGGAAATGGCGACACGGTGGGCTTCATCACGGAGGTGCTGGAGCAAGAAGAGCGCTTGCGAGTTGCGCGGCAAAATCACCGGTTCATCATCACCCGGAACCCACACTTCTTCTAGGCGCTTCGCCAGACCGATGAGGGTTACGTCCACGATGCCGAGTTCGTCGAAAACCGCCTGCGCCGCAGCCACCTGCGGTGCGCCTCCATCCACAATGAAAAGCTGCGGTGGGTAGGAGCTACGTTTGGTCTGGCTCGCCGCCTCTTCGTGCACCATCTCTTCGGCGAAGGTAGTGTTCTCCAGTTCCTCGTCCGGAACCGCTCGCTTGTCATCGTGGTGATGCTTGAAGCGGCGGCGAGTCACCTCAGCGATGGAACCGACATCGTTGGAGCGTCCATCACCCGCAGCCTCCTTGATGCGGTATCGGCGGTAATCAGACTTGCGTGGCAGGCCATCTTCGAAGACCACCAAGGAAGCCACGACATCGGTACCTTGAATGTGCGAGATATCCGTACACTCAATGCGCAGCGGCGCGGAATCCATGCCTAGCGCCTCCTGCAGCTCCTGAAGTGCTGCGGACCGGGCAGTCAGATCGCCCACGCGCTTGAGCTTGTGCTGTTTCAGCTGCTCCTTGGCATTCCTCTCGACGGTCTCCATCAGTGCGCGCTTGTCGCCGCGCTGCGGGACGCGCAAGTCAATCTGGGCGCCTCGCAACTCCTCGAGAACAATCTTGACTTCGTCAGCTTCATCTGGAAGGGCTTGGACCAGAATCTCGCGAGGAATGGCGTTACCCTGCCGTGTGTCGGCATGGGATTCTTGGTCCACTCCCCTGCGCTCCAACTTGGCGTCCTCGGCAGCCTCTTGGCGCTGACGCTCGACGGCATCCGAATAGAACTGGATGAGGAAGTTCTGGATCAGTGCCGGCAGACCCGGATCTGCTTGGCCCTCCTCCACCACGTCTGTCGTTGCCTGATCACCAGAGCGCTCGACCACCCAACCACGCTGACCGCGGATGCGGCCCGAACGCACGTGGAAAATCTGCACCGCCGCTTCAAGTTCATCGGAGCTAAACGCGATGAGGTCTGCATCCGTTCCATCGGACAGAACCACGGCTTGCTGCTCCATCAATTTGTCTATCGCGCTGAGGTCATCGCGCAGGCGTGCTGCCAACTCGAACTCTAGGTTCTCCGCCGCCTCCTCCATGCGCTGAGTTATCCTCTTGCGCACCGGAGCGGTATTGCCATTCATGAAGCTGATGAGCTGGTTGACCGTCTCGCGGTGTTCCTCGGGGCTGACGCGGCCAATGCAGGGAGCATCGCACTTGCCGATGTAGCCCAAAAGACACGGCCGTCCTAAGCGCTCGTGACGGTTATACACACCCTTGGCGCACGTGCGCATGGGAAAGATTCGAGTCAGAAGATCGAGGGATTCGCGCACCGCCCAGGCATGGGAATAAGGGCCGAAATAACGCACTCCTTTGCGGCGTGGGCCGCGATAGAAGAACGCACGCGGGACGGTCTCCCCCACAGATACCGCGAGCATAGGGTAGGTTTTATCGTCGCGGTACATGACGTTGAAACGTGGATCGAAGCGCTTGATCCACGTGTACTCCAGCTGCAGTGCTTCCACCTCGCTGGCCACCACAGTCCATTCGACTGAGGCCGCAGTCAGAACCATCTGGCGGGTTCGCGGGTGCAGTTGGGTGATGTCCTGGAAGTAGTTTGATAGCCGCGCGCGCAGGTTCTTCGCCTTGCCCACATAGATGACGCGGCGGTTCTCATCGCGGAACTTATAAACGCCCGGATCCGTGGGGATGCTTCCGGGCGCGGGGCGGTACTCAGAGGGATCAGCCACTAGTCATCCTGCGGCATGTAGCGGGCTTCCAGGTCACGGAAAGAGCGGACCTTGGTGATGACGTTCTGCTTATCACCTGACTGCAGGGCCCACACCGGCACGTATTCGAAGTCAGGCAGCTCAATACGCGCCATGCGTGATCCCTCAGGGAAAGATAGGCCGTAGATGACCTGCCACGGGTAGAAGCGGGTTCCTAGAATGTTGCGGATCTCTACCCCATCAGAGTTCGCGCGGAGTCGCGGCCGAGTCAATGCCAACCACGACAGGATCGAAATCACCACGCCCACCCCGGGGAAAGCGAACTTATCAATAGTCGTCACCGTTGCGCCGGTAAAAGACAAGCCCACAGTGAAGCCCATAAATAAGTGCGCTGCCATGACGAGGATGATCCAGATGATCGCCACCTTGCGCAGGTAAGGCGACGTCGCTTCATATTCCCAAGGCTTGGATGAGGTCTGGGCAAAAGGATCAGCGCTGGTATAGGCCAACAACTGCTCCTCGCTCATGCGCGGTGCGCCCCCCGCAGAGCTCGATGCGGCTGGCCGCAAGGATTGCGAGGACGAATTGGCGTGAGCTGACTGTTCCCGCTCTTCATGGCCCAAGGGCACCTGTGGGTCCGTCATCGAGTTTTCCATCTCCTCATCACTCCGCTGAGGCAGGCCACGGCTCTGTGCTGATATGCAGGGCGCCGTGGTTGCGCGTGGCAGCCTACTTTAGGTTTGACTCGTCCAGTGTACGCAAGGTGTGCACGGTTTCTAAAGCTGCCTGCATGGCCTCTGCACCTTTATCTTCCGCGGAGTCTGCAAAGCCAGCGCGATCAACTGCTTGATCATAGTCGTTGACGGTGAGCACACCATTAGTCACCGGAGTGGATTCATCGAGCGCGATGCGGGTCAGCCCCTGGGTGACGGAATCACACACATAATCAAAGTGCGGAGTACCGCCACGGACAACACAGCCCAGTGCCACCACGGCGTCATGCGTGCGCGCCGCGGCCTGGACCACTACGGGGAGCTCCAAAGCGCCCACAACGCGCAGCGGGGTCACAACGGCACCGGCTGCTTCAGCGGTCTCCAGTGCGCGACGATGCAGCTGATCACAAATCTCGGCGTTCCACGTGGCGGTGACAACCGCGACGCGGAGTCCTTCACCCGAGACATTCTTCGGGGTTGGCAAGCCTTCCTTGCTCATTGGGTGCTCCTTTGTTTTAGTTTTCAGCTCGATTTTCCGGCTTAATGCCTTACGAGTGCTTCTGGTCCCATTCAGCGACCTGTGGCAGATCATGCCCCATCCGGTCGCGCTTCGTGCGCAGATAGCTGATGTTCTCCGCCGTCGCGGGGGTAGCCAACGCGGTGCGTGCGGTGGCATCAATGCCAAAGCCCTGTAGACCCTCGCCCTTGTGCGGGTTATTGGTCAAGAGGTTCACGGACTTCACGCCTACATCCCGCAGGATTTGGCCGGCCACGGAATACTCGCGGGCATCTTCGGGCAGGCCCTGTTCCACGTTGGCATCAACGGTGTCCATTCCCTTGTCCTGCAGGCGATAGGCTTTGAGTTTATTCACTAAACCGATGCCGCGGCCTTCCTGTCCGCGCAGGTAGATGACGATCCCGCGTCCTGCTTCTTGCACCGCACGAAGGGATTCCTGCAGCTGCGGCCCACAGTCACAGCGCTGAGAGGCAAAGACGTCCCCTGTAAGGCACTCAGAGTGGACACGAACGGGCACATCCTCCGCACCGCTATAACTCTCCACGTCACCGACGAAGAGGGCGATGTGCTCGCGCTTGTCGACGTCACTCGAATAGCCCACCGCGCGGAACTCGCCGTACTCGGTGGGCAGGCGGGTTTCTACCTCGCGGCGGACCTGTTGTTCGTTGTGACGACGCCACTCGATGAGCTGCTCGATGGAAATCATCGTCAGCCCGTGAGCGTCGGCAAAGCGACGCAGCTCCGGCGAGCGGGCCATGTCCGTGGGGTCCTCTTCGGAGACGATTTCACACAGCACGCCGGCAGGGCGCAGACCGGCCAGCCGGGCCAGGTCGATGGCAGCTTCCGTATGCCCATCGCGTTCGAGCACACCATTCGGGCGGGCAGCGAGCGGGACCACGTGGCCAGGGCGTGTGAACTCCGACGGTTCAGAGGAAGGATCAGCCAAGCGCCGAATGGTGTCGCAGCGCGAGGTGGCGGAGATACCCGTCGAGCCGTTAGCCAAGTCCACCGTCACGGTGTAGGCGGTCTGGCGCACGTCCTGGTTCACCGCCAGCATTGGAGGTAGGTTCAACCGCTCACAGTCTTCCGGGAGCAGCGGCGCGCAAATGTAGCCGGAGCTATAGCGCACCATAAAGGCCACAAGCTCCGGGGTGGCGAGCTCAGCGGCGAAGATGAGGTCGCCTTCGTTCTCACGGTCCTCATTATCTATGACGACGACTGCCTTGCCGGCCGCGATGTCGGCGATGGCTTGGTCGACGCTATCTAAACTAAAAGCTGAATCTGCAGCGCTCATAAGGACTAACTCTATCCCTCTGTTCCCGCGCCGTGGGCGTTAGGGTGAACCATTTTCTCCACATACTTGGCAACCACGTCTACCTCGAGATTTACTCGGGCGCCTGGCTTCATGGAACCAAAGACGGTATCGCGCAGGGTGGTGGGAATGAGTGAGACTTCAAAGAAGGCTTCCGCACCGGGCTCTTCCTGCCCATCTGACAAGGCCGATACCGTCAGGGAGGTCCCCTGCACCGCGATGGAGCCCTTTTCCACCACGTAGCGCGCCAGCTCAGCCGGCAGACTAAAGCGCAATACCTCCCAGTGCTCTGAAGGCGTGCGGGACAGCAAGGTCCCGGTGCCATCGACGTGCCCCTGCACAATATGGCCGCCCAAACGCGTCGTCGGGAGCACCGCACGCTCGAGGTTAACCGGCGAGCCCTCCGCGAGCTCGCCGAGAGAGCTACGGTTTAAGGATTCCTTCATGACATCGGCGATGAAGGTCCCTTCTCCTAACTCAGCCACGGTCAGGCACACGCCGTTGACCGCGATGGAATCACCTAGCTGCGCGTCACTCAATACTGTAGATGCCGCAATACCCAACCGCACGGCATCACCCTGCGGTTCGACGCTATCGACGTGACCGATCTCCTCAACGAGTCCGGTAAACATAGACCGCACTTCCCTTTCTTTTTAACACTCTAAATCTTCTAGTCCTTGAATCTTCTACCCATTGAAAGCTTGCCAGCTTTCAATGTTTCCCAGCTTTCAAAGCTTTTCATCCTTGCGATATTCCACAAGCAGGTCCTCGCCGAGCTCGGTAACCGCGCAACGCCGCCATCTTTGGGCGCGGGCCAAGTTCGACGACACAGCACTGGTGAGAACACCCCTGCCTTCACCGAGGATGACATTTCCTATATAAGCCTGGATCCGGTCGACACAACCTAGCTCCATGAAGCTTGTTGCGAGCCCCGCGCCGCCTTCGACGAGAATATCTCGGGCACCCGTGGCATATAGCTCATCTAGGGCCTCCTGTGGAGAGGCATAGTGCTCAAAACCTAGTCTCTCAAGGTTGGTTTGTCCTCCTTGAGACACATCCCGGGAGCCGATGACAACACGCCGCGGTTGCTGCGGGCGCAAGGAACCATCCGCACAGCGCGCCGTCAAAGACGGGTTATCCGCTAAGGCTGTGCCAGTTCCGATAAGGATGGCATCGCGCTGAGCTCGGTCACGGTGCACATGCTCGCGGGCCTGCTCCCCCGTGATCCACTGGCTGCTGCCATCCACTGCGGCGGTGAAACCATCCAGGCTCTGTGCGAACTTCAACGTGACGTGCGGGCGACCGAGTGCAACGGCGCACAGCCACGGCTCCAGCGCATCTGCTCCTTCTGCCGGTTCCGAGAGCTGTCCCACGGTGATGCCGGCGCGACGCAGAGTGGTTGACCCTCCCCCAGCTTGCGGGGTGGGGTCCGGGTGGAGGTAGTAGACAGCGGATACGGAGGCATCGATAAGCGCCTGCGCGCAGGGACCAGTACGGCCCGTGTGATTGCAGGGCTCCAAGGTGACCACCGCGGTTCCACCGCGTGCCTTGTCCCCCGCATCGCGCAGCGCCATGACTTCAGCATGCGGTCCGCCCGGGGGCTGGGTTGCGCCGACGCCAACCACCTGCCCAGCGGAATCAAGGATGACTGCTCCCACCGGTGGGTTTGGGCTCGTTGTACCGCGCACCTGCTCGCCGGCCTCCATGGCTAGGCGCAACGCTTGCGCAAGGACAGCAGAATCGTGACGTGGGTTCACAGCGTAGCCAGTCGGCGCAGCTCCTCGATGGCCGCCGCCTTATCCGCCTGCTTGTAAATGGCTGATCCCGCCACGAAGGCATCGCAGCCCGCCTCGGCGGCGGAGCGGATCGTCTCGGCAGAAATGCCGCCATCGATTTCGATGAGGACGTCGAGGCCGCGCTCGTCAATGGCCGCACGCAAGGTGCGAACCTTGTCCAACTGATCCGGCATGAAGCTCTGACCACCAAAGCCGGGCTCAACAGACATGACGAGAACCTCGTCGAAGTGCTCCAAGGCATCCAGCCAGGGCTCAATCGGGGTGCCTGGCTTGATGGAGAAGCCCGCGCGCACCCCTAGGTCACGGATCTTGCGGGCCAAGGCGATGGCCGCTTCCTTATCGGCCACGGCCTCGACGTGGAAGATGATGCAATCAGCCCCGGCCTTGGCGTAGGTTTCCACCCACTTCTCCGGCTCCTCGATCATGAGGTGAACGTCGAGGGTCTGCGAGGTAATCCCGTCCACCGTCGCCGTAATATCCGGGCCGAAGGACAAGTTGGGCACAAAGTGACCATCCATGATGTCAACGTGGATCCAATCCGCGTTGGCCACGGCCTGAACCTCCTCACCCAAGCGGGTGAAATCAGCGGCCAGAATGGATGGGGAAATGATGGGACCAGACGAGTGTGCAGACATGACACTCAGCCTAGTCCCTCACGGGGCGCTAGTCCGCTACTCGGCGGAGGACGGCGAAAAACATTGCATCTGTTCCGTGGCGGTGCGGCCACATTTGGGCGGAGAGCTCGCTGCCGAGGTCTCCCATTTCCGGCAGCACCTCCCGCGCATCCAGCTCCTCGATACGCGCCTCTGTCCCAGCTCCATGGCGCTCCAAGGCCGCATCCACAATGCCTCGGGTCTCTCGCAGATCGGGCGAGCAGGTGGAGTACACCACAACACCACCGGGACGAACGAGCTCTAATGCGGATTCGAGGAGCTCGCTCTGGAGTTTGTTGAGCTCCGCAATATCGGACTCGGCCTTGCGCCAGCGAGCCTCTGGGCGGCGACGGAGCGCACCCAGGCCGGAACAGGGGGCGTCGACAAGCACGCGGTCGAAGCCTGCACCGAGACCCGGCGCACGACCATCCGCCCGATGCACGCGGACAGGTAGGTCTCCCACGGTCTTTTCCACCAAGGTAGCGCGGTGCGGAGAGACTTCTACGGCATCGACTTCCGCCCCCTCAATGCGGGCGATGGCACCCATCAAGGCAGCCTTGCCACCGGGGCCCGCACACAGGTCCAACCAGCGTCCGGTGTCGTCGCCGATGAGTTCAGCTTCCGTCACTGCGCGTGCGATCAGCTGTGATCCTTCGTCCTGGACCGCTGCCAACTTCTGACGGACGGGCTCTAGCGAGCCCGGGTCACCCTGCTCAAGATACACCGCATAAGGCGAATAACGCCCTTCCTCACAACCGGTAATGAGCGCAAGCTCTTCCGCAGAGATTTCGCCGGGCCGCGCTACCAAATGCACCAGAGGCCGCTCAGAATCCGCTTCGAGTGCGCGTTCCAACTCCGCTGTCTGTTCGGCGTTGAGCTTGCTCTCACCAGCGGCGTCCAGCAGGCCCAAGGCGCGTCCGAAAGAGCGGGCAATCCACTCCGGGTGGGCATGGCGGAAGGCCACAGCCGCGACCTCTTCCTTTGGAGCAAGCTTGTCTAGCCACCCTTGCGCAGGTGTGCGGGTGATGGTGCGCATAATGCCGTTGGCAAAGCCCTTGGCCTTTTCGTGGCCAGCTGCCTCCACGAGGCGGACGGTGGTATCGACCGCAGCATGCGCTTCAACGCGGGTGTACAGCACTTGGTAGGTGCCCATTCGCAAGGCGGTGAGAACGTCAGGTGCAATGGCCTCTAGGCCGCGCGAAGCACACTCGGCAATAACCGCATCAAGCACGCCTTCGCTGCGCAGCGTGCCGTAGGTGAGTTCCGTAGAGAAGGCTGCATCACGGCCGCTAAGGTTGTTCGCACTTACTACCTTTGGCAGCGTGAGGTTGGCAAAAGCATCGTCGGCCTCCACACGCTGCAACACCTCGAAAGCCACCGCGCGTGGGACATCGACTCCGCAGCGCCGCGCTGCGGACATGAAGGACGCTGGCTGTCGGTCTCGGCGGCTGTGCTGGCGCTGTCCGCCTCGATTCTCTCGCTTTCCTTTAGTCTGGCGGTTAGTACCGCCACGTGCGGTTCTGCGTCCACCGCTGCGTTGCTGTTCGGCGCGCTCGGTGCGAGCTGCCGGATCACCGGACTTGCTGCGGGATCGGAAACCTCCACTCATGAAAACTTCACCTCATCCTGGCCGCCCTCTGCTGCTTGGGAAGCCTGGCTAGAAAGCCCGCGGCCCCAGTCGGCGGCATTCATCATCTTTTTGCCGGGCGGTTGGATCTGGCCTAGGCGCACCGGGGCGCTTCCGGTACCGACCATTACCTCCTTCTTCGCCACGTGTACTTCGCCCGGTTGCAGCGAAGTCAACGCGGTAGTGTCTGGCAACTCCTCTAGTTCTGCTGGCTCCACGACGCTGACCGGGCCTACCTTTAAGCGCGACTCCCCCAATAGGGTCCACGCGCCCGGCCCTGGAGTATGCGCACGGATATGGCGATCGACAACATCGGCCTGCGCGGTCCAATCGATTCGGGCGTCTTCCGTGGAAATCTTGTGCGCGTAGGTGACCTCACCCGCCTGCGGCTGCGGGGTGATGCTGCCATCTTCCAAACCATTCATCGTCTCGACGAGCAGATCACCGCCGGCATACGCCAAGCGCGTCAGCAGGTCATCCGCGGTATCAGTGGGCCGGATTGTCTCTTCCATGGTGGCCAAGATATCCCCGGTGTCCAGGCCTCGATCAATACGGAAAGTTGTAGCACCCGTTCGCTCATCTCCCGCAGCAATAGCAGCCTGCACTGGGGCAGCGCCACGCCACGCTGGGAGAAGGGAAAAGTGCAGGTTGACCCAGCCGTGCTTGGGAAGGCTCAAGAGGTCCTCGGTGATCAGGTTTCCGTAGGCGACCACTGGAATGGCCTCGGGGGCGATCTCTGCTAGCCGTGCACGCAATGCATCGCCGTCCTCGGTGCCCTGCTTGAGGGTGGTCGGCGTGAGCACCTCGATGCCGTGTTCCTCAGCTAGGACTTTCACGGGGCTCGGATGCACGCTGCGTCCGCGACCACGGCGGGCGTCGGGCCGAGTGATGACTGCAGCTACCTCATGATGGGACTCGATAAGCTTCTGCAAAGCCACAACAGCGGGCTCGGGGGTTCCGGCGAAAATAATGCGCACTGTGAAGGCAGGCCTTTCTTAGTTCACGTTGTTGGGGTTCTAATTTTTAATCGATGTGGGGCCGCGCTGGCGTCAGAGCGTGCGCGCGGCTATGAGTTAAACCACTCCGCTTGGCGGATGGTCTTCATAGATTCCTTGCGCAGTTCGTCGCTCAGGCGCTGGAGGAACAAGACACCATCCAGGTGATCTGTTTCGTGCTGTATGCAACGCGCCATAAGCCCCGAAGCCAGCATCGATACAGGTCGGCCCTGCGGGTCGTAGCCGCGCAGACGCACCGTGGAGAATCTTTCGGTGGGCTGCGAAATACCTGGGATGGACAGGCAGCCCTCAGTTCCTAACTGCATGTCCTCCCCTACCGCTTCCCACTCTGGGTTGATTACCGCACCGCGCAGGCCGCTTTGAAAGTGTGAGCAATCGAAGACGAAGATGCGCTTGGTCACACCAATCTGGTTGGCGGCTAATCCGACTCCCCCAGCATCTTCCATGGTTTCCAGCATGTCCTGGGCCAAGCGTTCCAGTGACGGCCCGAACTCGGTGATTTCCTCGGCACGGGTGGTCAGGACCGGATCGCCATAAAGGCGAACCTCGCGCACAGTCATAGTGGTACTCCTCGAGGGCTAAACAGTGTGTAGGCTACCGAGAATAGTTCACCTCCAGCAGCGCGCGCCCGCCAGGGGTGAAAAGAACGCAGCCCTTAACCGATGTTGATTGGGTCCACGGTGATGCGCAGTGGCAACACATCCTTGCGTGCACTGCGCACGGAATTAGCCTTTCTCAAAGCCTGACCGAGCTCTGAACGCGGACCTAGTGGGGTACGAATCAATAGCCGCTGCGGCTCACCGCCGCGCTCATGGTCATAGTCACCTGGCAGGCTCACTCCCGGCGGCAACGGGACGGGCCCGAGAAGCTCCGCATGTTCCGGCAGTTCCGCCAACTCCAAAAACGCATCGAGGGAAGCATCGGCGCCATCGACGGCCGCCATATGCACAGCAGGTGGAAAGCGTACCTCGCGGCGTGCCTGCAATTCCGCTGCTGCAGCTCCCACCATGTCCCAGCGGCTCAAGAAGCCCACGAGTGGCAGTTGCTCATCGGCGGCAACGATCACCGCACCGCCGTCGCGTGCCGGCGCGACGAGAGTCGCAGCAGCCGCCCACTTGGCCAAAGTGTCCTCCGTGGCTCGCAGATCCTGGCGGCCCAGCAGCGCCCCGGTTTCCACCAAGAGGGCGGCGCCGTAGTGCCCACCCTCCGCGATGCGCGGTTCCGCGCCCGGTGTAGCGATAACCAGCGAGGGACCCGTAGGGATCTCATCGAGGACTGTGGAGCCGCCCGACTGAATCACCCTGGTATTGGGAAAAGCGCGGCCCATCTCTTCCGCCGTGCGTTCGGAACCCAGCACGATGGCGCGCAGCCGCGGCGAGCCGCAGTCGGAGCACCGATAATGAGCGTCAACGCGCCCACACCACCGGCACGTCGGCAGCGCAGCCGAATCTGTCGATTCATCCCTCGAAGCACCAGCGGAAGGCAGACCCAAGGGGCCATTGCAATGACGGCAACGCGCCGGGGACGCGCAGTGCCCACAAGCCAAAATCGGCGCATAACCCTTACGCGGGACCTGTACGAGAACAGGCTCACCGCGGTCGAGCGCCGCACGTGTGGCCTGAAATGCCGGGCCGCTGACAGCCGTCGTCCCGCCCTGCATGTGGCGGGCCAGATTAATCCCGTACGCACCCACCGCAAGGATGTTGGGGCGTCTCTTCTCCAGCGCTGTGTCGCTAGGTAAAAGATCGTGGGCCCACCCCGATTCAACAAGCAACTGGGCTTCTGCGGTGCGCGCATGGCCGGCGAGGACAAGGCTGCAGCCTTCCTGTGCCGAGCGGGTGCTAAGCACCTCCCTCGAATGGGCATAGGGCTTGAGGTTATCCACCAAATTATCGTCGCCGTCATTGAGGACAACGGCCAGCTTGAGGCCCTTGACTGGGGCAAAGGCTGCGGAGCGAGTACCGATGACGATCCGTGCTTGACCAGTTAAGGCGGAAAGATAGCGACGATAACGGGCCTGGGGCCCAGTACTGTGCGCGAGGACAGTGATTTGTTTGGCAGAAACGTGACGGCGAAACGCCGCCTCTAGGCAATTCAAGTCACGCTGATCGGGGACGACCATGAGCACGCCCCCGCCCTGCAGGGCCACGCTGGTTCCAAGGGCTGCCAAAGCACCGGCCCAGTCTTCCCCGGGTGCTATCTGCCAGGCTGCCCGGGCAATGTGCCCGGACAAGATCGAATCTACGAAGGACTCCCCGTGCTGGTAGCCCGACCACGCGGAAAGATCCGGATACTCGGCAGTGCCAAGTTCCTCCCACGGCGTATCCACGTCTGCTTCTTCGGCCTTGGCGTGGCGCGCCGGGATCGCGGTGCGAATGATGTCGGAGCGCACGCCGCCATAACGAGCCGCGAGGGATTCGATGAGCGCTGACATTGTCGGGGTGTACACCGCATAAGGAGAAATGACGCGATCAATATAACGAAGCGAACCCGCATAGTCGGAATCGCTAGCCCGCGACAACAAGATGGCGTCAACCAGACGACCATTGAAGCGGATGCGCACCCGCACTCCGGGCTGAGCAGCCTGTGAATCCGATTCATCAATGAGGTAGTCGAATTCTCGGTCCAAGTGGGCCACCCCTAACAAAGGCAACACCCGCGCGACCGGTTGTTGGGCGGCGGGTGTCTTCTTGGGCATAGGGCCCGATTCTACAGGCCGGCGGCGCGACGCAGGCCGTCGGCTCGCGAGGTGTCCTCCCACGGCAGATCGACATCGGTACGCCCGAAGTGTCCATAGGCTGCAGTCTGACGATAGATTGGACGCTGCAGGTCGAGCTCGCGAATAATCGCGGCCGGGCGCAGGTCGAAGACCTTATTCACCGCTGCCTGAATGTCAGCGTCGCTCAAGCCCTCGTGGGCAGTGCCGAAGGTCTCCACATACAGACCGACCGGCTTTGCACGTCCAATGGCGTAGGCAACCTGCACCTCGGCACGGTCAGCCAGGCCAGCGGCCACGATATTCTTAGCCACCCAGCGCATAGCATAAGCCGCGGAACGGTCCACCTTGCTTGGGTCCTTACCGGAGAACGCACCGCCACCGTGGCGGGCCATGCCACCGTAGGTGTCCACGATGATCTTGCGGCCGGTCAAGCCCGCATCACCCATGGGCCCGCCCAGAATGAAGGAGCCGGATGGGTTGATGAGAAGCTCAGTATCTTCGGTGTAGTACTGGCCCAAGTCAGCATCGTTCACGACCCACTCAACGACATGGGTGCGAAGTTGCTCGGCCAACCACTCCTGGGTCACATCCGGATCATGCTGCGTGGAGATCACGACCGTCTCCAAGCGCGTCGGCACATCATTTTCGTCGTAAGCGAAGGTGACCTGAGTCTTTCCGTCGGGACGGAGCGAAGGCACGATACCTTCCTTGCGGACGTGGGTAAGACGGCGCGAAAGGTGGTGGGCCGTCGAAATCGGCAGCGGCATAAACTCTGGAGTTTCATTCGTTGCGTAGCCAAACATGAGGCCCTGATCACCAGCGCCATACTGGTCATCATCCTCAAACGTCCCCGAACGCACCTCTGTGGAGGCGTCGACGCCGGCCCCGATCTCCTGGGACTGTTCACCAATGGCCACGTTGACGCCACAGGTGTGGCCATCAAAGCCCACATCGGAAGAGGTAAAACCGATCTCTACAAGGGTCTTGCGGACGATCTGCGGGATTTCAACATAACCGGAGGTGCGCACCTCGCCCACGACGTGGACTTGGCCCGTCGTCACGAGAGTCTCCACAGCGACGTGGGCGTCAGGATCTTCCTCCAGGAGGGCGTCAAGAATGGCGTCTGAGATCGCGTCACAAATCTTATCCGGATGACCTTCTGTCACGGATTCGCTAGTAAAAAGGCGCACCGCCTGAGCAGCTTTATCAGTCACAAATCTTCCTTAAACTAATTCCGCGCGCCGTGGGCAGGACTTCGCCTCACCCACGCCTCGGCTGTTAACACCGCCCCATCGTAGACCAAGCGGTCTACAACTGCAAGAACGAGCGCTACTTTTCCAACATTTCATTCACCACATCAAGAATCTGTGCGGCCACAACTTGCTTTGAGCCCGGGGCAACCACCACTGGGTCGGAAGAGCGACGAAGGATCCACCCGGCACTCGTGGCTTGGCCAAAGACCTTGCCCTCTCCGACCTCATTAGCCATGAGCACATCGCAGCCCTTCTTCACAAACTTCTGGTGGGCATACTCGAGCACGCTAGTAGTCTCATCACCAGTCTCCGCAGCAAAGCCAACGATGATTGCCTCGCGCTTAACTTCACCATTCTCACGCCGCTGCACCAGACCCTTGAGTATGTCCGGGTTCTCCACGAGCTCAAGGCTGGCCAAGTCCTCGTCTGCTGCGCCCTTCTTCATCTTCGAATCCGCCACGGACGCGGGACGGTAGTCGGCAACAGCCGCGGCCATGATAATGATGTCGGCATCGGCAGCTTCGCTATTCATCGCCTCCTGCATATCCCGCGTCGATGTCACGCGCACCACGGAAGCGCCTGCAGGGATGGGAAGCGCTTCAGTGTTTCCAGCAACAATAGTGACATCCGCCCCGCGTTGCGCAGCGATCTCCGCCAAGGCAAAACCCTGGCGTCCAGAAGAACGGTTGCCAAGGTACCGCACTGGATCGAGGTTCTCTTGGGTACCTCCGGCAGAGATCACAACCTTCCGGCCCTGCCAATCATGCTTCACGCGATGCCCCGCGATAATCGTACGAGCAAACTCCGCTATCTGCTCTGGATCCGGCAGGCGGCCAGCACCCGTATCGGTGCCGGTGAGTCGGCCATGCGCCGGCTCCATCACGGTGATACCGCGCCGGCGGAGCGTTGCCACATTGTCCTGGGTTGCCGGGTTCAGCCACATCTCCGTGTGCATGGCGGGGGCAATGATGACGGGGCACGTAGCAACCAGCACGGAAGCGCTCAAAAGATCATCGGCGCGGCCACAGGCCAACCGGGCGATAAGATCCGCGGTGGCAGGAGCGATGACGACTGCATCAGCCTGCTGCCCCAAGGAAACGTGTTGGACCTCATCCACGGCATCAAAGACGGTTGTGGAGACCGGGTGTCCTGACAAAGCTTCGAAGGTGGCCGCCCCAACGAAGTTCAATGCGGCCTCCGTGGGAACGACGCGGACATCATCGCCCTGTTCTTTAAAATCCCGAATAAGGTGACACGCCTTATAGGCAGCAATGCCGCCTGCCACGCCGATAAGGATTCGGCGGCCCCCTGCGGGCTTGGTCGACGCAGGTCTCAACTCTGAACTATCTGGGGTTTTCTGTACGTCCTTCACTCGGCCGATAGTACCCAAGACACAGCAAACCCACCGAAGCGCCTAGAGAGACACTTGGGTGGGTTTAGATTCAGAATGGCGCTAAGGCACTTTAAGAAGCTGCCTTTTTGACTTCACGATGAGCAGGCTAGTTGCCTTCCTCGTGGTCCAGCAGGCCAGCGTCAATCTCGCGGAGGGCGATGGACAGCGGCTTCTCACCCGGTTCCGGGGTTACCAGTGGTCCGACGAACTCGAAGACGCCTTCATCCTGTTCCTGGTAATAGCTGTTGATCTGGCGTGCGCGCTTCGCAGCGAAAATCACCAGAGCGTACTTGGACGAGACCTTGCCCAGCAGTTCATCAATCGGCGGATCGGTAATACCCGTCGGCGGATCGAATACTGGCTCCGGCTTCACGGCCTCAGAATTGGCAGGTGTGGTCACGTTGGTCACATGCACCTTTACTGTTGGTAGATGGTCAAAATCGTGGTCTATCCACGCAGGATAGCACTAATTGCAGCAACGGCCTCATCGAGATCTTCATTCACAACGATGTGGTCGAATTCCTTTTGCGCGGCAAGTTCCGTCTCTGCAGTATGCAGTCTGCGGTCAATGACATCCTGCGGTTCGGTCCCGCGCCCAGTTAGGCGCTCAACCAGAACTTCCCAGGACGGTGGGGCGAGAAACACGGTTTCCGCCTCCGGCATCGCCGCCTTCACGTTGCGGGCGCCTGCAAGATCAACCTCCACCAACACCGGACGGCCGGCCACCATCGCTTCCTGCACCGGCTGAGCCGGCGTCCCGGAGCGCTGCAAACCACCGTGGATCTCAGCCCATTCGAGCATGTCACCGGCGTCAATGTGTTCTTGGAAAGCCTCCGGGGAGACAAAGAAGTAATCCACCCCATCAGTCTCGCCGGGGCGGGGTTGGCGCGTCGTCATTGAGACGCTGAAGTAGAGGTTGTCAACATCATCACGCAGGCGCGAAACCACAGTGGACTTACCCACAGCGGACGGCCCGGCCAGAACGACCAGGCGCCCGCGTGCAGTTTCGTCAGCCATTGTGCTAATTACTCGCCGTAGCCGAAACGCTCGAGCAGGGCGCGGCGCTGACGGTCACCCAGGCCGCGCAGGCGACGGGTCTGAGCAATCTCCAGGTCCTCCATGATTTCCTTGGCCTTGACCTTGCCAACCTTCGGCAGAGCCTCGAGGAGAGCGGAGACCTTGGTCTTGCCGATGATCTCGTCGGTCTCGGCCTTCTCCAGAACTTCCTGCAGGTTGGTCTCGCCGCGCTTCAACGCCGCCTTGAGCTCAGCGCGAGCCTTGCGGGCCTCAGCGGCCTTTGCGAGAGCTTCTTTGCGCTGCTCATCTGTCAACTTGGGAAGGGCCACGGGTTTCCTCCGATTTCATTAGTACGAACATTGTCATCTGATGGCTAGCACCAGAATCTCGGCTCACGGTGGGAAGATTTCCCCAGCGCGGGATAGCTTTTGCTACCTCCACGAACCGACTTCTGGCAATCCTAGCACTGGTCTGTACGCGGTGACGCAACGCGGCCCCTTTCACTTAAAGGTTCCTGCACGTCAACGCACATGCCTTAAACAAAATACCAGGTAAACGGCGCTCCTGTTAATCCAGCACGCCGCTACCTGGTCTGAGTATTAGTCCCGGAACTCCGCCGCCGTATCCACTACGGCTTTCCGCAGTTCAGAGGCATTAGGCCCCTGCGAAAGAATAGCCCTGGAGACGTTAGCAAAGCCCAGTTTAGGTGCCGCTGCGGTGAGTTGCCTTACATCCGCGGGCGTTGCGCCCTGGGCGCCGACTCCCGGAAGCAGCACTGGACCGTTTAATTGGTCTAATGCAGGCGGAGCCTCCAACGTCGCGCCCACGACCACGCCGAGAGCACCCACGGTGTTGTCTGGCCCAGCCGCAGACGCATTGCGCTGCGCAAGCTCATCGACGACTCGTTGCGCCACGCTGCGGCCGTCGACGCTCAACGACTGCAACGCCACGGCCTCCGGGTTGGAGGTCGCCGCAAGGACAAAGACCCCTCGTCCAGTGTCCTCCGCTAGGTCGAAGACTGGGCTCAAAGCGCCCACACCAAGGTAGGGCGAGACCGTCACAGCATCGGACCGCAGCGGCGAGTCCTCCCCCAGCCAGGCCTGTGCGTAGCCCGCCATGGTAGAACCGATGTCACCGCGCTTCGCGTCCGCTAGGCTCAAACAGCCCTGCTCTCGAAGGCCCGCCAGGGCCTCCTCGAGTACAGCGAAACCGCGAGAGCCGAAACGCTCAAAGAAGGCCACCTGCGGCTTCACCACCGCCGCGGTCTCCGCGAAAGCCTCTACACAGCGCAGCGTAAACGTGCGCAGACCATCCACATCAACCGACAGGCCCCAGGCCTCCAGCAAGTGCGGGTGGGGGTCGATGCCCACGCACAGGCGCCCGCGCTCCGCACCGGCTGCCACGAGGCGCTCGCCGAAAGACGGCGTCTTCCTAGTTGGCTGGGTCATGCTTAAGCTCCTGCAGCGCGCGTACCTTGAGGTCTCCGCGGCGCAGGGCTTCGATGCCCTGCACGGCTGCGGTCACGCCTTGGACGGTGGTCACCAGTGGAACACCCACGGATACCGCAGCGGCGCGGATGTCATAGCCATCGTGACGGGCGCCGGCGGAGCCTGCCGGGGTGTTGAGGATGAGGTCGACCTTGCCGCCGAGGATCTGGTCCACGATGGACTCCTCACCCTCCCCAGCTTCCGAGACCTTCCGGGCCACCTCGCACTCGACGCCGTTGCGGCGCAACATCTGCGCGGTACCGGCAGTGGCCACGATGGTGTAGCCCATGTAGGCCAGGCGCTGAATCGGGAAGATAAGGGTGCGCTTATCGCGGTTGGCCACGGAGACGAACACGGTGCCCTCGGTGGGCAGCTCACCGAAGGCGGCCATCTCACCCTTGGCATAGGCGGCACCGAAGTTATCAGCCAAGCCCATCACCTCGCCGGTGGACTTCATCTCTGGAGAAAGCAAGGTATCCAGCAGCTGGCCGTCGGGGCGACGGAAGCGGTTAAACGGCAGCACGGCTTCCTTGACCGCAATCGGGTGCTCCAGCGGCAGGGAACCACCGTCGTAAGTGGACGGAATGATGCCTTCCTCGCGCAGCTCCGCAATGGACGCACCCAGCATGACGCGTGCGGCAGCCTTAGCCAGCGGCACGCCGGTGGCCTTGGAGACGAAGGGCACGGTACGGGAGGCACGCGGGTTGGCCTCGATGACATAGAGAGTGTCATCCTTCAGGGCGTACTGAACGTTCATCAGGCCCTTGACGCCGATGCCGTGCGCTAGGCGACGCGTCGACTCCCGCACCTTCTCAATATCCTCCGGCCCCAGCGTCATCGGTGGCAGCGCACAGGAGGAGTCACCGGAGTGGATACCTGCTTCCTCGATGTGCTCCATGACTCCGCCGAGGTAGACCTCCTCGCCGTCACACAGCGCGTCGACGTCGATCTCAATGGCGTTATCTAGGAAACGGTCGACCAAGACTGGGTGATCCGAGGTGATCTCGGTAGCGCGCTCGATGTAATCGCGCAGCGAATCCTCGTCGTAGACGATCTCCATGCCGCGGCCACCCAGCACGTAGGACGGGCGGACCAGCACCGGATAGCCGATATTCGAAGCGACCTGGCGGGCCTCCTCAAAGGAGGTAGCGGTGCCGAAGGCCGGTGCAGGCAGCTCGGCTTCGGCAAGCACCTTGCCGAATTCACCGCGGTCCTCGGCCAAGTCGATGGCAGCGGCCGAGGTTCCCACGACCGGAACGCCGGCAGCCGTTAGGCGCTCAGCCAGGCCCAGCGGGGTTTGGCCACCCAGCTGAACGATGACGCCGGCAACTTCACCACAAGCGGCCTCCGCGTAGTAAACCTCCATGACATCCTCGAAGGTCAGCGGCTCGAAGTAGAGACGGTCGGCGGTGTCATAGTCAGTCGACACCGTCTCCGGGTTGCAGTTAACCATGACCGTCTCGTAGCCCTCACGGGAAAGCTCCAGGGCGGCGTGCACGCAGGAGTAATCAAACTCGATGCCCTGGCCAATACGGTTCGGGCCGGAGCCTAAGATGATGACCTTGCCCTTGGTCTTCTCGCTGCTCTCGCGCACCTCGGTCTCAGCGTTCGGGTCCATTTCATAAGAGCTGTAGTGGTACGGGGTCTGGGCTTCAAACTCACCCGCACAAGTATCAACGGTCTTGTACACCGGGCGAATGCCCAAAGACCAGCGCAAGGAGCGCACGCCATCCTCACCGGCGAACTCTGGGCGAAGAGCCGCGATCTGGGCGTCGGACAGGCCAAAGACCTTAGCGCGGCGCAGTAATTCAGCGTCCAGGACTGGCGCGCTCACGAGCTCCTCGCGGAACTCAACAAGCGCCTCAAGCTCGGCGAGGAACCACGGGTCGATGTGCGAGTGCTCGTGCAACTGCTCCACCGTGGCACCGAGGCGCAGAGCCAGCTCGACATCGTAGATGCGGCCCTCGGTCGGACGCTCCAGGTCCTTGAGAACGGCCTCCACGTCCGTTGCGCGCTCCCCAGCGAAGTACTCATCCGGCTTGGTCCAGAAACCAGAAGGCTTGCCCTCCAGCGAGCGCATGACCTTGTTCAGGCCGGAAATATAGTTGCGGCCGATACCCATGGCCTCGCCCACAGACTTCATCGTGGTGGTCAGAGTGTCATCGGCGCCCGGGAACTTCTCAAAAGCAAAGCGCGGGGCCTTGACGATGACGTAGTCCAGAGTCGGCTCGAAGGCCGCCGGGGTCACGCCAGTGATGTCGTTGCGTACCTCATCCAGGGTGTAGCCAATCGCCAGCTTGGCTGCCAGCTTGGCAATCGGGAAACCGGTGGCCTTAGAGGCCAGCGCGGAGGAGCGGGACACGCGCGGGTTCATCTCAATGGTGATGATGCGGCCGTCATCCGGGTTTACAGCGAACTGGATATTGCAGCCGCCGGTGTCGACGCCGACCTCGCGGATGATGGCGATACCCTGGTCGCGCATCTTCTGGTACTCGCGGTCCGTGAGGGTCAATGCCGGGGCCACGGTCACGGAGTCACCGGTGTGGACGCCGAGGGCGTCGACGTTCTCGATGGAAGCGATGACCACAACGTTATCGTCGCCGTCACGCATGAGCTCGAGCTCGAACTCCTTCCAGCCCAGGATGGACTCCTCGATGAGAACGTTCGCCTCCGGCGAGGCAGCCAAGCCGCCGCCGGCAATGCGCTCAAGGTCCTCTTCGTTAAAGGCCAAGCCGGAGCCCAGGCCGCCCATGGTAAACGATGGGCGTACAACGACTGGGAGGCCAAGCTCGGAAACGGTCTCGTGGACCTCCTCCATCGTGTGGCAAACACGGGAGCGCGCGGATTCGCCACCGATGGAGGCCACGATGTCCTTGAATTTCTGACGATCCTCGCCGCGCTCAATGGCGTCGATATCAGCACCGATGAGCTCGATATCGTACTTCTTGAGGATGCCCAGGCGGTCCAACTGTACCGCGGCGTTCAGAGCGGTCTGGCCGCCCAGGGTTGCCAGCACGGCGTCGATGGGGTTGCCCTCTTCCTTTTCCTTCTGGAAGATCTTCTCGATGAACTCGGGCTCGATGGGCTCCACATAGGTGTGGTCGGCGAACTCCGGGTCCGTCATGATCGTTGCCGGGTTGGAGTTAACCAGCGTGACGCGCAGGCCTTCCTCCTTGAGCACGCGGCAGGCTTGGGTGCCGGAGTAGTCGAACTCGCAGGCCTGACCAATAACAATCGGACCGGAGCCGATAACCAGGACGTGATTGATGTCGTTGCGCTTTGGCATGTGTTTCTTCTTCCTTTTCCTGGTTGCGTTCTACTTGTTCGGGGACTTTTCAGTCATGAGCTCGATGAACTGGTCAAAGAGCGGGTTGGCATCGTGTGGGCCGGCGGCGGACTCAGGGTGGTACTGCACGGAGTACGCCATGCCATCCTTGAGCGCAACACCTTCGATGGTGTTGTCGTTGAGGCAGGTGTGGGAGACCACTGCCGGGCCGAAGTCGGTATCGAATTCCTCGCCGGCCGGGTCTTCCTTGCCCGAGGGGCTGGCCAAAGCAAAGCCGTGGTTCTGGGAGGTGATATCGATCTTTCCGGTCAGCTGGTTGCGCACCGGAACGTTGATGCCGCGGTGGCCGAACTTCAGCTTGTAGGTGTCCATACCCAGCGCACGGCCGAGGATCTGGTTGCCAAAGCAGATGCCGAAGAAGGGGTACTTAGCAGCAAGGATGTCGCGCACGATGCCGACCATGGTGTCAGCGGTAGCCGGGTCGCCCGGACCGTTGGAGACAAACACGCCGTCTGGGTTGTACTGCTTGATCTTCTCGAACGGGGTGTTGGCGGGAACCACGATGGTCTCGATGCCGCGCTCGGCAAAGTGCTTCGGGGTGGCGGTCTTGACTCCCATGTCATAGGCCACGACGGTAAAGCGCTTCTCCCCTACGGCTGGGAAGGTATAGACCTCATCGGTCGAGACTTCTTCGGACAGGTCAAGGCCGGCCATCGAAGGTTGGTTCTTGACCTCAGAGACGAGCTCCTCGACGTCCCGCTCAGCGGCCTCTCCGGAAAAGATACCTGCCTTGATGGAGCCGTGATTGCGCAGGTGGCGCACCAAAGTGCGGGTATCGATTCCCCCAATACCAATGATTCCCTGCTTCTCCATCTCCTCCGGCAGGGAGCGGGCGGCACGCCAGTTGGAGACGCGGCGGGCCAGATCACGGATAACTAGACCGGCAACCCAGATCTTGTCGTCATGGGACTCGTTGTCCTCATCGTTCCAGCCCGTATTGCCAATCTGCGGCGCAGAGGCGACGACGATCTGGCGGTGGTAAGACGGGTCCGTCATAGTCTCCTGGTAACCCGTCATGGCGGTGGTGAAGACGGCCTCGCCCAGAGTCGTACCGGTGGCACCGAAGCCGAAGCCTCGGAAGGTGCGGCCATCAGCGAGGACCAGGATGGCGGGGGTGGTGGTAGTGGAAGTCACTGTGTGTTGAACCTTTCAGTGAATTTTCTCGGTGAAGGGTTGGTTGTGTTGGGGACGTGCGTTGGTTACTTAAGTGTCGAGCAACTCTGATTGTCGATTATCCCGATCACTCGGCCGCCTCGCTGGCGCTTTCAGCCGCTAGGTCGTAGGTCACCGCGCCACGCAGGATGGTGTAGGCCACGCGTGCACCGAATTCCTCCCCCTCATAGGGGTTGTTCTCCGACTTCGAAGCCAGACGCGTGGAATCCGATACCCACTTGTGCTTGGGATCGACGATGGTGAGGTTGGCTGGCTCGCCCACCGCAATCGGGCGGCCATGACCAGGCAGGCGAGTAATCTCTGCCGGACGCTCCGACATGACGCGGGCGACGAAGCGCCAGTCGGCCAGGCCGGTGGCGACGAAGAGCTTGGCGATGACCGCCAGGGAGGATTCCAGTCCCAGCATGCCCGGCTTAGCGTGCTCGAACTCGACACACTTGTCTTCGCTGCCGTGCGGAGCGTGGTCTGTGGCCACGACGTCGATAAGCCCGTCAAGCAAGGCCTGGCGTAGGGCCAGGGCGTCGGATTCCTCGCGCAACGGTGGGTTGACGCGGTAGACGCCGTCGTAGGTCACCAGCTTGTCATCGGTCAGCAGCAGGTGGTGCGGGGTCACCTCGGCGGTCAGCGGAATGCCCTGTTCCTTGGCCCACTTGAGCAGCTCCACGGTGCCCTTCGTCGAAGCGTGGCAGATGTGCATGCGGTTGCCGTAATCACGCGCGAGTAGGGCGTCGCGGGCGACGATGGATTCCTCAGCGACGCGCGGCCAGCCGCGCAAGCCCAGGCGGGCCGCAACCTCGCCCTCGTGGGCGCTAGCGCCTTCGGTCATGCGGTGGTCGTCTGCGTGCTGCGCCAGCAGGACGTCAAGTCCCTTCGCATATTCCAGGGCACGGCGCATGAGCTGTGGGTCCTGGACGCACTTGCCGTCGTCGGAGAACATACGCACCTTGGCGTCCGAGCGGGCCATCATGCCAAACTCGGTCAGGGTCTTGCCCTCGAGGCCCTTCGTGATGGAGCCGACCGGATGGACGTCGCACAGGCCACGTGCCTGGCCCTTGGCCCAGACGGACTCGGCGATGATGGGCTGGTCCGTCACCGGGGAGGTGTTGGCCATGGTGAACACGGCGGTAAAGCCGCCCTTGGCGGCAGCGCGCGAGCCGGTTTCGATGGTCTCGGTGTCCTCGCGGCCCGGCTCACGCAGGTGAACGTGCATGTCCACTAACCCCGGCAGCAGCACGTTGCCGCCACCGTCGATAGTGCGGTCCACCTCAACTGCCGGGGTCACGGCCCCGGCGTCCCTGGCGTCCCCGGCATCGGCGGCGGTGCCGATGGCCTCGATGACGCCATCCTTGATCAGGATGCTGGTGGGTTCGCCCTCGCCATAAGGGCGGACGTTGGTGATGAGCAAGGTGCCCGCCGCAGGAGCCGAGAGCACGCCGGTGTCTGGATAAATAGTCATGGTTTCTGAAAAGCTCTCCTCGTTGGTATGTGAGATAACTCGATTTAGATACCGGCGTTCTCGCCGTTCGTCAGCAGCGTAAAGAGGGTGGCCATGCGCACATGGACACCGTTGTTGACCTGCTGGAGCACTGCGGTGTTGTCAAAGTCGGCCACGGCATAGTTGATCTCCATGCCACGAACCATGGGGCCCGGGTGCATGATGATGGCATCCTTCTTCATGGCCGCGGCGCGGTCCTTGGACAGCCCGTAGAGGGAGGCGTATTCGCGGTGCGAGGGGAAAAAGCCACCATTCATGCGCTCTGCCTGAACGCGCAGCATCATGACGACGTCCGCCTCCGGCACCTCGGCGTCGAAGTCATGGGAGACCCGCACCGGCCAAGTGTCCACGCCGAAGGGCAACAGTGTCGGCGGAGCGACGAGCGTGACCTCGGCTCCCAGGGTGGACAACAGGTCCACGTTGGAGCGCACGACGCGGGAGTGCAGGCAATCACCAACGATGGTGACTTTCAGTCCCTCGAAGCCGGTGCCTGCGGCGGAGCGATCCGCTCCTAGGTGCAGGCGCTGGCGCATCGTGACGGCGTCGAGAAGCGCCTGCGTGGGGTGCTGGTGAGAGCCATCGCCGGCGTTGATGACGCTCGGCCCCTGCCCTTCAGGTGCCACCCAGCCGGCGAGCTGCTGCGCAGCACCCGAGGAAGGGTGGCGCATGATGATGGCATCTGCGCCGATCGACGTCAAAGTCAACCCGGTGTCCTTGAGGGACTCGCCCTTCTTGACCGAAGACGTCGACGCGGAGAGGTTGATGACATCAGCCGACATCCACTTACCCGCCGTTTCGAAAGAAGAACGGGTGCGGGTGGAGTTTTCATAGAACAAGGTGAAAACGGTGCGCCCGCGCAGCGTGGGCAGCTTCTTGACTTCGCGGCCTTCGAGGGCTTCCCGGAAACGGTCAGCCTCATCCATCAGCCCAAGGATCTCCTCGGCGCTGTGGTCGGCGATATTAATGAGGTGCTTCATTTATGCCTCCTTGCCGGGCTGTGCAGTGAAGCGGGTAAGAACGACGGCATCGCGGCCATCGATATCAGCGTTGTACACGGTGACGTCCTCGTCGCGCGCGGTGGGAATGTTCTTGCCCACGTAATCAGCACGGATGGGGACCTGGCGGTGTCCACGGTCCACGAGGACTGCGAGTTGGATGATGTCGGGACGGCCGATGTCCGCGAGGGCATCGAGTGCGGCACGGATAGTGCGGCCGGAGTATAAGACGTCGTCGACAAGAATGACGGTGGCGCCGTCGATGCCGCCGTCGGGCACCGTCGTAGGCTGCAATGCACGGTGCGGGCGGGCATAGAGATCATCGCGGTACAGCGTGATGTCTAGGGAGCCCCAAGGAACCTCCACCCCGGAGAATTCCTCAATTTTTTCGGCAAGGCGCTGCGCCAACGGCACGCCACCAGAGGGAATGCCTAAGAGCAGGACTCGAGCGGAATCACTCGAATCTAGCGCCGTCTTTTCAATGATCTGGTGCGCGATGCGTGCGACAGTGCGCGCGACGTCTTTCGAGCTCAACAGCTCGTTGGACTCCGCGTGGGTGCCGGTTTCACTCATCGTGACCTCCTTCCCCGCCTCACGGTGCGGTCTTTAAAGGATGTCGGACAATGGTTAAAAGGACTTGTCTATGCTTGAAAGCCAGCACTAACCATAGCACTCTTCAGGCGTGCTGTGTACGCCCTCGCACCCCGAATCTTTTGAGGCAGGTCCCTAGACAGTGAGTTTTACTACCCAGCACGTTGTTCCAGCCCCGCGCGAAGAGGTTTGGCAATGGCACACCCGCCCGGGAGCGCTCGCGCGCCTCACCGCGCCTTTCGGTTTCATGACTCCCCTGCAGCAGGCCGAGTCATTAGCTGATGGGACTTCTATCTTGGGGTTTCCTGGTGGTTTGAAATGGGTCGCCCGGCATGATTTGAGTAGGTACCAGCCGCGGCGTTCTTTCGCTGATGTCTGCATCAACGCCCCCTTCCGTTCGCTGGCCAATTGGCGCCACGAACACGTCTTTGAAGACCACCCAGAGGGCACACTCATCACCGACAAGGTGGACACCCGCATCCCCACGGGGGCAGTGGAATCGATTTTTGCCTACCGGCAGCAGCAGCTCATTGAGGACTTTCGCTTTGCTCAGCGGCTGGGTGCTCTCAACGCCGAGCCCCGCACAATAGCAATAACTGGTACGCACGGCACGGTAGGCACTGCTGTGGCCGCACAGCTCGGCACCTTGGGCCACACCGTCATTCCGCTCGTGCGCTCTAAACCAGGTGCCGGCGAGCGCCTGTGGCGGCCTACTGTGCCCGCCAAAGATTTGCTGGACGGCGTTGATATCCTCATCCACCTGGCCGGCGAGCCGATTTTCGGGCGCTTTAATACCGCGCACAAGGAAGCTATTCGGGATTCACGTGTAGGCCCTACTCACCTGCTGGCGCAGCTGGCGGCCGAGACTCCCTCCGTGACTGCGATGGTCTGTTCTTCCGCTATCGGTATCTACGGCCCGGACCGGGGCGATGAAGAACTAACCGAAGGCTCGGAGCGCGGTGAGGGCTTTCTGGCCGATGTCGTGACGGCGTGGGAGGATGCTTGCGCGCCGGCACGTGAGGCCGGGAAACGAGTGGTGAACCTGCGCACCGGCATCGTGCAATCTGCCAACGCGGGAATCCTGCCGCTGCTGCGGGCGCTGTTTTCTACTGGACTGGGCGGCTCATTTGGCAAGGGCAGCATGTGGAATAGCTGGGTTGCGCAGGATGATCTCTCAGATATGTTTGCCCGCGCCGCCCTCGACCCTGCCTGGAGCGGTGCCATCAACGCAGTCTCCCCCACCCCGGTGCTCAATCGCGACTATGTAGATACCCTCGGCTCACTCCTTCACCGGCCGACCGTCATCCCCATTCCCAGCGTCGGTCCGGCGCTACTGCTGGGTAAGGAAGGTGCGCGGGAGCTGGCACTGGCCAACCAAAAGGTCCTTCCCACGCGCGCGGAAGCGCTGGGCCACACCTTCCGCTACCCCGACATCGCTCCAGCGCTCGCCCACGAGCTCGGTGGCGAAAAACTCGTCGAGGCCCCCACCTGCGCACCCGGGGAAGACGGCTCCGGTAGTGTCGGGGCCGGAAAAGATTAAGAAAAATGTAGCGAAGTGAGTAGAAGAATTGACGGACACCACTAACCATGACCACGCGCAGCAGCGCCAGCTGCAGCCTGACACACCCATCGAAGAAGTCAGCCTCGAGCGCATAGCGGAAATCTTTGAGTCAGAAGGCTTGGAATACCGCATCGAAGAGCAGAAGACTCAAGACGGCCAAACGGTCAACCTCTTGCGCACCGGCTTCTCCAACGCCGCCATCGCCTTCCAGCTCGTTGGCTCCTCTCTCATCGTCGATTCCGTATGGCGCGGCTCTGTCCCCGCCTCCGAAGGCCCTGCGTTGCTCATGCACATCAACGCATGGAACCAGGACCACTTCACGCCGACGTTCCGCTTCTTCGAAGCGCCAGACAACGCTTTGGCGGTCTCCGGTGCACGCGATCTGGACGTGACCCATGGTGCATCCCGCAACCAGCTCGGCGCGTTCGTCATGTCCACCCTGGATGCTGTGTTGCAATCCTTCGAGTGGATGGAACAGCAGTACCCGCAGCTTGTCACCTGGAAGGAGCACAACCATGACTAATCCGACAACGCCTACCGCCGAGGATCCGCACGCACTGCCGGAGGTCACCCTTGACCGCATTATCGAGGCGATGAAGACCTTCGACATCGAACTCGAGCCGGTCACCGGTCGCGACGACGCCGCGACCGCTAATCTCAACGGTCTGCCGTGCATGTTCGCCGTCCTGGAGAGCGTTGCTATCGTGCGCTGCGATGTTCCGACGGACGTCAACTATGCCAAGGCAGACGCAGGTCTTTTCTTGGCCGCTAACCAGATCAACTCCGTGGCTATGGGGGCACGCGCCGTCATTGCTGACTTCGATGGCATGCTGCTCGTACGCACCGAGGCTGACATTCCTTGCGCGGCCGGAATGACCGATGAACAACTCGCGGCCGCACTGCGCGCCTCTGTGGACGGCGTCATCAACGCCCAGAACGCCATGGTCGCCGCTGCCGAAGAAATGGCCAAGCTCGGTTCCGAGTCAGCCGCGCAGGCGGGCGAGGGGGCCGAGGGTGCTCAGGGTGAGCAGCAGTGACCGATCTCCACGTGGTTGAGCCGGTCACCATCGACCGGTTGGCGCAGTTGTGCGAGCTTATCGCCGCCGACTATGCACTCATCGAGGCAACCCCAGAGCCAGAAGACGACGCTGACACTGGCGCCGACAGTGCCGATTCCGCGCGCCGCGTGCTGCAGACCGGTGTCCCCCATATCGCAGTGCACTGTGAGCTCGACGCTGAAGGCGAGGTACTCAGTGCCTTCGCCTCGTGGGAGGGCACTCTTCCAGCACACCTCGAACCGGAGGTAGCCGCCGTGGTGGCGGAGCTGAACTGGGCCAGCGTTGCGCCCACCCTGAACTTCCTCGTAGAAGAGGATGCGAAGGGTAACGCGGAGATCCACCTAGGCGCCAACCGCGCCATGGGCGTGGGCGAAGGCCTCTCCTTGGCTCAGCTCGGCCATTTCCTGCTGAGTTCACTGGCCAGCTTCGCTGAGATCTTCGACGTCGTGGCACAGCGCTTCCCGCAGGCTGTCACCTGGGATAAGGAGGAGCAAGCATGAGCCAGGACCCACATCAGAACCAGAATGCATCCGGCAGTTCCGATCCTTTCGACATTCTCTCCGGATCACCGCTGGCCGCCGTCGGCCGGGACCGCGTGTTGAGCGTGCTCAACGGCGCCGAGCTGGATATGGCAGCCACCGCGCACCCTGAAGATGCGACAACCGCAGTTGCCCGCCTCAACGACCTTGACTGGGTCATCACCGTGGAAGAGGGCCTCGTGCGCATCGAGAGCGTGCTGTCCACACAGCTCAATGCGGAGATGCTCCCCATCTTCCATGTGCTCTGCAACGAGTTCAATTCCGGTGCTTTCGATGGGCGCGCGCTCGTTGGTTTAGCTGAGGATGAGGTTGAGCTGCGCGGTGATGCGTGCTTCGTCACCACCGCTGGTCTGAACGAGGACCAGCTCTTTCACGCGCTCAACCTCGGCATCATCAATGCGCAAGAAGCGCTGCTGTCTGTTCTGGATGCGTTTAACGCCGCCGCCCGCGAGCTGGCCAGCGACGTCGATGGCACAGAAAGCGACTAGCTCTTAGTCAGCGTCCTTAATACGCTGGCGCTCGACTTCCGGATCAAAGTCGGGCGCCGGCCATTCCAGATCTAGGTGGCGCAGGAGATCCACGATGAGAAACTTCAGCGCCATCCGGGCATACTTCTTGTTATCGGTAGGAATGACGTACCAGGGCGCGTAGTTTTCATCCGTGCGCTGAATAGCATCCTCGTAGGCCGACATGTACTCATCCCAATAGGCGCGCTCCTCAACATCAGCCGGGTCGTATTTCCAGAACTTGTCTTCCCGCTCCGTGCGCTCCAGCAGATTCTCCTTCTGGGCTTCCTTGGACAAGTGAAGGAAGATTTTGATGACCTTGACTCCCCTGGCCGTTAATTCCAGCTCATAGTCACGGATGGCCTCGATGCGCCGATCCACCTCTTCTTCATCCACCCACTCGTGCACGCGCTGAATGAGGACATCCTCGTAGTGGGAGCGGTCGAAGGCCACGATTTGTCCCGGCTGCGGGTCGTGTTTGCGGATGCGCCACAGGAAGTCATGCTCTAGCTCCTCTTCGGTGGGTTTACCGAAGCCGACGGTCGTGGTTCCTTGCGGGTCGAAGGTGCTCAACACGTGGCGGATAGCACCGCCCTTGCCCGAGGTATCCATGCCCTGCAGGACGATGAGCACCGCCGGGGCGTCCTCACCGTAGCTGCGGCCGTTGGCAAAAAGCCGCTCCTGCAGCTCATAGAGCTCATCGTCATACTTGGAGAAGCGGGCGTCGAGCGCCGCTTTATCGCCGTCGAAGCCAGGCGTTGCCGAGGCATCAACCGAGTCAATCTGAAAATTTTTGCCAGCTCGCAGGGCGAGCGCGTCCTCAATCTTGAATTTCGCCATGGACTCCACCATACCGAGACGCTGTTTAAGCACCCAGAGTAAAAAGGCCTCGCAGCAATGCGCTGAGCGCTCCTAGGCTGGCCAGCCACAGTGATAGCTTATGGGCCTTGTCCCGAGAGACGCGCCCAGCAATCTTCTTTCCTAAGAGAATGCCAACGCACATTCCAATTACCCCGCAGGGCCACACCAGCCAGTGCAAACCGTCAAAGCCGCCGGAGCCCAAGAAGTACTTCGTCAGAACAGAGGACAATCCGCCGATGACAAAGCAGGGCTGCAGGGTCGGCGCGAGAACCTCCTTGGGCCACCGCGCGGCCTGGGCATAGACCGTGATGACCGGGCCAGCCACGCCGGCCAGGGTATTGGTGAACCCGCCCAAAATACCCGCGGAGATGGCCGGGCCCGTGCCACTCATCTCCGGGACGAACTTGCGCCCAAAGACCACCACGGCCAGCGCAATCAATAAGGCGGCACCAACCAGAACCAACAACGCCGCAGTATCAATACGGGCGATGAGCAGCGCCGCCGGAATTGAGCCGAGGACCATGAAAGGACCGATGCGCAGCCACTTTCCCCAGTCCACATTCTCACGCATCGAATAGGTCGTGAGGATGGCATTGAGGCAGGCCAAGACGTTGATGACCATGATGCCTTCGACGGGGCCGAGGAAAAGCGTCAGGATGGGCCCACCAATGAGGCCCAGGCCCATGCCGGAGACTCGCTGCAAGCACGAGCCAGCGATGACGGTAAGTAGGACAACGAGGGGTATTGCCAGTACAGACATATCCCTTTAGCCTCGGTAGCGTTCCATCACTGCGGCAGCCACATGATCCGGGAACATACCCGTAACATCACCGCCGTACTGCGCCACCTGCTTGCACAGCGAAGAAGAGATATATCCGTATTTCTCATCCGTGAGCAAAAAGACGGTATCGATTCCGGAAAGGCGCCGGTTCATCTGCGCCATCGGCAGCTCATACTCATAATCCAAGGAGGAGCGCAAGCCCTTCACAATCGTGTCTATGCCATGGGCGCTGGTGTAATCCACCAACAATCCGCCCCACCAGTCCACCTCGATCTCCGGGGAAACGGTACGGCGAATAAGGTCCACGCGCTCCTCCACGCTAAACAGCCCAGAAGGCTTGTCGGGGTTTCCCGTCACCAGCACCGTGACCTTGTCAAAAAGCTCGCTGGCACGATTAAAAACGTCGACGTGCCCCAGCGTGATGGGATCGAAAGAACCGGGGCATACGGCGTGAGTCGGCATGGCTAGTCCTCCTGGGTTCCGGTGGTATCGATCTTCGAGCTATCCGCACTGCGGTGATAGATCGCCATATCAAAACGCGCGATGCCAAAGGTCCGCTTCTTAAGCTTCTGACCGGTGGGCTCAAAGCCATCTGGCCACTGTGTGTGCGGCGAGTCCACGTGGCGCTCGATGACAACTATCGCGGCATCATCCAGCACCGGCTCGATGGCGGCGAGAAGACCATCAACATCATCGAAGTCATAGGGCGGATCCGCGAGCACCATGTCGAAGTAGCCGCGCGGTGCGGTGGCAAGGTATGACGAGGCTTTCATTTCTCGTACCTCCACGCGCGGGTGCTTCACCACCCCAATATTGTGGCGAATGACCTTCACGGCCGCGGCATTATTCTCCACGAGGACGACTTCCTCAGCGCCACGGCTAGCTGCCTCAAGGCCTAAGGCGCCGGAACCAGCAAAGAGATCCAACACGCGGGAATCAATGAACCCCCAGCGCACATTCAACGATGAGAAAAGGCCCTCGCGGGCACGGTCGGACGTGGGCCTCGTCCCAGCTTCGGGCACCTTGATGGTGCGCCCGCGGGCTTCTCCGGCGATGATTCTGGTCATGGCTTCTACCCTATCTCCCCTCAGTTTCCCGCGGTGACAAGCCTAGTTTTTCTCCAAAAATCCCTGTTCATCTGCGCTTAGGTTGTGCGTCAGTTCCTCCGCTAATTCAGGGTTACGCTCGACCAACGCGGCGGCATCAGCATGCGTGCGCTCGACGATGTCCCGGTCATTGATGAGGTTCAGCAACTTCAGCGTGCGCTTCGTACCGGATTGCAGTGTTCCTAAGATATCGCCTTCGTGGCGTTGCTGTAGGTCGAGCTCAGCTAGGTCAAAACCAGATGGCGTATCCGCGATAGCTTTGATACGCCGGAAAGACTTGCTATTAGGCTCAGCCGTCGTGTGCAGCAGGCACACCGATTCATTGCCGCCGCGTCCCACGCGCCCGCGCAACTGGTGCAGCTGCGAGACTCCAAAGTTCTCCGATTCCCGGATCAGCATGACGGTGGCATTGGGAACATCGACGCCGACTTCAATGACCGTGGTGGCCACGAGGACATCAATCTCCCCGCGCGCGAAGCTCTCCATTACTTGGTCCTTATCGGGCATTTTGCCGTGGAGCATCTCCACCCGCAGTCCGCGCAAGGGAAGGTTGCGCAGTTGAACCGACATGGTTTCCACACCGCCCTCTCCTTCAATCCGCGGGCAAACGATATAAGCCTGGTGACCCTTGCCTACCTCTTCACGGATGCGCTCGATGGCGCGGCGTACCCACTCCGGCTTCCATTCGGGAACCACCGCGGACAAGATAGGTTTGCGTCCACCGGGTAGCTCCTTGAGCGTCGATACCGCTAGATCACCGAACACCGTCATGGCAATCGTGCGCGGGATAGGTGTCGCAGTCATCACCAACAGGTGCGGGCTGGTTCCCTCCCGAGTTTTGGTGCGCAGGCTATCGCGCTGTTCGACGCCAAAGCGGTGCTGCTCATCCACGATGACGAGGCCCAAATCGAAGAATTCAACGCTGTCCTGGATGATGGCGTGGGTGCCAATCACGATATCGGCCTCGCCAGAGACAATCTCCAACAAAGCTTTGCGTTTCTGCGCCGTCTTCATCGAACCCGTTAGGACCGTGACGGTGACACCTTCGGGAACGCTGGCGCTAATCGACGCCCCATGCTGCGCCGCCAGTACCTCCGTCGGGGCAAGCAGTGCAGCTTGTTTTCCAGCATCAACCGCCTGCAGCATGGCACAGGTGGCAACGAGCGTTTTGCCTGAACCGACCTCACCTTGCAACAGCCGCATCATGGGCGCGGTGCCACACAGATCTGCGTCGATCTCGCCGATGACACGTCGTTGACCGTCAGTCAGCGCGAAGGGTAGCTCGCTGAGCAGCTCATCGCGGTAACCTTCCAGAATTGCCGGCATCGGGGTTGCCGTGCGCGCCTTGACATCGCGCTGACGCAAGGCCATAACTAGGCCCACCGATAGGGCCTCGTTGTACTTGAGGCGCTGGATAGCGCGCTCCGGGCCATTATCACCCGGTTCGTGGATCTCGCGCACGGCTTGATCCAGCGTCACCATCATCCGATAGTCCAGCGGCTCCGGGATCGGTGGGGTGTGCTCGAGCACTTTATGGATAGCGCCCATGATGTACCACGACGTCACCTTTCCGCTAGCCGGGTACACGGGAATCCATTCGCGCTGCAGGAAGGTCTCCAGCGAGCCGAACTGGGAGAGCTTCTTCAGCGAACCTGTCCCCTGCCCAGTAGTGCTATCCAGCAGGGACTCCTGATAGCGGCCGGGGTCGAGGATGAGAAAATCGGGGTGCTGCAAGCTGGGGTATCCCCGGAAGTATTTCAGCTTGCCGGAGAGCATGACGCGCATGCCGCGCCCCAGCACGCGCTGCACGTAGTGCGCATTGAAAAAGGAGGCCTGGACTCCGCTATCCATGTAGAGGATAAACACCACGGCTTTAGATGTGTGTTTAACGCGGAGTTCTTCGATAACGCCAGTGATGGTGACGTGATCACCATCCTCAGCACCGCCGAGGCCCACGTCCTTATTGTGGCGGATGTAGTCGCGCGGATAGTGGCTGAGCAGCTCCCCGCACGTGGTGTATCCGAAGGCGCGCTTGAAAGCCGCGGCATCCTTCTTTGCCAAGATATCCGTCAGTGCGCGGTCATCCTGCCAGCCCAGCATGGTCTACTCCACCCCAATCTCAGTGCGCAGTCCAGGCACGTGCAGAACCACGACATCAACCCCCAACTCTCGGGCTAACTCGTCTTCCTCTAGCTCAAGGCCAGTCAGCACCGTGATCTGCTCGCCGCCATAGCCCAGCTGAGTACGACATGCCGCTAGAATCCCAGCCACGTTTTCTCTATCTGGGTAGGCTACCCGCATGGAGCGGGCAGCGTCCTTCATCGCGGCGAGCACGTCGTCGGTGTGCGCGGAACTCGGCGCATAAACCGAGAGCGCCGCCAGCCCGACTACCAGGGAATCGGTCGGAATGACAGTAGCCTTGCCCGGGTCACCACCGCAGCCATTGGGCAAGAAAAGATCTCCCTCCCCGGCGCTTTGCAGTTCTTCGCCGGGCTTGACGACGTCCGCCCCCGCCTTCTCAAAAAGCTCCCGCGCTGCCTCTTCAGGCACCGCGGCAAAGATACGCCGCTGTGCTCCCCCGCCACCACCAGAATCTTGGCAGCTGGCCGCCTGACCCGTCTGCGGTAGCGCTTCGAGCCGCAGGTTGCTGACCTTTCCCAGGGAATAGGCCTTTTCGATCACGGCCCCCGCCTCAGCGCTATGGATGTGCACGCTGGCGGAGGTTTCCGTCGCCCGTGCAATGACGAGACTATTGCCCAGCGGAGCCAAGGTCTCTTCGATGTCGCCCAGGTTGCCCTCAAAGAAGAAGATGGCTTCGATCTCTGCGAGCTCTTCTCCTGCCTGTGGCTCCCGCACGGCAGGCTCCGCGGAGTAAAGTGGCACCGACTCCGTCAGGGGTTGGCTGGCAGGGTCGGGCCCTGTGACCTGAGTGAGCAAGCACTCGAGCAAAATTACGAAGCCGGTTCCACCGGCATCCACAACGCCGGCTTCGCGCAGGGCCGATAGCTGCGAGGGGGTCTCAGCAAGGGCCTTCCGTGCGGCCTCGACCGCTGCGAGCAAGATGCCGTGAAGCTCGGCCCCAGGCTGCTCGGCAGCCTGATTGGCGGCGATCGCCGCGGCTCGCAGCACGGTAATAATCGTTCCTTCCACCGGTGCGGCAAGCGCGCGGTCCACCAAAGTGACAGCCAAGGTCAAAGCATCGGCGAGTACCGCACCGTCCACGCGCGAATCCGTCGTGGCATCGGCAACCCCCCGCAGCACTTGGGAGAGCACCATCCCCGAATTGCCGCGGGCGCCGCGCACTGAGCCGATGGCCAGGGCTTCGGCCACGTCCACCTCGCCCTTATTGGCCTCCGCCAACGCGGACTCCATGGTGTGCGCCATGTTGGATCCCGTGTCGGAATCGGGCACTGGGAAAACGTTGAGGGCATTGATCTCGGCGCGGCGGCGCTGCAGCTCCTCCACGGTTCGGGAGGCCCACTCGTGGAGGCCACGAGCATCCAACTCAGCGGGATATGACATGCTGGCTAGTCTACAAGCGCCAGTCCACTGCGGGGACGCCACGGGCCTCTAAAGCCGCATTGGCCCGGGAAAAAGGACGCGATCCAAAGAATCCACGCCGCGCTGACAGCGGCGAAGGATGCGGGGAGGTAATGCACTCTGTACCGGGCAGGAAAGCTTGGCAGGCTTGGGCATCGCGGCCCCATAGAATGGCCACGATATCGCGCCCCGCCAGTGCCCTGATGGCGGCCTCGGTAATCGCTTCCCACCCGAGCCTGCGGTGTGAACCGGCCTGGCCCGGGGCCACGGTAAGCACTCGGTTGAGCAGCAGCACTCCTTGCTCAAACCAGGCCCGTAGATCACCATCAGCGCGGCCGGGGATGCCGAGGTCGTCGCCAAGCTCGGCGTAGATATTCTTCAACGAACGCGGGGCCGGCACGCCCGATCGCGTGGAGAAGGACAAACCCATGGCATGCCCCGGCGTGGGATAGGGGTCCTGGCCCACGATGAGCACCCGCACGTCCTCGAGCGGCATAGACAGGGCGGCGAATACATTCTCGGCGGGCGGCAGGAACTCTGCGCCAATCTCGCGCTCAATGCGTGGAAGGTTTTCCTCCAGTGCCTGCCGGATGTAAGGCATCCACGAGTAGTGAATGTGAGAGGTATCAATGTGGCTCACGCGAATCCCTCCCAGCCCTCGCTATAGCGCGGCTCCTCTCCGTCAATGGTCACGCCGCTACCGCGCATCACCCGACCAATTTCCCGGAAACCGGAGGGAGGGGCCTTGTACGTGGTAGCCAACAGCGTGTGGTCCTCGCCGCCGGTTAAGACCCATTCCCAAGGATCGATATCGAGCACCGCGCCGGCGCCAGCCAGCAGCGGGTCAGGGGCAATCGCTCCACGGTCAAGGTCGATGTGCACCCCGGAACGTCCAGCTAAGTGTCCTATATCGCGCACGAGGCCATCCGAGTTATCCGTCATCGAGGTCGAACCGGTTGCCCGCGCGATGACACCACGCCCCGGGGTGAGGGAGGGAGCGCAGTGGGCGTCGACCAAAGGCCAGAATTCTTCTAACTCCGGCGGCAATGCGCGGCCATAGCGTTGCAACAGCGCCAGGCCCGCCCCGGAATACCCAATCTTGCCGTGTGCTACCAACTTCTGGCCCGCCCGGGCACCATCCAGAGTCAGCGCTGCACCACTTCCACCCAGGGAGCCTAACGCCGTGACGTTGATGACCAAGCTCTCACTGCGGGTCAGATCTCCGCCTACGAGCTCCGCGTTATATACCGCGCAGCGCTCAGCGATACCCTGCGCAATCCCCCGCACGAAGTCCACCGAGGTATCTCCCGGGGCGGCAATCGCCAGCAATGCCGCTGTGGGGCGCGCCCCCATCGCCTCAATATCCGCGAAGTTGCGCACAATAGCTTTCTGTCCGATCTCCGCGGCGGTGGACCAGTCCCGCCGGAAGTGCCGACCTTCCACCATCATGTCTGTCGCGGCCACCGTGCGCGAATTGGGTGCTGCCGGGTACAGCACTGCCGCATCGTCGCCGTTGAGCGCGCTCGGGGCTGCAGTGACAATCTCATGGATAACGTGCCGTTCACCGGCTTGATCGAGGGTATGGGACAAACCCACCGTCACGGACTCCTTTTCCTTGCGCGGGCTACACGCCACTCGTGCGCGCCGTCCGCGTTCGTTCTTCTCGGGCTATCAGCGATAGGATAAGCCCCTATGGATACCCAATTTAACCGCACCGCTATTTACATCTCACTCGGGATCTCCATCGCGATGGTCTTCGCGGTGATTTTTGGTGCCAAATACGTATTCACCAGCGCCGCGCAACAGCCAGTGGCGCTGCCTCCCACTCCCTCTGAGGCAGCGGACTCCCCCGAGTGTGCCGCTGTCGTCGATGCGCTGCCGGACAAGCTCATGGGTTACCCGCGCGTCGACTTGGTCGATCCTGCCCCGGCGGGCGCCGCCGCGTGGGCAAAGAACTCGGAGGACAAAGTAACGCTGCGCTGTGGTGTTGACCTGCCGCAGCAGTTTACCGACTACTCCCACACCGTCGAGTCCGACGGCGAATCGTGGCTACAGGTCCTCGACGCCACCCCCGGCTCCACCCTCACGACGTGGTACAGCACCAAGCACACCCCCGCCATCGCGGTGACAACCTCCTCGGAGGAGGCCCACGATGACGCTCCAGAGGGGCTAGAAGCAGCCTTCCAGCAACTAGAAAAGAAGGCACAGAAGGCCAACCCAGCGCCGCTATCGCAGCTCAAGGCTGGACCGGATTCCATGTGTCCCGCTCTAGAAGAGGCCCTGCCGGAAACACTTGCAGAGGGCTATACGCGCCGCGCGGATGTGGGAGATAAGAACACCTGGGTTTATAGCGCACCGGGTCAGGAAGAGATTGTCGTGCGCTGCGGCGTGGCCTCTCCGGAGAACTACCGAGCAGGTGTTCAGCTCCAGCAGGTCAACGACGTCCCGTGGTTCGAAGACACCACGCTGGCGGAGGGCACCACGGCCGGCACATGGTTCGCGCTCGGCCGGGCGGAGGACCTCGCGTTGTCTGCCCCACAGGATGCTGCGAATTCCGCGCTGGTGCGGCTTAGCGACGCCCTCGTGGCAGCCACTCCCTCCCAGTAGGTGTGAGAGGCGCGGCCTACATCGTCACCCTAGGAACGCGCGAGGGCCGTCTGAATAAGGGTGTCGAGCAGCTCGGCATAACCTACCCCTTCCGCAGCAAAGACCTGCGGGTACATAGAAATCGGGGTGAAGCCGGGGAAGGTATTCACTTCGTTGATGCAGTAGGAATCATCACTGACGAAGAAATCCACGCGCGATAGGCCCGAGGCACCCAGCGCCCGGAAAGCCTCAATAGCGCGCTGTCGAAGTTCGGCGGTCAGCTCCTCACTCAACGGAGCAGGAATTGCTGCCGAGACGCCCTCGTCGATGTACTTGGCATCGAAATCATAAAAGCCTTCCTCAGACTCCGTGGTGCCCAAGAGCTTGGCGGGGACAGAGGCCTGGAGGCTGCCGTCGGGGCGTTCAAGAACTCCCACCTCCACCTCGGCGCCGCTGATTTCTGGTTCGATGAGAACCTTGTCATCGGATTCATAGGCCAGGGTTAGTGCTGCTTCAAGGTCTTCCCACGCGGAGACCTTGGACACACCGATGGAGGATCCACCCCGCGCCGGCTTCACAAAGACGGGCAGGCCAAGGCGTTCCTTTTGGGCGTCATTAAGCGTGGCTTCCCCTGTGAGTACTTCTTGCGGCGCTACCGGAAGGCCTTCCGCGACCAGAAGCTTCTTGGTGAACTCCTTGTCCATTCCGACAGCCGAAGCCAATACGCCTGCGCCGACGTAGGGAATCCCGGAAAGTTCAAAGAGGCCCTGCACTGTGCCGTCTTCCCCATAGGGGCCGTGCAGAACTGGGACAATGACATCGACCTCTGTGTAGTGCTCGTGGCGGGTGACATTGTGGATGCGCCCACGCGTGGCAGGGTTGAGGGATAACGCCAGCTCATCGTGCAGTTCTACTTCGGGCAGCCGCCCGTCGACAATGTCGAGTCCCGCGCGGTTGCCCTGCGTCCAGGTGCCTTCCCGCGTGATGCCAATGGGCACGACTTCATACTTTTCCGGATCAAGGTGCTCCATGATTGCGCCGGCGGAAATGCACGACACCGAATGCTCGGAGCTGCGACCGCCGTACACAACGGCAACGCGCACAGGTTTCGCTTCAGTCATACCGAGCAACTTTACTCGGCTTTACTCAGCTTTCTTGGTGCGACCCATCAGAGCAACAATCATGTCGTCGACAGTCACCCCGCGGTGGCACACACCGTAGACCGCTTGGGTAATCGGCATCTCTACGTCTGCGCGCTGCGCCAACCTAAAGATGGAATCAGATGAGATAACACCTTCCGCAACCTGCCCGTTGGTGGCGGCAGTTGCTTCCTCCAGCGTGCCACCCTGGCCGAGGCGATACCCAAAGGTGCGGTTACGCGACAACGTCGAACTGCACGTCGCCACGAGGTCTCCCATGCCTGCTAGACCAGAGAAGGTGAACGGGTCCGCTCCCAGCTTCACTCCTAGGCGAGTAATCTCCGCGAGCCCGCGCGTGATGATGGTGGCCATGGTGTTGTTTCCTAACCCCTTACCCGCCGCCATGCCGCAGGCAAGTGCAATCACGTTTTTGCAGGCGCCGCCGATCTCCGCGCCGATGACATCGGTGTTGGTATAGGGCCGAAAATACGGTGCTGCGGCGGCATGTTGCACGGCCTCGGCACGGGCAGCATCGCTGCAGGCAATCACCGTGGCTGCTGGTTGCTCCTGGGCCACCTCCTTGGCTAGGTTGGGCCCAGAGAGGACCGCGATACGGTCGGAGGAGACACCGGCGGCGTCTGCGATAACTTCGCTCATTAGGTTGAGTGTGGCCTTCTCCACGCCTTTAGAGATCGACACCAAGGTCGCGTCCTCAGGCAAGAGCGGCGCCCACTTTTCCAGGTTTCCGCGCAGCGTCTGGGAGGGAACGCCGAAGATCACAATATCCGCGGCCTGCAGCGTTGTTGCCGGCTCTGTGGAGGCCTTAATCGACTCAGGAAGCGGGAGTTCTGGGAGGTAATCCGGATTCTCGTGGCGCGTGTTGATGGCATTCGCCAATTCCTCGCGGCGCGCCCACAAGCGGACGTCGTTGCCGGCGTCAGCAAAGACTTTTGCCAGCGTGGTTCCCCACGAGCCTGCCCCCATTACTGCCACGTTTGCCATGTGCCACCTCACTCTAGATTCCTCTGCATTGGCTTTTCCCATTAAAGCACGCCTGGCATTCCTGCACGCTCGGCGCGTAAGGCTGCATCGCGACGGCGAGTGGAGGAAGATAGAGAAGGTTGAAAGCTACCGGCGCAAAAGGAGCAGCATGCCCAAGGCAAAGAACATGCACGAGACGGACAAAGACATTCGCTCGGAAGTCTTCATTTCCGGACGCCACCAGGAGATCCCCGTCGATCCGGCAGAAGAATTCAAGCGCACGACGCTTGCCGCCGGCGCGGTTCTCTGGCGTGGCGACCCGCACGATCCGGAGGTTGCACTTATCCACCGCCCCCACTATGACGATTGGTCGCTGCCCAAGGGCAAGGTCGATCCGGGCGAATCGCTCCCCGCGACCGCCGCGCGCGAGATCTTCGAGGAAACCGGTTACTCCGTGCGCCTAGGCAAGCTCATCGGCAAGGTGGCCTACCCGGTGCAAGGCCGCACGAAGGTGGTCTACTACTGGCTGGCCCGTGTACTCGACGGTGAGTACACCCCGAATGAAGAGACCGATGAGCTGCGTTGGATGAAGATCGCCGAGGCCAGCTCATTACTCTCCTACGACGTTGATGCCCAGGTGCTAGGCAAGGCACACAAGCGTCTGCGCCTTGCGCCTACGACCCGCGTTCTTTATGTGCGCCATGCACGCGCACACCAGCGCCGCTCGTGGGAAGGCGATGATGACCTGCGCCCGCTGGATAAAAAGGGGCGCCGCCAAGCGGAGATGCTCGTGCCGATGCTCACGCCATTTCATCCGACCGCCATTTATAGCGCTCCGCCGCAGCGTTGCCAGCACACCGCTGCCCGGCTGGCCGATGAACTCGGCATGGACATCGCCGTGAATAAAGCATTCGGCGATGATGTCTTTGCTGAATCGCCCGACGACGCACGCGCCGCCTTCCAGCGCGTGGTCGACGGCGGCGGTGTTCCGGTTATCGTCAGCCAAGGGCTGACCATCCCCGGCATCATCGAGTCCTACGCGCCGAAGTTCCTTAAAAAGTCGATCGATGAGCTCAAGTTCAAGAAGGCTTCGGTATGGGTTCTTTCCTTCAACGACGGTGAGCTTACCGGGGCGGACTACTTGGCTAGCCCGCTTCCTGTGCGCTAAGTACGGCATCGCCGCCGTCTCTCAGGAACTTCAGTGCTGCCCTGCTGTCTTATTCCCACCGCGCTGCAGGGCGGCGCTGCATAGCGCGAGTGAAAAGGACCATCCCGAGCGCCCAGATCGGATAGGCGGCAAGGAAGCCGACTATGGGAATAAAGACAAGCAAGCTCGCGATGAGGGAGCAGACCAAGATAAAGAGCAGCGACTGCCCTAGATTCTCCATGACCAGGTTGAGGGCCTCTCGGAAGCAGTCCATGAGAGGCTTATCAGGGTTATCCGCCTTAATCACGGGCGCTGGCCACAGGAGCGCAAAGAGAATCAGACCAGGGAAGCCGCCCGCAATAGATCCGAGCATTACCAAAGTAAAGAAGCAGGCATAGACGCCGGCGCAACCACTCAGCTGGGCAAACCTAAAGTAGTCGCGGAAGGTGACCTGCTCCCCATCAGCGATCTTCCGGGAACCATTAAAGAGGTTCGCCATTAGCCAGAAAAGATAAGCGAAGGCGACTAGCCCCATGACAACCATGAGAGGGATCCCGACGGTAGGCACCAAAGGCTCAATGTCCGTGCCGTTTTCTTCCATTACTGCGAAGATGCCGCCTACAGCGGTACTCGGAACAAGAAGAAGAGCAAAAGTGATGATGAAATGCACCAGCATGGCCAACATCCCTGGCACAGGCTGCTTCAGGTAGCCCTTGAATGATTGGCCCACAATATCCATGGCGTCGATGGGTTGGGCGGGCGCCCCGCCTGGTGGATTTCCAGCCCAGGCGCCAGGCTGGCGCTCACCGTAGCTGCTGGACTGCTGATAACCGTAGTTCCCTGGCTGTTGATAGCCATACCCCGAAGTGTTGTGATAGCCATACCCGCCATACCCGCCTGCGCCGCCGAACTGATTGCCTCTGTCTCCGCTAAAGCTTTGATAAGGATTGCTCATGCCGAGGATGTTAACGGCGCTATGTGCACCGCGCCACAGGAGGCGGGGAATGCTCCCACACCTTTATTGCTCACGTTAAGATGCTACGACGCGGGGCTTGAACGCGGGGCGCGTGGATTCGAAAGCCTCGATATCGGCCTCATTGCGCAGGGTCAGACCGATATCATCGAGCCCCTCCATAAGGCGCCAGCGAGTGTAATCATCGATCTCAAAGGTGTAGCTATTGCCGCCGACGGTAACCGTCCGCGATTCCAAATCGACGGTGGTTTCGGTCTCGCCGGCCTCCAACTGTTTCCAGATGAGCTCGATGTCTTCTTGTTCCATGAGCCCCGTCAGCAGGCCAGCCTTTCCGGAATTGCCGCGAAAAATATCGGCGAAGCGTGAAGAAAACACCGCCTTGAATCCATACTCGGCAAGCGCCCATACTGCGTGCTCACGAGAGGACCCGGTACCAAAGTCCGGCCCCGCGAAAAGCACAGAGCCTTCCCTGAACGGTTCCTGATTGAGAATAAAGTTGTGATCGCTGCGCCAGTTAGAAAACAGACCGTCGGCAAAGCCGGTGCGTTTAACGGACTTGAGGTAGCGCGCCGGAATAATCTGGTCAGTATCCACATTGGATACTCGCAGCGGAACGCCGATGCCAGTATGAGTTACGAACTTCTCCATTGTCTTCTCCCTTTCCTTAAGCGCCGGCCACGGCGGCATCGACGATATCTGCTGGTGCGGCCAGGTGGCCCAGGACTGCTGTCGCCGCGGCAACGGCCGGGGACACCAGGTGGGTGCGGCCGCCTGGCCCTTGGCGGCCCTCAAAGTTCCGGTTGCTTGTCGACGCCGACCTCTCCCCCGGCTTCAACTGGTCCGGGTTCATGCCCAGGCACATCGAGCAACCAGCGGTTCGCCATTCAGCACCAAAATCGGTGAAAATCTTATCCAAGCCTTCTTCCTCCGCTTGTGCCTTGACCACGGCCGATGACGGAACCACCATCATGCGGGTATCAGCCGCGATACTGCGCCCTTTGACTACCTCAGCGGCTGCGCGCAGGTCTTCGATGCGAGCGTTCGTGCAGGAACCCAGGAAGACAGTGTCGATCTGGATATCGCGAAGCGGCGTGCCAGGCTCCAGGTCCATGTACGCCAAGGCCTTCTCGACTGCAGCCTTCTCACCGTCGTCACCGCACTCCTCCGGGTCGGGCACCACAGCGCTCAGCGGCAAGCCCTGTCCCGGGTTCGTGCCCCAAGTGACAAACGGGGTGAGGGCGGAGCCGTCGATCTCCACGACGGTATCAAACTCGGCGCCTTCGTCAGTCGGCAGCGTCTTCCAGTAGTCAACCGCTGCGTCCCAGTCTTCGCCCTGCGGGGCGAACTCGCGGCCCTTGACGTACTCAAAGGTGGTTTCATCCGGAGCCACCATGCCAGCGCGGGCACCAGCCTCGATGGACATGTTACAGATCGTCATGCGCGCTTCCATCGACATTTTGCGAATGGCCTCGCCGCGGTACTCGATAATGTGGCCCTGGCCGCCGCCGGTGCCAATCTTGGCGATGATAGCCAGAATCAAGTCCTTGGCCGAAACGCCTTCCGCCAGCTCTCCGCTAACCTCGATAGCCATCGTCTTGAAAGGCTTGAGCGAAAGCGTCTGGGTGGCCATGACGTGCTCAACCTCGGAGGTACCGATGCCCATGGCAATGGAGCCGAAGGCGCCATGCGTCGAGGTGTGCGAGTCACCACACACAATGGTCATGCCGGGCTGGGTAATTCCCAGCTGGGGGCCTACGGTGTGAACGATGCCTTGCTTAGCATCACCCATCGAATGCAAGCGCACACCGAACTCTTCACAGTTCTTGCGCAGGGTAGATACCTGCGTGCGGGAGACCTCATCTTTAATTTCTAAAAGGTTGCCGGTCTTAATTCCGACGGTGGGCACGTTATGGTCTTCAGTGGCCAGGTGCAGCTCAGGGTGACGCATAGTGCGACCGGCCAAGCGAAGACCGTCGAAAGCCTGGGGGCTGGTAACTTCGTGCAGGAGCTGAAAGTCAATATAGATAAGATCGGGCTCGCCGCCCTCGCCCTTGCGCACAACGTGGTCGCGCCATACCTTCTCTGCGAGTGTCAGTTTCTCAGTCATGTATCTCTCCACTTGAAATCTCAATTAATGGGACGTAGATTTCATTATATGGGAGAGTATAGCGCAGTATCAGGAATTAAGGTATTGGATCGCGCAGTAGCCATCATGATGGCCGCGACCAACCGCCCCTCCACGCTCAATGAGCTGTGTGAGACCACCGGCCTACCCCGGGCAACCGCACACCGTCTCGCCACAGCGCTCGAGGCACACCGGATCCTTACCCGCACGCCCGACGGTAAGTGGGGTGCGGGTCCCGCCCTTCCCGGCAACCGGGATCGAATCATCGAGACCGCCGGCCCCATCATGGAGGAGCTTCTCGACGCCACAGGCGAATCCGTCCAGCTATACGAACTCTCGGGAACCACCCGCACCTGCATTGCCACACGCGAGCCAGAAATTGGACTACACAACGTGGTCCCTGTAGGCCGCCAGCTCCCGCTCACCTCCGGCTCCGCCGCTAGAATCTTCGCAGCTTTTGCCGATGTACACGTTGAAGATGCCATTTTCAGCGAGCACGATGTCGAGCTCGCACGCACCAACGGTTATTCCGAATCCATCGAGGAACGCGAGTCCAACCTCGCCTCCATCTCCGCACCAGTTTTCGACGGCGCCGGAAACTTCATCGCCGCGCTCTCCATTTCCGGTTCGGCCGAGCGCTTCCGCCCCTCCCCAGCGGAGAAATTTGCTGACGTACTAGTTAGCGCTTCTAACCGCTTGAGTGCAGCCCTTTCCAACAGCGCACCGAACAATGGCAACCGCTAAGAACGCCGACGGCTAGGCCTGCAAACTCCGGCCCCAGACACCCCAGATACCTCTAAATACTCAAACCAAAATACATCGCGAGGCCACGCAGTCCTTCTGGGCCCGCGCTGCTTGTCGAGGACAACGCCTCACCCTTTTCCTGCGCCACCCGGATTGGATTTCCCGGTTCCCGGTTGGGACGTCGCGGCACCCAACCTTGGTGCGGCAGGCGCGCCAGTTCATCCGCGTGTGGCATCCGTGCATAGTTTGAGAAAATTACCGTCCGGCCTTCTCGATTGGTCTGGGTAATCCCCTGGTAAATACCCACCACACCTGGCTGCCCAGGAACGGAGACTGCTCCACCGCTATCCCCTGGCACCAGCGACACGTCGACCGCATAGTTCATTCCAGGAAAGAGGCCTGGCCCCCGCACCGCAGTACCGCATTGACGCGACGTGGCCTGCCCGTCGAAGCACACAGTTGCTCCTTCGCCTGGGACCGGCGCCATGCCATCCCCTGTCAGGGGGTTTCCGGCCGAGTACGTTCCGCCGGCGAACTGAATATAGGCCAAGTCATGCCCTGCCGCCCCAGAAGGCTTGAACCAACGCAAGGTTCCTACGTGCTGGCCCGCTTCGTTATACATCTGCTCCCCGTTATACATCTGCTCCCCGTTGAGACCGCAGTGGGCCGAGGTCCACGCCCGGCTAGCCTCAACATAACCGACACTGCACAAGGTGCCATCAGCAGCAGCAACCTTTTGCCCCTGCCTCACCGGCACACCCTCGGCAGCCGTTGCGGGGGTAGCAAGAGCAATGGCTAGCGAGCATGCACCAACCACAGAACCAAGGCCGGAAGCAAAAAGCGAAAGGCGACGCTGAGGAGACTTATTCATCATACTTTCACTCTAGCCTGTTTCACCCCACATACACCTCACGCCCCGCACGTCACTCTACTAACACCCCCTAGCACCCCCACTATTGAAACTGAGTTGAAAACACGCTTTACTGACAGTGACAGCTACTGAAAACTGATTGAAAATCCCCAGCCTTTCAAGGAGGAGTCATGACCCACACCATTCACGACGAGCACACGCACACCCACGGCGAAGGCTGTGGCCACGTCGCATTCCCGCACGGCGATCACACTGACTACGTCCACGATGGCCACATCCACCGCGAGCATGAAGGCCACTGGGACGAGTGCGAGACATCCGAGCACACCGTTCACGAGGGCCACGACCACGAGCACGGCGAAGGCTGCGGCCACGTAGCCGTCCCGCACGGCGATCACGTGGACTACCTGCACGATGGCCACCGCCACGCAGCGCATGATGGCCACTGGGATTGCCACTAAGAGCACTCCGGATTCCGTTTTTCTGAGCTGCCTAGCCCGCGCCCACGATGCCGGGCTTGGGCAGCTCTCCCCGTTTTCTCCAGCGCATCTCGGCACATCCCGTTAGGGTGGAACTTATGACTTCCACGCGCACCCTCCGACCCGTCGCAGCTTTTGCAGCCATAGCCACCGCCGGTGTTTTAACGGTTGGATGCTCCACGTCATCCGACATGGCAGCATCGTCAGGCCCGGGCGAAGTATCGGGTGAGCCAACTTTCGAGAACACATACCCAGCCTTTCAGCCGCTCAATGATGACGCTGAACTTCACGTTCCCAACTCCGCCGACGAAGGAGCCCCATCCGGCCCCGAACCGACATTGCCCGGCACCGCAGCCGATCAGCCTGGGGGCCAGCCTCAACAGCCGGATACTCAAGCGCAGAGTGTGCAAGGGGCCCAACCAGGCGCAGGCCAGCACCAGACCGCTCAGGCTGCAAAGATGTCCACCTACAATAGCCTCTCCGGACAGCTTCCCCAAGGCGAAGCCAACGGCGCAGCAGTCAACGTTCACGGCACACCCGCCACGGTGTGCCAGATGGGCGATGGCTATAACATCGCCTTCGTCATGGCCGGCGCAAACACTAGTTGCGATTTTGCGCGCTCCACAGCCGGCCGCTTGATGACCTTAGCCCCAAGCTCCCAGGATGACCTCCGCGCCTATATCCCCGCACAGGTAACCGTCAACAGCTCGGTCACACAGCAGAACTACTCATTGACGTGCAACATTGATGAGCACGAGGTGATTCGCTGCACGGGCGGTAATAGCGCTGAAGTCCTCATTGTCTAGACTCCAGACCGCTAACCCATAACCCGATCAGGAAAGAGGGCGACAGCTATATAGCTTGTCGCCCTCTTTATTTGTACCCCGTACGGGATTTGAACCCGTGTTACCGGCGTGAGAGGCCGGCGTCCTAGGCCGCTAGACGAACGGGGCTCGCTTAGCTGTCCGTTTCGGACTTGCTAAACACTATAGGATCCCCGAAAGATTGCACAAATCGGCAGGTAACGGACCCTTTTTACACAGATAAAATCCCGAACCTCGTTGCCACTTATGGCTGCGATGTAAACTTCGACTCTCAAGGCCTAGGTGCGGATCGAATCAGTGGTTATTCCGCTGGCGTGCCGTTGGCTGCTGGGGCCGGAGCACTAGTTAGTCATCGCTGGAGGTTCGGGAGGACACGTGCGCTAACAGCATGCGATGCAAGGCTCCTACTTCGCTCGAGTGTTGGCTTTAAGAAGTTGTGGATTATGGCGATGCCGCCTTGTATTATCTGCTAGAGTCGCGTCGGCGATAGTGATGATTTTCAACTTCCGCCATCCGCTCTCCTTTCTGTCGGGAATGCGTTGTACCTGCAGTGTATGGCCAGAAAAGGCATACCGGTAGGACTTAGACCAATTGGCCACTGGTCCACCCCCTGGTACTCCACCGCCCCTCCCGTCCACCTCGCCGAAGATGCACACCGGTATGGGGTAAAACCAGACCACTCAGATGTCACGAGAAGCCACGCCCCTTTACTTGCATCTAGTGCAAGCGTTACACTTGCACTAGATGCAAGTAAAGGAGGCACATCATGAACAGCGACCTTAAAGTCATTGGAGAGGTTCAACAGCGCACAGCTTGGAAGCAGAGCGGGTGGGCGGTAGCACTTGTAGCGCTCGGCATCGGCAGTAGCCTCGCATTCTCTAAGCTGTCGTGGTGGTACACCCTCGCAATCCTCCTACCGACCTTCATTCTCGGCTACCTCCTCAAGGACAAACTCGCGAACCCTTTTGTTCGCCCCAATCCCAACATGGGGCCAAGGAACGATCGCGCCACGTGGTCACGCGTACTGCTTCCCGCCGCAATGATTTTCTCCACCACGCCGACACCTGATACATGGCCATGGATGATCACCAGCGGGGTCGTCGTTTCCGCAGCGATGGCTTGGATGCTCTACGAGAACCGCAACGCGGCCATAAAGGGATCAAATGCCTAAGGACGCACCCAACCAATCCCCTGAGCTGGATCCAGTTATCCACCCGATTAAACGACTCAAGATCTGCGCTACACTCTACTCCGCTGGCGCCACCGGAGACCGGCAAATGAAGTACAGTACGCTCGCCGAGTTGACCGAGCTCCCCGCCGATACGCTTTCCAAGCAGCTAAAGCACCTCGAAGGCTGCGGCTATATTAGCCGCGCCCGAGAGTACGGTTCTACCCGCGCCAAGGACACCGTGTGGGTCACGCTTACTGAGGCAGGCGCACAAGCTTACGTGCAGCACGTGAAGGCGCTCAAAGCCATGACTGAGGGCCTATAGGCTGCGCAGCCATTGCGCTATGCGATCCCCCAGCTGTGGAAACTCGGTATAGCCGTCACTCTCAAGGAAATGTCCAGCGCCGTGGATGGTGATGGGCGCGGCCGAGAGGGCGTCGGCAAGCTGCTGCGTGAGGGAAGGGTCCACCAGGACATCATTAGTGGACACGAAGACCTCTGCGTGAGCGATGTGGGGTTTGACAGCAGGTCCAACTACCCGGAACACGACAGTACCGAGTTCCCAGAACACCGGTACCAAAACTCGCATATGACACCAATCATCACGCAACATATACGAGGTACTGCCAAGCGCCGTCGAACACTTCAAAACTACTAATCTACCAGGGTTAATGAGATAAAATCTAAGTCGAAAATCCAGGCGGTGTCCGAGGGGAGATTACTCCACTTTGGAGACAGCTCCATCGTGAAGCGAGCAAAGCGGGCGCTATTTACACGACGAGACGGGTCGCACAGGTCTCAGATGGGACTTTAGCAGTTGGTCGATCGAGTCGCGTGCTGGAACAAGCGAGGGAGAGGCTCCGGACCCGATCACTATAGTTCGACAGAATCGCTATCAATCCGGAAGAGACCAGTCCTAAGACACCCTTGTCCCCAGTAAGTGAATCGTCTCCTCTCGGAGCTCGTCACTTAGATTCTGATCGAGAGTGATCGCCTCCACATTTAGATGCGCAATTTTTCCCTCTACAGACAACTGAAGGTGTTGAGGTCCTTTCCTCCAAAGTTCAGATGCAGAGTCTCTCGTGTATCCGATTTGCTGAAGCTCTATCCCTACCGGGCTAGTGGTGCCAAACTCAATCAAGACAGAAAGATCAAGTCCGGCATTCTCCTCGCCCAATAGACTGACACAAATGTCGTAGTAATTCTTCAAATATATAGGAATTCGAAATCCTACACCATACTCAAGATTGCTGAGGGTTTCGTCAATAATGTGATTGATATGAATTTTAGAATTCGGATCAAAAACAGATCTTTGGTAGGGATTCCCACCTCCCGCGCCATAAATTACGCCTGACTTCTCTGCGTAAGCAATTGACCGAGAAATCAATGCGCTTACCGGAAGACCTTTTATCCAATGGTGAGTTAAGCTTGCCCAGTACTTAAGCCGCCTGACACGTTCTGCGTCATCTGCATTCTTCCGAAATAGGTCGCGACTACCTGAAGACTCTTTGTCTTTCCAGTCGTACACTCTATTCAGAGTGTCAAGCATCCTTAAGATGCTATCAAAAGATATTTCCTCAACAGAACTTATAACGTACGGATCCCCAGAATTCTTTAAAAGTCGATATACGCGGTCCTGAGTTAGAGGTTCAATTTCGGGAGAACGTCGTACAGTATCTACACTCACTTCAAGTGAATCGTTGACCTCTTTGAGAAGTTTAGACCCATCTTTCACCTTTTCATTGAAGTTCTGCGAAAGAAGCGAGGCATGACTCTTTTGAGTTTGAGCCAGTAAAATCGTTGCATATTTCTCGGCGGATTGCCGATCGCTCCTGGTCCCACTGACCGATCTCCCCTGAAGGACTTTAGCGATATCGGTATAATTTTTTCTTCCCTTCGACTCCGGGGGAGGTACCATAAAGCTCGTTACCTCGATCGGGGATGTTATCGGAATCTGCAGGTCGGGATCCTTCCATGTCGCGTCATCTGCCCTGATGCAAATGACATTGCCTTGAAAGTCTTCAGTTAACCTACCTGCACGGCCTGCCAAGTTCTCGAAGTCTAGCTTTCCGAAAGAACTACGACCTCCCCCGTATTTATCAGTGAGGATAAATATGTTCTTTGCAGGAAGGTTCACTCCTTCAAGGAGCGTCGACGTGCAGAATAGAAAGTCGATCCCAGATGTTTCACTCTTAAATACGCTTTCAATGTCCTCTCGGATCGCAACCGGCATTTTCCCATGATGAAAAGCAACGCCTCGCTTAAGTACATCAATGAGGTAGTATTGTGGATGAATCTCTCTACCAATCCGTTCAATAAGTCGATGGACCTGTTGAGAGATTTCTACATTCTCTTCCCCAGCGAATGAGAGGGCATGATTGACCACTTTAGAGGGAGTATTTGCGTAAACGAGTGACTTAGCCCCATTCGCCCAAAACTTTACTGCCTCGTCAGGAGCCCAAGACATTTGATCTACTGACTCAACGAGTATCCGTTCAGATTCTAAGTCCGACGAGAAATACGACGCCTCTCTATCAATGAAATCTACATAGAATCTTTGCTGGGTGACTGTCCGCTCTCGCACAACCATGCTTCCGCCAGTAGATTTTCCGAAAAGCTCAAGAAAGAGCTCTGGGTTGCTCAAGCTCGGCGAAGAGAAGATTAGTTTAGTCGCAAAGCTTCGAACGGTTTCATCGATTGCATAGTAGAAGAGGGGGCTGCGCGAGTCATTCTCCGCTACGATTTTATGGGCCTCGTCAACAATAAGTAGCTTGATGGAGCGATTCGGCGCATTGAGGAAGCGAATCAGCCGTTCTGGAGTAAACACAAATACGGTGGTCGCAAAAAGCCTTTTCATTATCTCTGGCTGATCTGGATATATGGCTACGTTTACCGTAGGAAGAGCCTCCAGTAGTTTTCTCAAGTCGTTTGCCGTTTGGGCGACAAGCGCATTTGTGGGGACCAAGAAGATCACACAAGCATCTGCGAGCTGTGGTTTTTGCACCTCTACTTTCAAGAAATTCTTGATTACAAATGATTTTCCAAGCGACGTTGGCCCAGAGAAACTGTAGAAATCCACACACTCCATAGCGGTTGCAATTTCGTATTGAGCATCCGTTAGTACGCTCGACCTGTCAGAAGTTCTTTGGTGAAATTCTTTGAAGCCTCGAGCAAATAGCCGCTCAGCTGGAACTTGGTAACCGTCGCTCTCATCAGACTCCTCTAGCTTGCGAAGTCCTGGAAAATTTCCCAGAACCGAGAACACAGCAATGGAAAATGCTTCTAGCCGTTGGAGTGATTCAGCATCTAGTTGTTGCTGTTCTTTAAGTTCTTGAAACATTGCAATTAAGGCGTATGCACGTTCACGATGCTCGGCCTTGTCTGAATGCGAGAGGATATCCGCGAACCGTAGACCAGGTGCAATGAGGCGATGCAAAGGCTCATCAGTGATTTTATGAGTAAGAAAATACTCCGCAACGATGGCTTCTGCTCGTTGAACCAAGTCAACGTAGTCGGGCCTCGCAAGAATGATTCTACCAAGTCTCGTAGCGACAGTTTCAGTATCTTTCGACATCATCCCTTCCCCCACCGAAGTCGTTGCTGAAGATCTTTACGCACCTTGTCGACACCGTGCGTCTCTGCTCCGACTGTTCTTTTCAAGAAGGGCATAGCAAATATATGGAAATTTGTTGCACCAAGCTGATACTTCCGAATCTGCTTCTGAATATCATTGGTTTTTGCCTGTACCGCATTTTGCGCCCGGATTCTAAATTCGGTCTCGATTTGGTCATCGTCATGTAGAGAAAGATCGAAGTCGTCGACGTCAAGATCAAAGGTCACTAGAACACCAAAAGAATTGACGAGCTTAATACGCTGAGTCGCACCCGGTTCTGGAATAAGAATAGCTTCTAGCGCTTTGAGCTGTTCATCATTAACAGCCTCTTTCATTAGTTGACTGGATACCAGTGACGTATCGTCTCTAAATGAAGTATCCTTCACACTACTCATTGATTCAAAGGCTTTCGAAATTGCACCACCAAGATCTCCATGCATTTTTGACTCGCCAAACACTAGTTGGTATTCATCATCTCTCACTCTGAGTAGGTGTAATCCATCCGCGCCAAATACTGGCATTTTGTTATTGGTTTTGATTTCCATTTTACTTAGAATCTTTGGAGCACCGACAACCTCTTCAAGTAGTGCATACAGGATCATTTCGCCGCCTTCGCCATTTGTAGCGTTCGGCTCTTGAAACTTTGCTTTAATATCCTCCGCCCAGGCCATGGCGTTATTCGGATCGATGGCCAAATCAGCAAGATACCTTTCGTATTCTCTCCTTGATAGGACGTAGCCAATGCTAGCCTTCGACAGATAGTCGAACATTTCGTCTAGGATAAATTCGCCACTTTCTATCCGTAAAACGGATAGTTTGCATTCAGTTCTAGGGTTGATATCGATGTCGACCGAATCATAAAAGAGGTCGGAAAACCTAGTGTTCTGTTTTAATGTTGGACCTATAACATTCAAGATGGCATCGCCCCTCATTTGCTTTCTCCTCTCTTGATTTGTCGAAATTGACGAGGGTTCATTCCGACCATTCTTCTGCGGCTAGGGGTGCCCCATTGAGTTCGTCTCGCCGCGTAGGCCAGTCCGGGAGGTGTCGATCCATCACCCCCACAAATCTCGAGTTGTGACTCCGCTCTACCAGGTGCGCCAGCTCATGAACCACTAAGTACTCCAGACTCCGAGGATTTTTTTTGCTAGCTCCGGGTTGATCCAGATGTTCCGGCTATCAGGGTTACATGAACCCCACTTAGTCTTCATCCGCTTAACTGTGACCCGATTAGCTTTCACACCCATGACAGACTCCCACTTCTCGACCAGAGCCGGCAGTACTGCCTTAAGTTCCCGGCGGTACCAGCGATCAAGAATGCCAAACCTATCCTCTGGCGTCGACCCTTCCGGGGAATAGAGCCAGAGAATATCTCCTGAGAGAACAACCTTTGGGTTCCCGCTGTGCCTCGAAACATCCAGACGATATCGCTTACCCCAGACATAGTGGCTCTCCCCGGAGACCATCTGTCGCTTGGATTGCCGGTTAGCGTTCTGGAGACGATTTCGTTCCCGCCGAATCCATGGCAGGCGTTGTATGATAGCCCGACGAATGGTGTCCTCATCTAACCGAGCGGGCGCAGCTACCCGAACACGACCCATCGGCGGATACACCGACAAATGCATGTTCTTGATGTCTTTGTAGACCAGCTCAACATCAAAGCCGGAAACAGTGAGGTAAGAACTAGCGGAATTCATCATGCTTTTTCAGTTGATCGAGCAGACTTTCCATCTGCGTTTTATCTAAGAGCCCAGGGAAGTTGAGTGCAAGAGTACGCATCAAAGACTTCTGCTTTTCTTGTCTCCAGACCAGCCATGCTCCTTGTTGCGCTGAATCGTGGCGTAAATCCGCTCGACGTCGACCTCGATATTCTTCGGCCACGCGAAGTCGATCAGGGCCCGTCGAGCAGGCGTCTTGGCCCAGTCAGGGAATTTCCTATCAGATTCGCCCTTGGCGAGACGCTGGGTTAACTCAACCAGCTTAAGCAGATACTCCTCGTAGTCGATCACAGCCTCACGACGCTGCTCAATCAGTGCATCGAGCAAAGTAGACATAGTTTCGTAATACTTCGGGTTCATGGCCTGCTCGTCAACGATTGTCTTACGGACGTTATTGACGATGGTTTCAGCCGCAGCCTCCGGGGTCTTTCGGATGTTCTCCGGAAGTTTCTCTAAAGCCCCAACTCCATGTTCGACAATGAGCTGCACGAGCCCTTGGTCAAAAGTCGCAAGGTTTCGCGATGCGTCTGCCTGGATATAAGTATCCAGTAGAGAACGCATGCCGGCCTCAAACTGCTTGAGGTCAACATTCTCACCGGCTCCAAGCTTCACCTCGTCGCGCACATCAACAAAGTGTTTCACTTGAGACTTGATTGATGCAGCTTCACTTTCCGAGTATCCAGCCTCACTCATACGGTTGGCCAAGTTGGCATAGGCGTGTACCAGACTTGTCACGCCCTTGTACAGATCCCCTCTCTTAGGTTCGTTAGCCTTGAGTTGCTCTGCGCTGCCGCTTTCCATCGCGCAGAAATAGTGCTGGTACTGCAACGTGCCCTTAGGGGGAGCCACCGGCTCACACAGAGCACGCACCATTTCAAGAGCCTCGTCCAGGTCTTGACGCTCCTGCTCAATACGATCCTTGAGTAGGCCTTCCACATCTTCCTCGTCGTAGTCGGCGAAAGCTTCGGAGGTGTAGTCAGAAACCGCATCCTCCAGAGATTTGAACAGGTCGCGGTAGTCGACGATGTAGCCGTATTTCTTGTCATCACCGTCAAGCCGGTTCACGCGACAAATAGCCTGGAAAAGACCATGATCTTGCATGTTCTTATCGATGTAAAGATAAGTCGCACTCGGAGCATCAAAGCCGGTCAGCAGTTTGTCGACCACGATCATCAGCCTCATCTGACCCGGATGATTGATGAACTTCTCCTTGACGTCCTTCTCGAACTCGTCAATCCGCTTAACGGCATCATCAGCATTGGTCTGGAAGTAGTCAGCGAGCATCCGACGGTAGACGTCGTACTTGACGATCTCCTCGTTCTTGCCAGCCCCAGAGTCTTCCTTCGAGATCTGGGATGCGTTCGGCTCATAGATCGTGATGATCGCGACCTTACCGGCCAATTCACTACGGCTGAAGATGTCATAGAACTTGCAGGCCTGGTAGACACTCGAACACACCAACATGGCATTACCTCGACCATCCATCAGGCGAGGCATTCTAGCCATATCCATCAGGATGTCAGCGGCGATCTGCCGAGCTCGCGGCTCAGCCGACTCAACTTCCTTGATCGTCGCCCAGCGCTTCTTCAGCTGGTGCTTCGTTAGGTCGGTCATGCCCTGGGTGTGGATCTTGAACCACTCATCGACCCGCTCCGGGCTCATAAGCCGCTGGTCAATATCCCGAGCCTCATAACGCAGATCCAGCACCACGCCGTCATCAACGGCCTCATCGAACTTGTAGGTGTGGATGTACGACCCGAAGGTCTCGATACTTTTGGCCTTGTCCTTCTTGAGAAGCGGAGTGCCGGTAAAGCCGATGAACATCGCGTTCGGCAACAGCTCCTTCATCGCCTTATGGAGTTTGCCACTCTGGGTGCGGTGAGCTTCATCGACAAAGACGAAGAGATTGCCCTTGGGGCTGAACCCTTCAAGGAGAGGTTTCTTGAGCTGACGCACGAAATCCTCGGTGTCGCCCTGATCCTTCTCGTCATCGCCCCGGAACTTGTGCACCAGTGAGCACATCAGCCATGGCTGGTTCCGGCCCAGCATGCCGATCATGCCGGCGCCAGACGTCGATCGCTCGATGGTCTCGTCAACACCGGCAAAGACCTTCTCGATCTGCTCATCGAGCTCAGTCCGGTCGGTGATCACCAAGACACGCGCTTCGCGCTGGTTCTCCCGGATCCACTTCGCCAGCCACACCATCGTCAAGCTCTTGCCTGACCCCTGAGTGTGCCAAATAATGCCACCCTCGCGACGAGCAATACGCTCCTGAGCAGCCTTAACACCGAAGTACTGGTTATGTCGGGCCGTCTTCTTCACACCCGAGTCGAAGACGATGAAGTCATGAATCAGCTCCAAGAAGCGCTGTTTGTTCGCCATCTGGAGCAATCCACAGTCGAGATGGTTCTCAACCACGCTTGGCTCTTTCCACTCCAGCCAGTACTTCTCCGGAGTCTCAATCACGCCGTAACGTAGGCCCTCAACATCACTACCGGCAAAAAGCAGTTGAACAGTGGTAAAGAAGGGGCGAACGAAATCTGCCTTCTGGTTGCCGAGGTGCTGTCGGATGCCGTCACCGATGCTGACCTTGGAACGCTTGAGTTCGATGACGCCGAGAGCGATGCCGTTGACGTAGAGCACGACATCTGGACGCTTGGTGTTTCTGCCCTTGATCGAAACCTCTTCAGCCACCACGAAGTGGTTAGCCTCCGGGTTGTCCCAGTCGATAATCCAGATGGTCTCGAAGTTTTCAGAAGCGCTGCGCTTTACCTTCACGCCGTAGCGCAGCAAGCTGTAGACCTTGCGGTTGACGTCGTATAGCGATCCACCAGTCGGCAGCGAAGCAGCCTTGCGAAGCTGCTCGATGGCACGTCGAACCAAGTCCTCCTCGTAGCCACGTGCCAGCAGATTCTGGCGCAACAGCTCTTCTTCAACGTTGGAGTTGGCCCGATCCTTCCAATCCCCGGCATACTCATACCCGAGCTGACTCGACAGGATGTCCACGACGCGATTCTGCGTGACACGCTCACGCTGCCCGACCAGACTCATGATGATGCCTCCACGGTGGATTCGTCCACCCAGCGTGCCAAAACGCTAAGGGCGGCGAGATACTCTAGAGCTTCTTGCTCCGTAAGTTCTTGATCAGCTTCATGGCTAAGAGGGTTTCGAATACCAGCAAAGACCCCTTCAGCAAATGTCATAGCGCCACGCTGAACCGAGTTATAGGTGTCACTGCCGTCATCTTTCATTCGTCGTAGCCGAGACGCTCCTTTCTTTGCCTGATCGGTGGAGAAAGCCTGCTTGAAAAGATTTGTTTCGCTAACATCCCGACGACCGATCTTGTTCTGCGTCTCAGCATTCAGCTTGCGAATCGCACCACCGATGGCTTCACGGTAATGACCTGACTGCCAGAGCGACTGTGCTCCGTCCCAGATCCAAGGGTGCAGCTCCGCAGCAGAAAGCTCTGGAGCATTTTCTCCCAGATTCTGAGCGACTTCTTCAGCCCGTTGGAGCTGTGCTTGAGCTCTGATTGCAGCCTCGTAATGGCGATCCCAAGTGCCCGGCTTAATCCCAGTCAACTCAGAGCGCCAACCAGGAGTAGCCCGATCCATAATCTTCTCGGCTACTTGCGCCTGAGAAGCAATATCGGCTTTAGACCCCCGCGGAAAGCTACCTATGACGCTAGGACTTGGGTGAGGAACACGCTCAGTCAGATAGATGAAGGTGTGCAGCTCTTTTAGCGCCCAATCAATATTCATCTTGCTTGCCCCCTACGGGAAGGCGGATTCTCCCAGTGAGTAGCTCCTGCATCATACCCTGCTTTATATTGCGAGCTGATTCGAGGCGAGACTCCAAGGCTCTGATCTCTGAGTCAGCGTCATCCAGTACACTCGCAATCTCTCGCTGTTCAGAAAAGTCCTCTGGAAAATCTAAAGTAAGAGTATTTAGATCCTTTTGGTAAAGATGATTAATGGTTGACCCCGCACTTAGGGATGAAATGAAGTTCTCGAACACTGAAGAACGCAACAGCCAATACAAGAACCTCGATTCGTAGGTTCCCCGGATCGGTCGCACTACAAAAACTCCACTATTCAATGTGGCCGGAAAAGGAAGATTATCAACAATTGCAACTTTACCAATAGTTCCGTCCTTAGTTATAAGGACATCGTCAGGTTGAAGTTGAATATTGCGATCTTGATCGAATCGCCATTTACTCACAAAAGCGGCTGAATTCCAGTCTATTTTAGCATTCTTAAAATCAGTGCCACCGACTAGTTTATAGCTGCCCGACTGGAGATATTCACCGGTCGTGAGCCCGTGCCAGCCAATTCTTGCCTTCAAATGGGAGTGTCTCGCAATTGATATATTCTTCCAAGGTTTGGTAAATCCCGGCAAGCGTTTGCGACCAGTCAGCAGCTCCTGCATCATGCCCTGCTTGATTGCCTGCTTCTTTGAGATGAGGCGTTCAAGAGTTTCAATGAGTTGATCAGCCGAACTCAACCTACCTGCGACAATCTTCTGTTCATCAAGCGATGGCAAATCGACAGTCAAACTGCCGAGAATCTGCGTATTTAGAGAAGGCATGGTTTGGCCTACTGCTACGGACCGCACCTTATCTTTGAAATTTTCAGTATGAAAAACTTGACTGAGATATCCAGAGTTTACTTTTGCCTGGTCCACTCTCACACGTAAAAGACGCCCAGAAAACAACCAGCCATCTTCTTCTCCCTTGACGATCGCGTTTCTATCTATTGACCCGACCCTGCTGAAAAGGATGTCTCCTTCACGGCACTTATAAGTCGAAAGACGCTTCAAGTCTTCTGTTCCCACAAGAGGAAGATTTTGGTGAATAATGCCTCTATCTCCGAGGTGTTCCACTGTGACTATCGGGGTCCCTGTAGCTTTATAGTCTTTCTGATGAAGAGCAGAGCCAAAGGGCCCAGTCTTAACTTCTGCAAAATCCGAAATCCTCTGAACTTCATGACAAGAAACCATTACAAGACCCCCATGTTCCGCAAATGAACGCAAACTCGTCGATCAGCTTCTTCAGTTTTGCCGATAATTTGTTCAAGGGTTTCGGAGTAACGTTCACCAAGTGTATTGAGCCTTAATGCGAGAGACCGAATGGTCTTTACGACTTCAACATCTGACGATTCCCGGATTGAATCACCCCATTTATCCTCGATGACTAGCACCCGTATATCCGTATCTCGAAGACCTTCGTAGGCCTGAAAGCTCTGCTGATCGATTTCAAAGGCGGCGTTTTTCGCGGCCTTCTTTGCCACTGTCTCAGCAGCAAACAGTTTCACGGCATGATTGAGCGCGGAGACCTTCTCAGCCTCTGCGCCCTCAGCTTTAGCTTCCCTGAGGCGCTTCCTCGCGTCGCCCAACTTCACTCCGCCATCGTCGTTGACAGCCTCCCAAAGCAGACCTTCCTCGACCGCGTGCTCGTCGATGTACTCCTGTAACTCCAGACTGCTGCGCTCTTGCTCTGCAGTAAGACGATCAAGCTCGGCCTTCTCTTCGGCGAAATATCGATCGATGATCAGTGCCGTGAAATCAGGTCAGTTACCCAACGCTGGGCCTTGACACCCGTGCCGAAGACCAGGTCAGCAGCCTCGTACTTCGGCTTCTTCTTGTTGTCATAGCCAGTGATCCGAGCTTCACGCGGTTGAGCAGCATCAACCCAGCCGGACCCGACGATGAGTGTGACGTCATCGTGCATGGTGTCATTCCAGTAGCTCATCAGCTGCTCGTACATGCTGTACTCGCTGATCAGCGGACGGCCCCGGAACTTCTCCAGCAAGTCATCACCAAGATCCTCAATCAGCTGTTGCGGCCTGGTCTGCGAGTCAATCGTTTCCAGTTGAGATCCGTGAGAACCCCACCAATCCTCAACAGCCTTGGAAACAGTCGAGGTAAAAGCCTTAACATCCTCTGATTCCTCAATCACCTTGGCGACCTGATCAGGCTGCACTGTGAGCTCTGAATATCCCTCGCGGAGAGGTCGGAATAGCTCGTCACGTAGGTTCGGGAAAGCATCCCAGTATTCACCCAGAGCATCCAGATCTCGGTTCGGAATCCCGCCCTTAAGGTGAGCCTCCAGGTCCTGAATGTCTTCAGGTTCAGACGTGTCAATGTAGCGGGGGATGTTGAGGTTATAGTTGTTCTTAGCGTCAGAGATTTCCGACAACGACACCATCCGGGCAAAGCGCTCGACGTCGTTGCCGGCAAGATAGGTGTCGATGATCTTTCGCATATCCCGAGGACGCAGACGGTTCTTCGGCCCGTCTTTCTCGAAGCCCTTGGAGGCATCGATCATGAAGATGCCCGTCCGGTTGGTGGCTCTCTTCTTGTCGATGACAATGATGCAGGCCGGGATGCCGGTTCCATAAAACAGGTTGGCCGGCAGCCCAATAATCGCCTTAATTAGACCACGCCTGATCAGCTCCTCACGGATCTGCGCCTCGGTGTTGCCACGAAAAAGCACGCCGTGGGGAAGAATAACCGCTCCCCGACCATCAGACTTCAGGGATTTCACCATATGAAGCAAGAAGGCATAGTCACCGTTCTTCTCTGGTGGCTCGGAGAAGCCCTCGAACCGATCGTATTCCTTGTCGAAACCGTTCTTCCAGGTCTTCACTGAGAACGGCGGGTTGGCTACGAAGTAGTCAAAGGTCTGTAGCTGTTCGCCCTTGAGGAATTTCGGATCCGAGAGTGTGTCACCCTGACGGATGTCATGCGTCTCGTTGCCGTGCAAGATCATGTTCATCCGCGACAGTGCCCAGGTGGCGTTGTCTTTCTCCTGTCCGTAAATCGACAGGCCATTAGGCGCGGCGTCAGCCACCTTAATCAAAAGCGATCCAGACCCACACGTCGGGTCATAGACAGTCGTCGAGCGAGGGGCATCTTTTGGGATCTCCAGCACCTGAGCCATGATGCGAGAAACCTCCGCCGGAGTGTAGAATTGACCCTTGCTCTTGCCAGACTCAGTGGCGAAGTGGCGCATCAGATATTCGTAGGCATCACCGAGCAGGTCGTCGCCCTCGGCACGAGAACCGGTGAAATCGACGTCCTGAAAAATACTGACAAGGTTCGTCAGGCGATCCTGCATCGCCTTACCTTCGCCCAGCTTGTTCGGGTCATCGAAGTCGGCGTTGTTGATAACGCCCTGAAGATCATTGGCTTCAGCCAGTCGACGGATGGCGATGTTCATCTTCTCACCGATGTCCGTCGCGCCCTTTAGCGCAACCAGGTCATCAAATGATCCGCCTTCCGGAACTTCAATGAGGCTGTAAGGATCGCTCTTCGCCTTATCCGAGACATACTTCACGAACAGCAGTGTCAGGACGTAATCCTTGTACTGACTGGCATCCATGCCGCCACGCAGCTCATCGGCACTCTTCCAGAGGGAGCTATAAAGATCGGATTTCTTAAGAGCCACTACCACGCCACCACCTTCGGCAGCTTGACTGCTAACTTCTTACTTTGGGCTCTTAAAATCATATACTGTTCGTCTCCTCCACAGAGCGTGGCTTATCTTCTAGATGATACCGACATTACTGACCGCGCCAGACATTAATGTCGAGCAGTACCCGTTAACCATTCCGCTCATACTTCTCGACAAGTTCGCGAAACAGGGAGCGGGCAAATGCTAATGGTGCAATTATACCCTGACCAGCAGTTTTGTGAAACCTTGCAGCACTCCAGCTCATGCTGGCCATTTCATCTGCCGCTCGCTCAAATGTTCGCACCTCCCGCGACAGCCGCATGGCCTACCTACTCCGATAGACGCAGATTCTGCTCGCCCACATGGGGTCACGGATATATTCCACTGCATGCACGCAATTAATAACACCTCGGACATGGATGGTTACGTGGACTGGGTTGTTGATGTTCTCAAGTGGGGAACGCTGGTGGATGATATTGCCTCGGCAGAAGGGGCTCGCGAGCTACCATCTCGAACGGGCGCAGGGGCCATCTATCGGCGACAGCGGTCTAAGGTCCACTACTGATTTCGGACAACCAGAAATGGTGGTACACCCACCGCAACGCCCGCCGAGCATTAAAGCGGCTAGAAAACTCATCCACACAGGACAACTATTTACCTTCCTTGACCCGCCTGAAGGTTTCACCCAGGACTTAAAAGCCACCACAAACCTGCTGGAAGGCGGCATCAACAAACAGCTCAAAGACTTAGCGGGCAATCATCGTGGCATGTTCGATGAGCATCAGCGCATCACCATGGACTGGTGGCTTTTCACCCACACCGAAGACCCGGTAGCGCCACTGGAGTTAGCCAAGCAACAAGACTTCGGACGCCAAGGAGAAAAAGCCGCACGCGCAGCCTGGGCACAAGAAGAACGTAAACGACGCGGCCACCCAGACGGGCGACCTGCCACATTCGATACCCACATCGACAACGAATGGAACCCCAGCTTAGGCATAAGAAAAGGCGGCTTAAGGGACATTTCGTGTGGATAAACCGATACGGATTCCCGGGGCAGCCTGGGATAATGCGGTGATCTTGATTTTGGATCGGTTCCAACAGCCCGATCGATGAAATCAACACTGGATAGTCCTAGGTCTGTGATAGGGGGACTGCTGCTGCTGGTGCGGTTAGGTCAATTCCTATGGCGGCGTCCGCAGCAAAGCCCCTGTACATACACTGGAGCTAGCCAGGCATCAAGACTTCGGACGCGATGGGGAAAGCGGCATACGCGGCCTGGACGAAAGAAGAGCTCACACGACGCGGCCGCCCAGACGGGCGACCTGCCACATACGACACGCACATCGACAACGAATGGAACCCCAGCTTAGGCATAAGAAAAGGCTGGGCCGGACGCTCCTAAATCCACACGAAATGTCCCTTAAGCCAACCTGGTCACAGGAGTGGACTTACCCCCAGAAACAGAAAAGCCAGGCCCGAAGACCTGGCTACCTCTATTAAGTCACTAACTCGTATGTGTAAGAACACAATGGTACCCCGTACGGGATTTGAACCCGTGTTACCGGCGTGAGAGGCCGGCGTCCTAGGCCGCTAGACGAACGGGGCTTAGAACTGTGACGACGTACTGTAACGTGCAGTGCCACGTTACATCGCTATCACTGCTGGCCTACCAGGACTCGAACCTAGAATGACGGTACCAGAAACCGTTGTGTTGCCAATTACACCATAGGCCATTATTGCTATGAACTAGCTCGGGGCTTTAACCCCTCGCTGCTCGCTGCAACGGTTTATTACTATATCCAGCACTACCGATACACACAAATCGCCAGGTCAAGATATTTTTTCGGGGCGTTAGGAATGAACCCTAACGCCCCGAAATGACAGCCATGTGAGACTACTTAATGGATCTACTCAGCGCTCCACGGTGTGAGAGCACGCGCAGCCTTAAGGCGAGCCACCGTGGACTCCTTGCCCAGCAGCTCCATGGACTCAAACAGCGGCGGGGAGACCTGCTGACCTGAGATTGCTACACGCAGGGCGCCGTAAGCCTTGCGTGGTTTGAGGCCGAGGTCGTCGATAAGCGCGGCGGAGAGAACCTTCTCAATCTCCTCCGCCTTCCACTCCCCGAGCTCCTCCAGCTTGGCGATGGAAACCTCCAGCGGCTGCACTGCTTCTTCCTTGAGGTTCTTGCGTGCTGCCTTCTCATCCAGTTCCAGTTCGGCATCCGGCGTGGTGAGGAAGGACATGAGCCCATAGGCGTCAGACAGCGTCTTGATGCGGGTCTGCACCAGATCTGCAGCGAAAGCGAACTTCTCTTCCGGATAGTCGGCCGGGAAGTCGGTGTACTCAGTCAGGTAGTCGCGCAGGCGCTGCGCAAAGTCTGCTGGCTCCAGCAGACGGATGTGGTCGGCATTAATGGCCTCGAGCTTCTTCTGGTCGAAGCGAGCTGGGTTACCCAACACGTCGTGAACGTCGAAGTTGGCGATGAGCTCGTCAACGGAGAAGATGTCCTGGTCGGCAGACAGGGACCAACCCAAAAGCGACAGGTAGTTGAGCATGCCCTCCGGGATAATGCCGTTGTCGCGGTGGTTGAACAGGTTGGACTGTGGGTCACGCTTGGACAGTTTCTTATTGCCTTCACCCATCACGAAGGGCAGGTGCCCAAACTCGGGAGTCTGCTTGGCAATACCAAGCTCCACGAGCGCCTCATAGAGGGCGAGCTGACGCGGCGTGGAGGACAGTAGGTCTTCACCGCGCAGGACGTGGGTAACTCCCATGAGGGCATCGTCAACCGGGTTAACCAGCGTGTAGAGCGGCGCACCGTTCGAGCGCGCCACGACGTAATCCGGCTGGGTCTCCGATTTGAAGGTCATCTCGCCGCGTACCAAGTCGGTCCACGACCAATCCTTATCCGGCATGCGCAGGCGCCAGACCGGCTTGCGCCCCTCTGCCTCAAAGGCATCGATCTGCTCTTGAGTGAGGTCGCGGTCGAAATTGTCGTAGCCCAGCTGCGGGTCGCGGCCGGCCGCCTTATGGCGCTCCTGAACCTCTTCGTTGGTGGAATAGGCCGGATAGACATAGCCGCCATCCTTGAGCTTCTGCAGGACATCTGCGTAGATATCCATGCGCTGCGACTGACGGTAAGGCTCATCCGGGCCACCGACGTTAACACCTTCATCCCAGCCCAACCCGAGCCAGTTCAGGGAGTCGATGATGGCCTGGTAGGACTCCTCAGAGTCACGGGCAGCATCGGTGTCCTCGATGCGGAAGATGAGCGTACCGCCAGTGTGACGGGCATAGGCCCAGTTGAACAGAGCCGTGCGGACCATGCCCACGTGGGGCGTGCCGGTAGGCGAAGGGCAGAAACGGACGCGGACGTCGGATGTCGGTTTAGTCATGTCCCCCATCGTAGTTCAGCGCCTCCCCACTGCACTGGCCGCCCCACTTGGGGGTAATTGAACCCCTTTTCCACTAAGCGTGAACTGGGCTTTCTGCGCAAGCTTAACGGGACTGAATTCCATTACCTATAGTGAAATTCTCGCCAAAGAACTGAAGAAAGGTCCCAGACTGTGGCTCGAACTCGCTATGTGGCGCTTTTAACCTGCGCCACGCTTCTCTTCTCCCCCGCTACCGCCGTCGCTGGTCCCGACGACGGCAAACACGTAGCCACTCAGACACATATTGATTCTCCCAAGGCTTTCTGGGAGGGCAATGCTCTCAACCTCAAGAGCCATTCTGCACAGTCCAACCACGACCTAGCCGATACCGTCACCTGGGTAGGCAAAGGCTGGAACCAGAACGGCACCAACCAATACCAGTTCACCGTGCCTCAGGACCCTGCGCTCGCTTTTGTGGGAAAGCCGGGTGAAACGTATTACATGGCGCCTGCCAGTGTCCAAGGCAGCCTGGACCCGGTGTGGATGGGCTTCGGCGCCGACACAGAGCTGCCTGTTGACGACTTCCGCGACAACATTGCTTCCCTGGACCTCTTAAGCGTTGACGGACCCGGCGATGTCGAGATGTTTGGCTACTACCCCGGACCCGGCGGACTGCAGCGTTTCTTTGGAACCACCGATGGCGCTCCACATTCCGCATGGCTGACCAGCGGCACGCATACCCACAACTACACCGTATTTTCTAAACCTGGACGCTATGAGCTCACCTATCAAACGAGCGCGCGGGGCAAGGATGGTTCATTGATTACCTCCCAGCCCACGACCACGTCGATCCAAGTCGGCGGACAGCGGCCCGTTGATGAAAAAACGCCTTCCCTCAAAGAGCGCTTTGACCAGGCCTCCTCCGGCGATGCCAGCCAGAAGAACTACCACCTGAGCATCACGCCCAAGAAATCCGGGGACAAGGATGGGGATGAGCGCCTTTCCTCCATCGATTTCGCTGGCGGCAGCGACGGCACTCTGACACTGCTGATCGACGGCTACTTCCTCACCGATCTAGCCGTGAAAGATGGCAAGGCACACTTCGATGAATTCTTAGGGCCTGAGGCTTCAACAATCCAAGCTGTGTACACCCCGGAGGACGGCAGCCCGCGCTGGGTGAGCGAGGAGCTCGCCTACTCTGCAAACGCAGAGCTTTCCACCACCTCGAAGACGTCTGCGGACTCCTGGACCGAAACCACTAACCCCCGCCAGCTCTTCTCCGGAGAAGAGGTTTCGCTATCTGACACGGGGCTGTCCGCGCGCGCTGTTCCGGAGGGCGAAGACGCCACCCGCATCATCCTGGAGGCAGCCGATAAGAACCTGGAAGGCTACGTGCACGGCGGCTTCTTTAGCAAGGGAAGTTCGCTTCCCGACATCGATTTCGACGGCACGATCACCCGCGGCCGCGCGGAATTTGTCGTCGCCGCCGATGCAAACTTCAACGGCAATACCGTGCGCCTCGATATCCTTCCGCACCCGAGCATCACGCAAGAGTCCGGCAGCATCACGCTGACCGACAATTTCGCCTTCGGGCAAAAGTACGAGGGAGCGGGCAAACTCGGCGCTGGGGCTCAGGCTCCTGCGCCAGCCCCGGATAACAGCCCGAAACCGGACGCAGGAGAACACACTGGTACCTGTGCTGACAAGGTGGTACTTGACCGCGGCCACGTCGACATTGCGGTCACCCGTGAGGGTGATGAGTTCCTCACCCGCTTGAAGGATGAAACGGCCCTCGTGGACAAGAAGGCCGTCGAGCGTCCGCTCGATGACGTGGTCCTCGCGGTGCACGACAACGCCCTGCGCTCCCGCCCCGCCGCGCTGAAGGGCAAGGACTTCGATTACCTAGGCACGGAAAAGTTCTTCCTCCTCCCACAGACCCAGGAGCAGAGCATCATCTGGCCGGGATATAACACCCAGGCCCTCAACTACAAGGACTATAAAGACGGCAAAGTCACGCTCAACATCAAGCCCGTGGAGATGCCAGAGGGTGCGCAGGTAGGCCTTTTCACTGCCGAAGGCTTGGGCAAGGTTTTCACCCCGCTGATCAATTCCGCCGAGGGTGACTACTCCATCGAGACCACTTTTGCTTCGCACACCCACACCAATTGGGCGTTTACCAAGCCAGGCACGTACAAGCTTGAGGTCACCTATTCGGCCACCACCACAGAGGGCAAGGGCATCTCCTCTGCTCCCCAAACGCTCACCGTCGCAGCGGGCGATGCCGCAATCAAAGACTGTGCGAACTCGAAGGACGGAAACGAAGGCGAAGACACCCCGAATCCAGGTGACGAGAAGCCCGGAGATAAACCAGGCGATAAGAAGCCAGACGCTAACCAGCCTGGTGGCCAGAAAGACAAGACATCCTCTATGCCCAAGCTCGAGGGTCTGTGGGGCCTGGTACTCCCAGTTGTCTTGGCCATCATCTTCCAAGGCTTCCTCAACTTCTACAACGATCACCGTGACCAGATTGCGGCGCGGTTCAATGGCCTTCTTCCCCGCTAGAAAGGACACACTGGATTGCACTCCACACCACCCGCTGCTCAGCGCTTGAACTTGCGCCAGAGCAGTGCACTGCAGAAAACCAGCGCCGCCGTGTTCACGTTCACCGTTGCCGTGGCGATGCTTGTGGCCGTCCTTGGCTATCCTGCGCCAGCCCGCGCCGACAGCGAGCTCATCGATTCCGGACATGTCGATGCCTTTTATGTCTCCGCGCCGGGCGGTGAACTGACCTTGTCGATGAAGGAGGATGTCACCGGCAGTGGTGTTCTCCGGCCCGGCAACGATGTCATCCTCAAAGTCGCAGAAGAAGCATGGAGCGAGGCGACCGAGCGCATCGACGGCATTGGTATACCCACGTATTACCTCCCCCAAACCCAAGACAGCTCGCTGCTCTGGCCGGGTTGGGATACCCAAGCGGCACAATCTGCTGGCTACAAAGACGTTAACTTCGAATTCGTCGAGGTCACTGGGCCTGGTGACATCTTTATCTTCGAAACGGCTGGCTTCGGCGATATCCAACCGGTCACCGATGCCGGTGAGCTCGATCTCGTTTCTGGTGACGTCATCAACCAGGCGTACCCGGCGCATCGCCACGTTAACTGGGCTTTTAGTGAACCTGGTATCTACACCATGACTGTCCAAGCGGAATCCAACGGCGATACGAGTAATCAGGTCACCTATACCTGGGATGTCGGTGATGGTGACTCAGCACCCCAGGAGTCCGGGGACGGGGAAACCAGCACCGATCATGGGGATGACGGTACCGAAGACAACCACGAGGCAGAGCTGAGCGACGCCTCCCCTGAGCAACCGGCATCCTCTTCCTCCGGAACACACCCGGGAGGTGGAAACGCTGGAGGCGGTACCCGCCGTGCGGCATCCGCAGGCGGAACCAGGAACGCGAAGCAACAGGCAAGCAGCAAGGAGCGTAAAGAGCGCGGAGATAGGAAGGAGCGCAAGCCTTCTCACCGATCCGCCGAAGCCGCGGACGGGGAGAATGTGGACACCGTAGCTGCGGCCGGCTACTACGACAGCGGGCAAAACCTGCTGCCGTGGGGCATCGGAATCCTCGGCCTGGGCATGCTTGTGCTGGGGTTGGCGCTGGCGCGCCTCGCGCTCATGAAGGGCCGCGACTAATGCCACGGAAGGTTCGCACTCGGACGCAGTACACCGTGCTTCTTTCCGCCATCTTTCTCGGCGCGTCCATGGTGAGTGGCTGCGCGAGCTCCGCCAGCGGAGACGATGGGAAGGTGAAGGTGGTGGCGACGACGCCGATACTGGGGGACGTCGCCAAGCACGTAGCAGGTGAGGATGCCACAGTGACCACGCTGATTCCTGCGGGAAAGGATCCACATACCTTTGAGCCGAGCCTGCGCTCGGTGCGCGATATCGCTAACGCCGACGTATTGCTGTCCAATGGTTTTCTCCTCGAGCCGCAAAACCTGCTGAAGTCCTTGCGGGAGTCATCGGATGTGCCCGTCACTGAAGTGGCGGACCAAGCATCCACCCACGGCGCGAAGCTCGTCCCCTTGGTAGAAAACGTTGCCCTCGATGCGGTATGGCTGGGATTGCGTGTGCGCAACGCAGCCCCAGGTACCACGAGCGTCGACATGCGTCTGCTCGATGTGGAAGGCCCCGGCGATGTCGCGGCCTACGTAGTCTCTACATTCGGTACACCTGAGCCGCTCTTTAACAGCGCTGACGGGATTGACCAGCACAACGATTCCACGACGCTGCCGGCTAATGCTCACACGCACGTCTCCTGGGCTTTCAACAAGCCCGGAATTTACCGGCTGAGCTTCGGTGCAACAGATAGTTCGCCACAGGAGTTCACAGTGGCGGTGGGCGTAAGCGCACCTGAGGGGATGCACGCGCTCGATGCAGGTCACGTCGATATCACCGCGGACATGGCTACAGGAAAACTCGACTTGGAGGATCAAGGCGAGCGTTTTGATCCGAACACCACGGTGCTCAGCATCCCGAATTCCGCTCTCCAACAGATACCGCCGGATCCCTCCTACCGTTTCTTGGGCCGGCCCGGGGATGAGACCTATCTCCTGCCCCAAGCTGTCTTGGGCAAGCACATTCACGGCGAAGTAGACCCACATCTGTGGCATAACGCCGCCAATGTCATCAGCTTTACCGAGGTTATCGCTGAGCAACTTGCGCAAACGGATCCCTCGCACGGCACGGACTACCGTGCCCGCGCACAGGACTACATCGCACAACTGCGAGCCGTCGATGCAGAGGTTCGTCAGCTCATCTCTGCCATTCCTGAGCACAACCGCCACCTCGTCACACCCCACCACGGATACGCCTACCTGGAGCAAGGCTACGGCATTGATATCGCGGGTTTCGTTAGCCCCAACCCGGCCATCGAACCCTCGCCGCGCGATGTCATCGCGCTGCGCCGCACCTTGGAAAACCTCCAGCTTCCCGCGGTGTTCGTGGAACCGACCCAACAAGCCAGTGCAGACGTCATTAGGGAGGCCGCCGATTCCCTCGGGGTGGCGGTGTGCCCCATTTACGGTGACACCCTCGATGACGCCGTACCGACGTATCTCGATCTAATGCGTTTCAATGCACACTCACTCAACCGCTGCCTTGGCAGCACAACAAAGGAATCTCATGTCTAATCGCACCATCCGAACTTTCACTATGCCGCTTGCGGCAGCACTGAGCGCCGCAGCGCTGGCCTTCGCGCCCTCCGCCGCCTGGGCCGGGGATCTGGCTCAAGTTGTCAGCTCCGACGAAGAGGTCGCGTCACCAGGAACTGCTGCCGCCATCGATCACGGCCACGTCGACTTGGGCTTGCTGCTTAATGAAGGCCACGCAGAGTTCCTCGCCCGTGATGATTCGGCCGAAACACCCGTGTGGCGTCAACCCGACGATGTGGTCTTCCAGGTGGGCGACAACGCCCTGCTAACCCTGCCTGAGGACAAGGCTTTCTCCTTCGTCGGCGCCGAGCCTGGTTCGCAGGTTTGGGTCGTTCCACAAACGGAGCAGGCTGATGTGCCGTGGCTAGGTTGGAATACCCAGGCCCCCTCTCTAGAAGCGAACGTTGAGAGAGGAGTCACTATGGAGTTCCTCGGGCACCAAGGACCAGGTGAATTCTCCCTCTTCTTGCAGAACGGCGGCTTCGAGGAACCACAGTTGCTATGGTCCACCGCCACCGGGGACTCAGAAGGCTTCTGGGTCGACTTGGGCACGCATACCCACGCCAATTGGGTGTTCACTGAGCCCGGCATCCACCAGGTGCGGGTCCGCATGAGCGGCGAAGGCGCGGGCGAAAGCGCCGGCAGCGAGGTAGCCGCCGAGGCTACGTTGACCTTTGCTGTAGGTGATGAAACGGATGTCGCACAAGCTCAGGCAACAGAATGGGATCCGAACGCTGAATCCTCTACCGATCCAAGTTCTCCCTCGGCATCCGTGCCGGTATGGATCTGGGCGCTGGCCGGCGTGGGCGTCCTCGTTCTTATCGGTGCCATTATCGCCGTCGTGCGTGCGAAGGGCGGCCAGCGTGACTAGCCCCCTCATTGCAGCCAAGGACCTGTCCGTTTCGCTCTCCGGCCGCAGGGTCATCGACGCCGCTAACCTGTCCGTTCACCCCGGCGAGTTCATCGGGCTCCTCGGCCCCAACGGCGCGGGCAAAACCACGCTGATGCGCGCCATCTTGGGTCTCGTCCCCTTCACTGGGACCATCGACGTGGGCACCTCGCTGGGGTATGTCCCGCAGCGCCACGACGTGGAATGGGACTTCCCCATCAGCGTGTCCAACGCTGTGCTGAGCGGACGCACCGGACTTGTGGGTTGGTTCCGTCGTCCGGGACGTGCTGATAAACAGGCCGCCCGCCGGGCCATCGAGCTCACCAACTTGGAGGAATTCGCACGACGCCCCATCGCGCAGTTGTCCGGTGGCCAACGTCAGCGTGTACTCATCGCCCGGGCCTTAGCCTGCGAGCCTGAGGTACTGCTTCTCGACGAACCATTTACCGGCCTCGACGCCCCCAACACTGAAGAGCTCCTACTTCTCTTTGACAAACTCACCGCCGATGGCACCAGCGTTGTCATGTCCACGCACAACCTCTCGGAGGCCGCGCATTCTTGCTCGCGGCTCGTGCTGTTTAACCGGGGAATCATCGCGGATGGTCCAGCGGAAACGCTGCGCATGACCTCGCAGCCCTGGAGCGACACGTTCGGGGTCGCAGCTTCTTCTCCGCTGCTTTCTGCGATTGGGGTGGCAGCATGATCGACATTTCACTCATCGAATTCTTCCAGGATCTCACCAACCCACACTTGGACTTCCTGGCGCGTGCGGTGGGAATTTCTATCCTCGCTGCCATCGTGTGCGGCGTGGTGGGATGCTATGTCGTGCTGCGCGGCATGTCTTTCATCGGTGATGCTGTTTCCCACGCGGTCTTCCCGGGGCTGGCCATTGCCTTCGTGCTCCAAGGCTCAGTCTTGCTGGGCGGCGCCGTGGCGGGCTGCACCGTCGCGGTGCTCATCGCATGCTTCTCCCAGCGGCGCACCGTGCGCGAGGATTCCGTCATCGGAATCTTCTTTGCCGCCGCCTTCGCCCTCGGCATGGTGATCATCTCCCGAGTAGACGGCTATACAGCCTCGCTCACCAGCTTTCTCTTTGGCTCGCTCACGGGTGTCTCCCGCGCGGACCTCTACACCGCGTTCACCGTCACGGTGCTCATCGTGGCCACGGTTCTTCTCCTTGGCCCCCAGCTCACCGCCACCTGCTTGGACAAGGAAACCGCCCGCGCAATGGGTCTTCCTGTCTTTGCTCTGGACATCGTGCTCTACCTCTGTGTTACGGGCGCAGTGGTTATCTCCGTAGGCACCATCGGCAACGTCCTCGTCCTCGCGCTGCTTATCACCCCAGCCGCGACCGCCCGCCTGCTCTGTGACTCGCTGGGCTCGATGATGTTCGCAGCCGCGGCGATCGGCTCCTTGGGTAGCTTCTTCGGAATCTACCTGGCATGGGCCATTGACCTTCCCGCCGGTGCCACCATCGTTCTACTCCTTACCGCCTGTTTCCTCGTGGCATGGGTGCTCTCCCCTCTCATGCACTCCCGCCGCGCTTCCGCATCCGCCTCGACATCACACACCCCAAAGGAGACCTTGTCCGCATGAACATTCTCCCAATGACACGCATGATCTACCGTCCCCTCGCCTTGACCGCAACCGCTGCTCTAGCGCTGAGCTCCCCGATGCTCGTTCACGCTGCACCGCCCGCCCTCGCGGCCGAGCAAGCGAGCGACACTTCCTGTGATGCTGACTCCCTCCACGCCTTCAGCCGCGGACACCAAGACCTCGCTTTGGTCGGTGACTCCGGGGACCTGTCCTTTATAGCCCGCGATGATGAATCCGGTGAGGACTATGCCTCTGGGGAGTTCTACGTAGAAGTAGGCAGCAACGCCGCTTTCGATGAATCAGCGGGCAGCGATATTCCATCGAGTGGTTGGCAAATCCCCCAAACCCAAGATCCGAATATCCCCTGGGTGGGGTTCAACACCAGCTCCCTCGACGAGGCCACTGCGGCCGATGCCACTTTATCCTTAACGCTACACAGCGGCCCGGAAGGCGGACGTATGGTGGGCTTCCAGAACTCCGTGGGTGCTGACCCGACCGTGCTTTTTGACTCCGAGAACCCGGATATCACGTGGGACTATCCTGATCATTTCCACAGTCACACCGGGATCATCTTTAGCGAGCCGGGCGCCTATGCTGCCACTTTTACCTTCACCCTCAACGATGGCTCCGAGCACTCTATTGATGTGCCTTTCTTGGTAGGTGGCGCGGACACCTCTGAGCTTTGCCAGCTGGAGTGGGGCTCGGGCGAAGGTGGCAGCGGTGGCTCGGGAAGCCCGAAAAACCGCCCTCAGCAGCTGGCCAAGGACATTAATGACACTTCCAAGTCCATTGCGCAGTTAGATAAGACGATGGACAAGACCTTCAAAGAGGCCGATACCTTCTTCAACGGCGGGAAACCCTCCGATGCGAAGAATGCGAAGGAGGAAAAGAACTCAGAGCGCTCCACACGGGCCAGCGCGCGGAAGGACACGAAACCACAGAAAGAAACAGGGTCGAAAGAGCCAAGCGCTCCCAGCTCTGCGACCGCGCAAGGCCGCAACCCGGCCCCCAACGCTACAGCCCACACTGCACAAGAACCGAGAGATTCGGCACAGCGTGGGTCCTCGCGCAGCACGTCGTCCGCCGACGCCAAGGACTCGACGCGCAGCGCCGCGTCCAACCGCGAAAGGAATGCCAGGAAAGAAGCAGCGGCACAACGCCCGGCATCTGACGCGCCAGAACAGTATGCTGACGGCGGAAACATCCAGGCTACGAGCTATGGAGCCCCGATGGTGGGCTTCTGGGCGGGCTTTCTGGCGGGCATGGGTTCGCTGGCCCTGCTGCTAGGAATTGGGCTTTTCATTGCCGTGCAATTCTTCCGCCCGCGCAAGCGCGACTAGCACTACCGCCATGCGCACAGCCTGTAAGGAGGGGGATCTGGTTTCGGCACTAGCGCAGCAAACAACTAGAGTTATTCCTTATGTGTGAAAACAGACCCTCTACCGCCCCTGACTTCCTCCTGTCCCGCGCGACGGGGTCTGTGCGTACCCAAGGATCAGTGGCCACCTTCAGCGATGTTGACGCTGCCGTAGCTGCTCTGCGTGCCGGCACGGCACCCATGGTTGTCGGCGCGCTGCCCTTCCACAAGGGTGACCCAGCGGCACTGACCGTGCCGCGCAGCATCATCCGCGAGGACGGGCCACTCGAACCACACGCCTATTACCGCAGCGGTACGCTCAACGCGCGCGTGACTGGGTTTGACCCAGAGCCGGAGGAGCACCTGCGCCGCATCGAGGCGGCCATTGCCACGATCGAGGCCTCCAAACTGGATAAGGTGGTGCTTGCACGCGCCGTCGACATCGAGTTCAATGCCCCTGTGGATCCGCTCCTCGTCGCCGCGCGGCTCATTGATTTATCTTCCCACCGCGATGGCTTTATCGCCGACCTCACTCCGGCTGGACGCCCTGGCGCAATGTTCGTCGGATCCTCCCCAGAAGTACTGGTCAAGAAGCAGGGATCAACGGTTACAGCTTTCCCCCTAGCCGGATCCGCACCCCGCCAGGCTGATAAGGCACGCGATATCAAAGCGGGCCAAGACCTCCACAACTCGGCAAAGGACCTGCGCGAACACGCCTTCGTGGTGGACCATATCCGCCGGATTCTGCAGCCTCTGTGCGAGACTCTCGATGCCCCCACGTCTCCGCAGCTGACCTCCACCAATGAGATGTGGCATCTGGGAACGCCGATCGCGGGAACCCTTAAGGATTCGAGCATTACTGCCCTCGAGTTGGCCGAGCTGGTCTACCCCACCCCTGCTATTTGTGGCACCCCCACTGAGGCCGCACAAGCGCTGATCGAAACCGCTGAAACCGACCGCGGCTTCTACGCCGGCGCGGTCGGCTGGTGCGATGATTCCGGCGACGGCGAATACATGGTAGCCATCCGCTGCGCCGAGGTGGCCGGCGATGGCCTCTCCGCCCGCGCGTGGGCTGGCGGAGGAATCGTCGTGGATTCCGACCCGACGGCCGAGCTTCAGGAAACCACGGCTAAGCTGCGCACCATTTTGCGCGCGCTCAACCTCTAAAGCAGCTTTTAGGCTCGCTCGATCGGGTTCTTCAGGCTACCCACGCCGGGGATCTCAACTTCGATGGTATCGCCCGGCACCATCGGCGCCGTGCCAGCCGGGGAACCCGTCGTGATGACATCACCCGGCAGCAGCGTGTAGGACTGCGAGATCTCAGCGATGATGTCACCCATCTTCACAATCATCTGATCCGTATTGGAATCCTGCTTCTGCTCTCGCTTGCCCTCGTGGGTGAGGTAGGCGTTAATCTTCTGATTATCGAGATTGATGCAGTCCAAGTCCGTCTCAATCCACGGGCCCAGCGGGCAGAAGGTATCGATGCCCTTCGCACGTGCCCACTGGCCATCCTGGAACTGCAGGTCACGCGAAGAAACATCGTTACAGATCGTGTAGCCGACGACGTGATCGCGCCACTTCGCTGGATCAATATTCTTTGACACCTTGGAGATCACCACGGCGAGCTCGCCCTCGAACTCAACGTTGGTAGCGAACTCCGGAATCTTGATGGGTGCACCGGGGCCGATGACCGAGGTGGAGGGCTTGATAAAGATCGTCGGCGGCAGGTGCTCCGCGGATTCCTTGAAGACTTCCGCCACGTGGTCGGCGTAGTTGCGGCCCAGAGCTACGACCTTGGTGGGCAGGGTCGGCGCCAGCAGGCGTACTTCACTCAGCGGCCACTCACGGCCAGTCGGCTCCGGTGGGGTAAACGGTGTGCCGGAAATTTCCTTCGCCACCAGCTGGTCAAGCGGGGCGTCGGCGGGGCCATCAATGATGGCGAAACAGATACCTTCGGTGTGAGCAATTCGTCCTAAACGCATAACGGCCATACTACTCGCAAGGATTTTTAACTCGCGATCAGGGGTCTTGAGTAAAGGTTGCAAAGATTGCAATGCTTCTACTGGCATCAAGTTCCGCGGCGAGCACCTTCGCACAGGCCTAGCGCTGGGCGACGTCCCCTAAGGTCACCGCTCGTGTGTGTCCCCGCTGCGCAAGGTATAACTCAGCACAGGCCAAGGCATCACTGAGCGCATTGTGGCTTCCATAACGCGGTAGACCATAACGCGCGCGCACGCGGGGCAGGCGCAAATCTTCTCCGCGCGGGTAGGTTCCCATGCGCTCCATGTGGCGCCGCTCGAGCGCAAAGGTATCAACCACGCTCAGTCGCGGGCGCTCCCCAAAGACCTCACGGGAGGCAGCTTCAATAAACCCCACCTCCAAGGCCGCGAAATGCGCGAGTAGTGCGCGTCCCTGCAGAGCTTGGCGCAATTGCGTCACCGCGATACTTAGCTCCTCGCCGGCATCAATGACCTCCTGCGTCAGCAGGTGGACATGTGCATCCTCGGCCACCTGCGCGCCGCGCACCACGGTATAGCCGGCACCAGATAAGTCGATGACTCCCCCGTTAACCGGCACCCAGCCAATGGAGACAATCTTTCCTTTTCGCGGGTCTAGGCTCGTGGTCTCCATGTCTACGGCAAGCAAATCCAGTTCATCGAGCGGGGTGCCTCGTCCTGGCGCGCCCCAATCCGCACGCCGTCTCCAGGGGCTCCACATCTAGATATTCCTCACCGGATACTTCGTGGCCAACGCATTCTGCATCGACTTGATGGCACGGAAAGCATCGCGCAGGTGCTCTCGCTCCATGCGGCCGAGGCCCTTGGGGTCGATGTGATAATCCGGCTGCTGGCCCTCCCGCAGCTGGCGGGCTTGATGCTGGAAGGACAGGGAACGCAGGTAGTCGAAGGCGTCGAGAAGCTCCTGTGCGCCCTGTCGGCTCACCGTACTACCCGCTGCTTCCCTGAGCCGTTGGCGCGTGTCCACCACGGTGGAACCGGAGGCCAGGGCGAAGAGACGGGCCATCTGCACGATGCCCGCTGTTCCGCCCTTTTTGATATCGAGGGTGTTTGCGTAGTCGCCATCGCGCTCCACCACAAGCCCCCGGAAGAAGGTCAGCGGTGGCTCACGGCGCGCGGCCAAGCTAGCTAGGTGGGCGTGCAAGCGCGTTGCCCCTTGTCCCATTTCCACGGCCGCAGTGTGAACTTCCCGGCCCAGCGCCTCGCTTCCATAGAGAACCCGGAAGTCGAAGAAGATTTGCGCGTTGAGCAGCGCCTCCGGTTGAGGGTCTCGAATCCACCGACGGAAGGTATCGATCCATTGGGAGCGCGTCATCCGCCACTGATTGGTCATGGCCATCATGTCCCCAGGGCACAGGATCTGCCCGGCGTCGGCTAAGCCCTGGCACACAAAGGAACTAAGCCGCGCAAAGTACTCCCCATGCGCAGCGGCATCGAAATCATCCGCGAGGACAAGCGCATTATCCTGGTCCGAGGCCAGCGCCATCTCTCGCCTTCCCTGCGAGCCCACGGCCACGAAGGCATACTCCACAGGCGGAGGACCGAGCTCCTCCTCCGCCAGCGTGCACAAGCGTCGTGCCATAGCATCGGCGGCAAGCGTGACCAGGCTCGAGGCTTCCGCCGGTGTGGAGCCGCGTTCCACGAAGAGCCCGGCTAGGCGCGTGGCCTCATTGAAGGCACCATTCAGCTCTGCAACACTGGAGCGCCGTGAAAGATCCGCAGCGAGGTAGACCGGATCATTGTGCAGCAGCCGGGTAACGTCCGACTGTGTCACTATCCCCTGCAGGGTGCCTTCTTTGACCACCGGCAAATGGTGGATTCGGCGCTCGGCCATGTGCAGCAGGGCTTCCATGGCCGGGGCATCTGCCGATACTGTGAGGGGCTGCGGCGTCATGATCTCCCCTACCGGCTCGGCAGGGTCGCGCTGGGCGGCGAGCACCCGGGTTCGCAAATCGCGGTCGGTAAGGATTCCGGTGAGACGCTTGTCTGACTCCGGGCCCGCTTTCACGACGAGTAACGAAGAAACGCCATGCTCTGTCATCAGCAGAGCAGCTTCGCGGATGGTAGTTGCGGCTGGCGTCGTCAACACGTCAGTCCGAATGAGCTCCCTCAGCGGCGTGCGGAGCACGTCTGTTGGTGCGGATTCGGTGAGCTCCCGCGCTGCTGCTCGGATCTGGCGGGACTGCGCTGAAAAGAAACGCGCGATGTCAGGGTTGCGCTCCGCGAGTTGGCTAAAGGCCTCCTGCGGGAGGGTGAAGACAAGGCTGTCTTCCACCGCGACCATCTCATAGGCAGAGACCGGCTCTCCCTGCAGTGTGGAGTAGCCAAAGGTAAGGCCAGATTCGCGGCGGTCCAGTAACACGCCTTCCTCTCCCACCACATCAATCGCACCGGTGCGGATGATGTGGAGATGAGCATTCTCTTCCCCCATCTTTATGGGAATATCCCCGCGGCGCAGGTAGATCATGCTCAGCTGTGAGGACAGGGCGGTGAGCTCTTCCTCCGGCAGACGGGAGAAAGGCTCATGCTGGGCGAGGAAGCTAGTGACCTCGTCTATTTCGACGCTCATGCGCCAACCATACAGCGCTAGGCACTGAGCGCGGCGGCGATTCGATCACCAATTTCAGGGGTATGCGCCTGTGCTCCTCCGCGGGCGGAAACATCGGCCGCCACGGCCTCTTCGATGCGCACGGCGTTGTCCTCGTCTCCGAGGTGGCGCAGCAGCATCGCCGCGGACAAGATCGCCGCGGTGGGATCCGCAATCCCCTTGCCCGCAATGTCCGGTGCAGAACCGTGGACCGGCTCAAACATGGAGGGATTAGCCCCGGAGGCATCAATATTTCCGGAGGCGGCCAAGCCGATACCTCCGGTGACCGCGCCCGCCAAGTCAGTCAGGATGTCACCAAAGAGGTTGTCAGTAACGATGACGTCATAGCGCGCAGGGTCGGTGACCATGTAGATGGTTGCGGCATCGATGTGGTTGTAGTCCACGCTAACCTCAGGGAATTCCTGCGCCACCTCGTCCACCGTACGCTGCCAGAGTCCGCCGGCATTAACAAGGACATTGGTCTTGTGCACCAAAGTCACGTGCTTGCGGCGGCCCATTGCGCGCTGGAAGGCATCACGCACCACGCGTTCAACGCCGAAGCGCGTGTTCTGCGAAACCTCTGAGGCCACCTCGTGTTCGGTTCCCTCGCGCAGCGTGCCGCCGTTACCGCAGTACAGACCTTCGGTGCCTTCGCGCACGACGACGAAATCAATATCACCCGGGTTCGCCAGCGGCGAGGTGGACGTTGGGTACAGCTTGGAGGGGCGCAGGTTAACGTGATGGTCGAGGGCGAAACGCATCTTCAGCAGCAGGCCGCGCTCCAAGACACCAGGCGGAACCTCACCGGGTGCGCCAATCGCACCGAGCAGGATGGCGTCGTGCTCGCGCAGGGATGCCAGGTCGGCGTCGGTAAGCAGCTCCCCGTTGCGCAGGTAGCGCCTAGCACCGAGGTCATAGTCAGTGACCTCGATATCCTGGCGAACCGCGCGCAGGACCTTCAATGCCTCCGCGGTTACCTCAGGACCAATGCCGTCGCCACCAATCACTGCTAGTTTCATTTTGTGGGATTCCTTTCTCACATATTGGATACATGTGAGCGTACCACTCTCCACACTTCGGCGACGGAGAAACCCCCGTGAAGAACCACGTTGGTTCCTTCACGGGGCTGTTGCGAAAAGCTTAGCCTGTGCGCTATGCGTCCAAGTCGAGCTGGCGGCAGGTAGCACCCAGCGCCGCGTTGATGTCCTCGACCAGCTCCTCCGGCACCTCACGTTCGACGCGCAGGATGAGCACAGCATCGGAGGCTTCCTTGCCCTGGGTCAGGGCGGCAGCCACGATGTTGATTCCAGCAGCGCCCAGCTTGGTGCCCACGGTTCCCAGGGCACCCGGGGCATCCTTGTAGGAGAAGAAGAGGTTGCGGCCGGTAGCGCGCATGTCGACGCCACGGCCGTTGATGCGGACAATCTTCTCCACACCATCGATACCAGTCAAGGCACCGGTGAGCTGGGAAACCAGACCGTTCGGGCCGATGACCTTCACGCGCACCGAAGAGCGGTGGCCCTTCGACTCCACGTTGGTCTTAACGTCCACGGTCACGCCGCGGCTTTCGGCGATCTTCATGGCGTTGACAAAAGTAACGGTTTCCGAAACCACGCCGGAGAACACGCCGCGAACGGCAGACAAACCAAGCGCTGAGACTTCTTCATTGGCCAGCTCACCACACGCCTCCACCTCGATGGCGACGGGCGCTGCACCCAACAGGTTGCCGGCAACGAGACCAAGCTTGCGCGTCAGGTCAAGCCAGCCGGATACCTCTTCGCCGACCTTGCCGCCCTCAACATTGACGGCGTCGGCCACGAACTCACCGGCCAGAGCCTTCAACACGGATGCGGCGACGTCGGTACCCGCACGGTCCTGCGCCTCTACCGTGGAAGCACCAAGGTGCGGCGACACGGTTACCTGCGGCAGCTCGAAGAGCGGGGAGTCGGTGCAGGGCTCGGAAGCATACACGTCGAAGCCCGCGCCGCGGTGGTGGCCCGACTTGATGGACTCTGCCAGCGCTGCCTCATCAACCAAGCCACCGCGGGCGGCGTTGATAATAATCTGACCCTTCTTGGCCTTAGCCAAGAGCTCAGCATCAAACATGCCGGCGGTCTCCGGCGTCTTAGGCAGGTGAATGGTCACGAAATCAGAGCGGGACATGAGCTCTTCAAGGCTCACCAGATCTACACCCAGCGCTGCTGCGCGAGCCGGATTGGCATAAGGATCGTAGGCGATGACGGTGGTTTCAAAAGCCAGGAGGCGCTGCGCGAAGAGCTGGCCGATGTGGCCGAAGCCGACGATGCCGATGGTCTTGCCATAGATCTCGACGCCCTTGAAGGAGGAACGCTTCCACTCCCCCTGACGCAGAGACTGATCCGCTGCCGGCACCTGGCGGGCGGTGGCCAGAAGCAGCGCGATGGCCTGCTCACACGCGGAGTGAATGTTGGAGGTCGGCGCGTTGACAACCATGACGCCGCGCTCGGTGGCAGCGGGGATATCAACATTGTCCAAACCGACACCAGCGCGACCCACAATCTTGAGGTTCTCCGCAGCGGCGAGCACCTCCGCATCCACGGTCGTGGCAGAGCGGACGAGGAGGGCGTCAGCCTCCGGCACCGCGGCGAGCAGCTCCGCACGATTTGGACCATCTACCCAGCGGACCTCGACGGTGTCCCCGAGAGCATCGACGGTGGATTCTGCAAGCTTATCGGCGATAAGAACGACCGGCTTCGACATAACTTCCTTTACTAGTCAGAATTGGAGATGCCGAGAAGTGTAGTTTATTCTTTCCAGCCCTGAGTGATTTTATGCGTGAATTCTGTCACTGAACCGAATTCCGGACCAAGGGCCACGATCGGCCCGTCTGATAGTCCAGCTGTAATCGCCGCGCCGGCCTTCGTCGCCGTCGGATCCGGGTCCTCCATCACGAACACCGTACCGCCATATGCGGTGGCATTCACCACATTGGCTAAGGGGCTATCTTTCGTCGCCACTATTACCGGTGCCATCTGCGCATCACGGCGCGCTTGCGCGGGAATCGCCGGCATCTTCTCCTTGGTAAGCTGCTGCGGCAGCGGCTCCCACGCGGCCTTGAGCTCCGTTTTCGTAGAGGAATCCAAGCGCGCGATGTTATCAACCATGCGCTCACGGTTCATCACTACTTTGGAATCAAAACGAAAAGCGGTGTACTCCCCCAACGCCTTGGTGTTTCCTGGGTCGTGGATGACCTCGAGTTGCCCGCTCTGGCTAGCCCACGGGACGTTGCCGATAACCAGGATTCGGTCAACATCAAGGTCATTGAGCAGTTGTGAAATCTGCGGGCGAATCGAATCGTCGTAGGTCACCATGGGAACGCGCTGCGACACGCTCAACGTCGCTGCGCGCAAGGCCGCAGCATCCGTCTCCTCGGCGAGGATCAGCGAATTGCTCTCCTTGAAAAATAAACGTGCCGAATCGATTCCCCAACGGTCCCCAACAACGGTGACTTCATCGGCGAATTGCGGATCAATGAGCCGCAGGCGGTTTTCCTCGCTCGCGCGAGCCAGATCAATCTCAGACTCAGGGAGAGCGGTGATGTCTTGAGTCAAGAGGGGCTCACCGCGTCCCAGCGATGAGCACCCTACGGCTCCCAGAGCGGTCATGCCCAGCAGTAGCGCCGCGGAGACGGCCTTTAGCCCACGTAGAAATGGAACCTTAACGAGCAAAGGCCTGCGGCCCCTCCTCGCCACCAGAGAGATTCGCCTCGTCCACGTCAGACACTACCTTTTTGTTCAGCGCGTATTCAACGATGCCAACGAAGCGCTCGCGGCGGTCAGCAAAGAACTGGTGCACAGTCTTTGCGGTCAGCAGCTCTGGTTCCAGTTCGTGGGAGGCCAGCACGCTATCGAACTCAGCATCCTCCATGATCGATTTCGACTGCACGCGCGGCAGGTAGCGCTCGGGCGAATGCCCATCGATGACAACCTCGGTGCGTTTGCCCATCGGAGTGCGGTTCAGCACGGAGTTTGCCAGCACGCCGCTGACGCCGTGGCGCTCGCACCAGCGAAGTGGGAAGACGGGAAAGAAGCCCGGCTGCAGTTCCTCAAAGCTATGGCGACTAAACGGACGGCCCGTACGCCAGTCCTTTGCGCCACGAGCCATGAGCAGGGCGTACAGGCCGTGCCACACTCCGTCGTGCTCTCCTACCGACAACAGGCGGGACTCGCGGAAGGAGGCATCACGGACGGTCTTCGGAATATCCTCGGTGTCGCCTGCAACCCATGCGGTGACCTCGTCGACATCGCGTGCGGCACGTAGCTTCACGGCCGACGAGCCGTAGAGCTCACCAAAGACGCCGCTCCAGAACCACTGGTTGAGGCGGTCCCAGGATTCCTGGCTCGACAGCACGCCCTTCTTCTCCGCCAGACGTGCCAAGATCACCGCCAGCGGAATGATCTGCTCGGAATAGGGCACCTGCTCCAAAGATAGGATGCAGCGCTCAGCTAAGAATTCAGCCACCTCACGGAAAGTAATCACTAGGGTTTGCGAAGCCTTGCGGTACTCCGACAACGAGAGCTGCAGGATATCCTCGCGCTGGCCGCCAGCGTTGCCCTTCTCCCCCGACACCAGCAAAGACACCGCCGACAAGAACTCATTACGGCCAATTCCGTCGAGCGCCCGGAAGGCACGCAGCTGCCTCTCGACGTCCGCCCAATCCTCCGCCAAGTGAAAGTCCGGGTCTTCAGATGCAAAGACTGCTGTGAGGAGATCGAAGACATCCATCTGCAAACCAGCCGAGTTCACCTGCGCGAAGATGGAGCCAATGCCAGCGCTCGCAGTCTCACGAGAAAGACGGATCATCGGCACAGTGTATCCGGACAGGGGGCGCAGAATCCGGTTGTTGAAGGCAGCAACAACATCGCGATTGGCGCCGTCATTAGCTGCCGCGAGCTCGAAGAGCATGCTAGTGCCCTCCTCGCTCAGGAGCGCGGAGACGGGAATGCAGCATGCTTCCACGGCGGCCTCACGGCTGTTCAAAAAAGACTCGAGCTCTGGCGCGAAGTGGGAGCGCAGCTCGCCGTGTTGGTTGATAGCGAAGACGGCCTCATCCGGCATGATGTCCTCGGAGGTCGCCTTATGCAAGTCTACAAAGTACTTGCGGGAAACCTTCTTGGAACGAAAATCAGTGGTATCGACAAAACCCTCGCCACGGAAGCAGTGGTACAGAGTGGTCAACCTCTGCTGACCATCGAGCAGAAGCAGGCCGGGGTTTACCCCGGTATTGGGCGCACCTGCGAGCGGCCGCGGCCGAAAGCGCATAGCCTCGTTGCGGGTATCCAAGGCCATAAATGCGCCGAGCGGGTAGCCGCGCAGGACAGTGACGATCAACGATCGGATGCGGTCCTCGTCCCAGGAATAGGAGCGCTGAAAATCGGGAAGCTGAATATCACCGCGATCGATGCGGGCGAAGAGGTCATTAAGGTCATAGCTTGGCGTAGAGAAACCCATGGCCTCAACCCTACTCTCGGATGTGGGAATGTGCCCGTTTGTGCGAGAACATCACAAAACAAAAGATTCCCGTTGACCACTGCACACAGGCCAACGGGAATCTTCAGATAAAACGCGGTTTAGGCAGTTGCGTCCAGCGGATTCTTTACCCAGCTCATGAGATCGCGCAGCTGGGAGCCAGTCTGCTCGATCGGGTGGGAGTTCACCTTGGCGCGCAGATCCTCGAGCTCCTTGTTGCCACCCTCAACGTTGGCAACGAGGCGCTTGACAAAGGTGCCGTCCTGAATATCGGTCAGGACATCCTTCATACGCTCCTTCACGGAAGCGTCGATGACGCGCGGTCCAGAAAGGTAGCCGCCGAACTCCGCGGTGTCAGAACAGGAGTAGTTCATGTTCTTGATGCCACCCTCAACGATGAGATCAACAATGAGCTTCAGCTCGTGGCAGACCTCAAAGTAGGCCATCTCCGGCTCGTAGCCAGCCTCGGTAAGGACCTCGAAGCCGTTCATGATCAGGTACTCCACGCCGCCACACAGGACAGCCTGCTCACCGAAGAGGTCGGTCTCAGTCTCATCCTTGAAGGTGGTCGGGATAACGCCAGCGCGGGCACCGCCGATGGCTGCGGCGTAGGACAGGGTCAGTTCGCGTCCCTCGCCCTTCGGATCCTGCTCGGTAGCAATCAGGCAAGGAACGCCCTTTCCGTCAACGAACTGGCGGCGAACCAAGTGGCCCGGTCCCTTCGGAGCGACCATACCGATGGTGATGTTCTCTGCCGGCTTGATCAGACCGAAGTGGATGTTGAGGCCGTGGCCGAAGAACAGTGCGTTGCCGTCCTCCAGGTTCGGCTCGATGTCCTCGGTGAAGATAGCAGCCTGAGAGGTATCCGGCGCCAGCAGCATGATGACATCAGCCCACTTGGCAGCCTCAGCATTGGTGAGAACCTTGAAGCCAGCCTCCTCTGCCTTCTCGCGGGACTTGGAGCCTTCGCGCAGGCCGATGGCGACCTCAACGCCGGAGTCACGCAGGTTCATTGCGTGGGCGTGGCCCTGGGAGCCGTAGCCAATGATGGCAACCTTGCGGCCCTGGATGATGGTCAGGTCTGCATCGGAATCGTACAGAGTCTCAATAGCCATGTTTGATGTTCCTTTTCTCTTTGGGTTCGTGAGCACTACGCATCCAGTAGTAACTCTGCCTATTGAATTTGTATCACACTTTGGGACACTCTGCCCACATTGTGAGATTTTTTATTTGCTCGGTGCCATCGCCTTCGGGCCACGCCCCAGCGCGACATTTCCGGACTGCACCAGTTCGCGGATGCCGAAGGGCTCGAGGACATCGAGAAGCGCCTGCAGCTTGCCGGGCGTTCCGGTGGCCTCCACCACCACGGACTCCGGCGATACATCCACGATGCGGGCACGGAAGATGTTCACCGCATCGACCACCTGGGGGCGGTTCGAATTATCCGCAGCCACCTTGACCAGCATGATGGCGCGGGCAATGGTGTTTTCCTCTTCCAGCTCCACCACCTTGAGCACCGGAACAATCTTGTTGAGCTGCTTCGTCACCTGCTCGATGACAACCTCGGAGGCGTCCACAACGATGGTCAGGCGGTTGATTCCCTCGGTTTCAGTCCGCGCGGAGACCAGCGAGATGAGGTTATAACCACGGCGGGTGAACATACCGGTCACACGGGAAATGATGCCCTCAATATCCTGGACGCGCACGGACAGGATGTGGCGAGTGATATCGTCTTTAGCCATTGCTCTTAGGCCTCCTCGAGGGATTCGTGGATGTCGGCCGGTTCCTCGGCCGCGGACTCATTTTCATCAAACAGCGGGCGCAGGCCCAGGGCGTACTGGATCTCCTCGTTGGAGGCGCCGCCGCCAATCATCGGCCACACCTGGGCGTCTTGGCCCACAATGAAGTCGATGACCACTGGGCGGTCAGTGATTGAGCGCGCTCGTTCAATCGCCGGGCCAATCTCTTCCACGCTGGTGACGCGAATGGATTCGCAGCCCAGGGCCTCGCTGAGCTTGACGAAGTCCGGGACGTACTCATCGTGCTCACGCAGCTTGGTATGGGAGTACTTGTTCTCATAGAAGAGCGTCTGCCACTGGCGCACCATGCCCAAGTTTCCGTTATTAATGACAGCCACCTTGATGGGGAACCCTTCCACCGCAGCGGTGGTGAGCTCCTGGTTGGTCATCTGGAAGCAGCCATCACCGTCGATTGCCCAGACTTCACGCTCCGGGCAGGCAGCTTTGGCGCCGAGCGCTGCGGGCACTGCGTAGCCCATCGTGCCGGCGCCACCGGAGTTGATCCAGCTTCGTGGGTGCTCGAAATCAAGAAACTGGGCCGACCACATCTGGTGCTGGCCCACGCCCGCGCAGTAGATCGCCTCCGGGCCCACGATTGCGCTGAGTTGCTGAATAACCTCTTGCGGATTGAGCAGGCCGTCTCCTGTCGGCTCGAAACCGCGCGGGAAGCGGCTCTGCAGGTCTCCCAAATACTCCATCCACGGGCCAATTCGCGGGGCATCCAGTTCCGCATCATTGGCATAAGCCTTTGTCAGGCGCAGAAGCACCTCGCGCGCATCACCCACGATGGGGACAGCTACCTCACGGATCTTGCCAATCTCAGCCGGGTCGATATCTGCGTGAATAACCTCGGCATGGGGAGCGAAGGTGTCGGTATCACCGGTCACGCGGTCATCGAAGCGCGCGCCCACGGCGATGATGAGATCAGCGCGCTGGAGCGCGGCTACCGCCGGTACCGTGCCGTGCATGCCGGGCATCCCCATGTGTTGTGGGTGGGTATCCGGGAAAGCACCGAGCGCCATGAGGGTGGTCACCACCGGGATGCCGGTCAGCTCAGCAAACTCGCGCAGCTCGCGGGAGGCACCTGCCTTGATGACACCGCCGCCAACGTAGAGCACCGGACGCTCGGCGCGAGCAATGCGTTGGACAGCCTGGGTAATTTGGCGCGGATGCGGGGTCGTAGTGGGCTTGTAGCCGGGCAAATCCGGCATGACCGGACCCGAGTACTCCATAAGCGCGTTCTGCACGTCCTTCGGAATATCCACGAGGACAGGTCCTGGACGGCCACTGGAAGCCAAATGGAAAGCTGCTGCAATGGCACCAGGGATATCTTCGGCCTTGGTGACGATGAAGTTATGCTTTGTAATCGGCATCGTCACGCCGCGGATATCAGCCTCTTGGAAGGCGTCGGTGCCCAACAACGAACTGCCGACCTGTCCGGTAATAGCCACGACGGGCACGGAGTCCAGGTTTGCATCCGCCAGCGGGGTCACCAGGTTGGTGGCACCTGGACCGGAGGTAGCAATCATGACGCCGACCTTTCCGGATGCCTGCGCATAGCCTTCTGCTGCATGGCCAGCTCCCTGCTCGTGGCGGGTGAGCACGTGGCGCAGCTTCGTGGATTCAAACAGGGCGTCGTACAGCGGAAGCACGGCGCCGCCCGGAATGCCGAAGACCAGCTCGGTGCCCAAATCTTCGAGGGTACGGACAATGGCGTGTGCGCCCGTGATGCGCTCGGGCGCCCGCTGTGGCGGTGTGGAAGCTGTCACGGTTGGTGTGCTCCTTTAGTGGGGGTGGATATCGGAGAGATCATCCAACGAATAACGCCCCCGTCTTTCCTTCCTGGGTGTGAAGGTAACGGGGGCGCATGCTGGTCGACGTCACTAGCGGACTCGCTACGGCTCGCGCCGCCCGGGTACTACTACGAGGTGAAGTCGAATAATGATCATGGGATAAACTGTACACTGATAGAAACGCCACCGCAGGCCTTTACCCCCATTTTTGGGATCTATTTCTCATTTAGCGAGATTCCACAGGTGGGGCGGTTCGCCACCGCGCCATATTGTCAATTACGATGACCCACTATGACGTCCTCACACCCGCAGAACGCATCTTCTCGCGCCGAACACCCCACGGCCGAAACGTTCAAGCCCACTCGCGAACACCTCCTCGGCATCGGCATCCTCGCCGCCATCGCTTTCCTCAGCATTGGCTGGGCCCCGAAGTACCTCTTCTGGATTCTCATCTTCCCCGTGCTGGCCATCTGGTGGGTCCTGCGGGCCCGCACCACCGTGGACAGCACGGGCATCCACATCACCTATGGCTTCCGCGGACCCAAGGACATCGCGTGGAAGGACTTTAAAGGCATCGGTTTCCAACGCTCGAAGGCCTACGCTCGCACCAGCAGTGGCAACAACCTCAACCTGCCGGGAGTGACTTTCAACTCCCTCCCCCGTCTCGCTGCCGCTTCCAATGGGCGCATCCCCGACGCCCTGAGCGCTGGCCGTGACGCCGCCGATGACAAGGTGGTCATCGTCCACCGCGATGGCCAACAGATCCTCCTCACCAAGGAGGAATACGCCGAGTACCTCAAGAAACACCCCGAACTGAAGGATTAACCATGTACCCTCTCCGCTCTAAAGTCACCACCGTTGGCCGCCAGGCATCCGGTGCCCGCGCACTGTGGCGCGCTACCGGCTCCAAGGAGAGTGACTTTGGCAAGCCGATCGTCGCCATCGCCAATTCCTTTACCCAGTTCGTACCCGGTCACGTCCACCTCAAAAACGTCGGTGACATCGTGGCCGATGCCGTCCGCGAAGCCGGCGGCGTGCCGAAGGAGTTCAACACCATTGCTGTTGACGATGGCATCGCCATGGGCCACAGCGGCATGCTCTACTCTCTGCCTTCGCGAGAGATTATCTCCGATTCCATCGAGTACATGGTCAACGCGCACACTGCCGACGCCCTGGTGTGCATCTCGAACTGCGACAAGATCACCCCGGGTATGTTGAATGCTGCACTGCGCCTCAACATTCCCACCATCTTCGTCTCCGGCGGCCCGATGGAAGCCGGCAAGGCCGTCGTCGTTGACGGCGTGGCGCATGCACCGACGGATCTGATTACGGCGATCACGGCCTCGGCCAGCGATGCCGTCTCCGACGAGGGCTTGACCCGCGTGGAGGAATCCGCCTGCCCTACCTGTGGTTCCTGCTCCGGCATGTTCACCGCCAACTCCATGAACTGCCTCACCGAGGCGCTCGGCTTGGCCCTGCCGGGCAATGGCACCACGCTGGCTACCCACAGCGCCCGCCGAGATCTCTTCGAGCAAGCTGGCCGCACCATCGTGGAGATGTGCCGACGCTACTACGGCGAAGAAGACGACGCCGTTCTCCCGCGCTCCATCGCCACCAAGGAAGCCTTCAGCAATGCCATGGCTCTGGACATGGCTATGGGTGGTTCCACCAACACCATCCTCCACACGCTAGCCGCCGCACAGGAGGGCGAGGTGGACTTCACCCTCGAGGACATCAACGAGATCTCCTACCGCGTACCGTGCCTGTCCAAGGTGGCCCCCAACGGCACTTACCACATCGAAGACGTGCACCGCGCCGGCGGCATCCCCGCCATCTTGGGCGAGCTGCGCCGCGGCGGCCACTTGAACCTCAAGGTCCACACCGCGCTTTACGACAACGCCGAGGAGTGGCTCGACGATTGGGATATCCGCGGCGGCAAGGCCACGGAAGCCGCTCTCGAGCTTTTCCACGCCGCACCCGGCGGTGTACGCACCACCGAGCCATTTAGCCAGTCCAACCGTTGGGATGAGCTGGATACTGACGCTGCCAATGGCTGTATCCACGACGCCGAGCACGCTTTTTCCTCGGACGGTGGCCTGGTCGTCCTGCGCGGCAACCTCGCCCCCAACGGGGCCATCGTCAAGGCCGCCGGCATGGAGGAAGAGCTGTGGACCTTCACTGGCCCGGCCCGCGTGGTGGAGTCCCAGGAGGAGGCCGTGTCCATCATCCTCAAGAAAGAGGTCCAGCCGGGCGATGTCATCGTCATTCGCTACGAGGGGCCCGCAGGTGGTCCCGGCATGCAGGAGATGCTGCACCCGACTTCCTTCCTCAAGGGTTCCGGTTTGGGCAAGGCCTGCGCTTTGATTACAGATGGCCGTTTCTCCGGCGGCACTTCCGGCCTTTCCATCGGCCACATCTCTCCCGAGGCAGCCCACGGCGGCCTCATCGGCCTAGTGGAAAACGGTGACCCCATCACCATCAACATCCGCGAGCGCCAGCTCTCCCTCGACGTCGACGAGGACGTTCTCGAACGCCGCCGCGCCACTGAGGAGCAGCGCGAGAAGCCCTGGACCCCGAAGCACCGCAACCGCCCGGTCACCAAGGCCCTGCGCGCCTACGCCAACATGGCCACGTCCGCTGACCGTGGTGCGGTGCGCGTGGTGGATGGCCACGTCCAGTAGGCCATCCCGGCCATAATGAGCGGCAGTGCCACCCAGGCCAAGGACGAGCGCCAGCGGATAATAGCTTCCGCTGGTGCCCACAGGCCCTCGGGCGGCGCAGCGCTGGAAACTAGGCACCACCAGACCACTACGATGAGTAAGGTTCGCGCGGGACTGCCGGGGATCACCACCGTCGCAATCACTGGTAGCAGCCAGATGCAGTAGTAGCCCTGCATGAGACCAGTAGTCATTAGCACTCCGGCAAAAAGAACACCGAGTGAGCAGTACACCCACACCACCGGTTGCTCGCGCTTGTAGCGCCACAGTGCTACCAACGCTAGCCCCACCACTACGAGGAAAGCCACGGTTGCGCCCGTGATGGCTCCCTCCGACCAGTCGAGCTGCCGGCCCACGCCTTCGATGGAACCATTGTTATAGTCGCGGGCCTGCCCCAGGTAAGGCAGCAAACGGTCGACGTAATTCTGTGGTTGGGACATTGTGAACCACCCAGCGGCAAAAACCACGACCATGAATACCGCAGCCACGACGAGCACGGCGATATGGCCGGACAACAGTGATACCACGCCCAGAGCTAGAAACTGTGGCTTGATGGTCATGGCCACGCCAAGAATAATGCCCGCTGCGACGGCCTCCCGAGACTTCAGGGCCGCACGCCAGCCGCTTGCCAGCAGCTTGATAGTCAACAGCGCAAAAAGAACCTGTAGCAGGAAGAGGAAGCCGTTGATATTGGTAAGGCTCAGCGTGCTTTTCACCGGCTCGTTAAAGGCGCAGGCCACGATGACTAGCACAGCGAAGACAGGGCCCCGATAGCGCGCCGCAACCGAGGCAGCCAGCAGCCACAGCGCAGTGAAGATGGACACCGCGCCTAGCCACATCATGATAGTACGTGCGATGTCCCGGCCGGGCAGCCAGCCGATTGGTCCGAGAAGAAAAGTTGCCCCCGGTGAGTACAGGTAGTGGGGATCGAGCGTGGAGTAGTCCTCATCGTAGACCGGCTGACCATGGACATACTTGTCAACGGCGTTCCAAATGGGATCAAAATCAGATCCCGTGGTCCCGGCTGGGGACCACACTACGGCAGCAAATACCATAACGCCAGCAACGAAATAGAGCACCCGGACGGCCGGAACACGCCAATCAGGGTCAGAGGCCGGGGGAAGTAGGTTCTTCAACAAGTTCATCGCTAGGTAGCGTACCACCGTACATTTGGCGCTCTAGCCCGTCACTCAACATGGCGGCGAACGTGTTGGTGAGATGCGAAGAATCGCGGTAAACCATCACGTTGCCGATCACGCCAGGGCAACGCTCTGGACCACACATGGCGTTTGTCAGGTCAAGGTGAGTGACATCCAACCCAGCCAGTGCGCTCACGGCAGGGTTCTCAGCCAACAGTGAGTCGTCTCGCTCCACGCCGCAATCAAGCAGGGGATCGCCTGCAACGTATCCACCCGCAGCCACGCAGTCACGCACATCTAAGGGGCCTGCCGAGGTGTGCGGCCAGGGCGTGTCGCGCAAACCCCACACTCGCATGCCCGCACTGTTGAGGCGTTCGACCACCGTGCGGAGTCCCTCGGGAGTCTGCTCGGGCCCCATGGTTCCTGGCGCTGGCTGGGTAGAAATGAGAAAGGTGCCTTCCGTAGCTGGATTGGCCTCCATGTATTCCAAAGCAGCCTCGGTCCAGGCGGCGCACTCCGGGTAGTCGTGTCCGTCGGAGCGCTTAGGCTCACCGCCTGGGAAGCAGCCCATCTTCAGCAGCGGAACAATTCGAATCCCCTGGTCACGACCCACGATATCCAAGGTCGTCAATATATGGTCCGCATGTGAATTTCCAAACAGGTACATCGTACGAGCGGATTCCAGGTCACCGTATGCGCACGGTATATCCTCAGTGTTTCGCTGATGCGTCAGAATCGGCTCTTCATGTTCAAAAAGTGCCGTGCAGCCATCGGCGTGCGAGGCCGGGTAGAAAGACTCAATAGGGTTGAGAGCATTCGGCACCGGGTCACGCGGCGGCACCTCAACACCGTTTAGGAGAGCATCGGGGCCGGGATAGTCAATAGTGTCGCTCTCGCTAATGCTCGCGGTTGAATCCGAAACCGCAGGAGGCTGCGCCCACGCGGCCAGTGCTATAGCTGAGACGGTTAGCGCCGCGATACCTGCCGTCGCACCCTTTTCTACACCGACTAACCTCCCTGGCGCCCAAGAGCGCTCTCCGGGTTTAGTTTTCTGCCGAGTCGGCACCTCCACGTAGCTCAGCGTGAGCCAGGCAAGCACCACCGAGAGGGCAATGACGCCGGCACCCGCCGCAAGTCCACGGGTAGTGCCAACAGCAGCGAGAATGCCCATACCATCGCGGTTGGACTCTCCCCCACTGAGTAGATAGGTAACCAACACCAACAATGGCCAGTGCCACAAGTAAAGACTGTAAGAAATTCGACCTAAGAATTGGAATGGTGCGGTGGTCAGAAGCCGACCGAGACGCGAGGAAGGTCCCGCGACGATAATGAGAGCCGCGCCCGCAAGCGGCATCAGCGTCGCAGGGCCGGGGAACTGCTGGGCGCCGTCCATGACTACTCCGGTGGCCAGGATGAGCGCTAGGCCAACAAGACTCCAGTCAGTCTTCCGATGACCGGCCCCAGCAGTTCCAGACATGCGGTGGGTTCCCGGTTGTGTCAGCCACAGCCCCAGCAGCCCGCCGAGGCCAACCTCCCAGAAACGGCTGAGCGGCGAGTAATAATTTGTACCTTGGTCAACACCATGCAGATACATCGCGTAAAGGAAGCTGGCCAGCGTAGCAATGCCGAGCCCCCAAGGGGCCATGTTTATACCACTGACCTGGGCCTTACCTTCACGGCGTCCACAGAGCCGGTACACACCTGCACACAGGAAGATAACCAGTAGGGATCCTAGATAGATTTGCAGCTGGGCTGACATGGACCACAGGTGTTGATACGTACTCACATCTTGACCAATGGCAGCGTAGTCCTGTCCGGCAGCCGATAAAGCGAAGTTTTGGACATAGGCTAACGAGCTCAGCGCTTCTCGGCCTTCTCTTCCCCACCGCGTCGGGGGAAAGACTATTAGGGCTAGGGCCAGCGTGACAGTGACCGTAACCACGAGCGCCGGAAAGAGTCGACGCAGCATCCTGATAACCACTTGGACTGGGGTTAGCCCCCGAGGGTTGAGGGCGTTGCGAATTTGGGGCCCGAAAAAGAAGACTCCGCCGATAAGCAGGAAGACGTCGACGCCCGCTGAGACCTTGCCCACGAAGACGTGGAAGAACACGACCAGCGCGATGGCCAAGCCGCGCAGGCCGTCAATGTCTGTACGATACGTCGATGATTTCGCCATAGCCCCTAAATCCTAGGACATTCGGGCTCTAAAACCGTCATCGGCATGATGCGTGGGAACGCTGATGCCTTGTGAACTGTGCCCACGATCAATCTCCGGCCAAAGCCTTAAGCGCCGCCAAATGACCATCGAAAGCTGTTTTACCTTCCTCCGTCAGAGCGACCCATACCGAATCTTTAGCGCGGCTGGTGCCGTACTCGCGGAAGCGCGTGACGTAGCCAGCTTTCTCTAATGCACCAAGCTGCTTGGACAGGGAGGCGTCGGAAAGCTCCGTGCGGTCACGCAACATAGCGAACTTCATCTCACGGTTTACTTCCCCACCCTGCGTGGCACCGAAAGCATTGAGTGTGGCGCAAATCTTAAAGCGATTGAGCGGGTGAATTACCGGATCGAGCCCATTCATCGCGGCATCCTATCCAGCGCACCCGTGTGCAACGTCCAAAAGACCGCCAAGCTGCACAGCACACCTGCGATGCACGAGGCAATAACATGCCCTTCAACAAAAGGATTGAACAGTGCCGGCAGAATCATGAAACCCAAACCCGCAAAATACCGCCAGGTGACACTCCGTGACGCATGCGGATCCACCTTCTGGCGCATCGAATCCCTCACCCCCGTGCGATAAAAGAAGGCGAGACTCACCAAGAGCGCGAGTACAAGAAGCAGTCCACCAACAAGAACGAGAGGATGGACGTCATCCTTGATCCACATGTAGGCAAACCACGCACCGTACACCACCGCTGCGAGCAGGCTCAACCAGATGGGCGGCCGCTTGGCTGCGGCCAGCCGTTGTTGCTCCTCAAATGCAAGTGCGTCCCGAACATCCTGATCAGACAAAACTAAAGCTCCCTCCTGCAGCACCAAAGTAAGTTGTTTTCCATTACAGAAAACAACTTACTTTACGCAATGGAAAACAACAAGATCTTGTATATAGCTGCAGGCTGGGAGCGTAGAAACGCGCTAACAACGCCTAGTTTATCGGGTTAACGCCAGCGCCAAACCACCAGATAGCGACCAGCGCGGCCACGCCAATGACGACGAAAATCCAGGACGTTGCCAGCGGGCGGCGGGTCCAGGAGCGATTGAAGTCCAAGGAGATGAATCCCGGGCCGGTGAACTGCAGGGCCACCGCGATAACGAAGAGGACGAGCCCCAGCCAGACACTCTCATTCCACGCGAAGACATCCAACCCGGCACCGGAGGCGTTGAGGCCGTGGATAGCGGAGAAGCCCGTGACGATAAGGCCGAACATAGCGGCCAGCGGTGTCACCAGGCCGAGAAGCAGGAAGGCTCCGGCAATGAGCTGAACAGTCGGCACACCGATGGCCAAGGCTGCAGCCATGGTGTACTCGCCGAACTCCTTCTCCAAGCCGGACAGTCCCTCGTTACCGCCGAGCTTAAAGAAGGTCGAAGCACCCGCCACGAGCAGGTAAACGCTGAGCGCTAGGCGCACGAAGAGCAGACCGAAGTCGATGGTGCCGCGACGTGCCGGCTCCGGCTTCTCCTCCACCGCTGCTGCCTCGGAGTCCACGGCGGGGTCGGCAACAGCAACCGTGCTTGGTACCTCTTCATAGCTCTCAGTTGCCACAGGTTCAGTTGTGGTATCAGCGGCAGCGGTTGCCGATACCGGCATAGCAGTTGTCTCCGCTTCGGACTCTGTCGTCGCCTCCGCGCGCGGGAAGGCGGTGGTCTCGGTTTCTGCTGCAGCACTGTCGAAAGACAGGGAGCCACGGGAGGCACCCTCAAAAGTTTCGGTCTTGGCTTCAGACTCTGCTTCAACGGCAGGCTCCTCGGCCTTCTTGGGCTTAATCACTTGCGGCTCGGCACGTCCGGGACGCTGGAAGAGGCTGCTCTTCTTCGGCTTATCGGTAGCTTCTTCTTTAGACGTGCTGTCCTTCACGGAGTCTTTCCCCGTGTAGGTCGGAATATCGTCATCAAAGTCGGTGGCTTTATCAGGAGTTTTATCGCTCATACCTCCAACTTAAGGCAGTACAGCCCCCTTATGGTGCATCTTTATCGGCGCGGCGCGAAGCTAAAACTGCACGGCCTGCGTCTAAGACATCCGCCGTGAGGTCCGCAAGCAACTCCGACTCCAGGCGCCAGCGCTGCCAGTAGAGGTCAATGTCAAGCGGGAAGTCGTCGAGAAGCACCAGCTCCCCGGTCTCCAGCAAGGGCTGTGCCTGCAGGCGCGGCACTAAGCCCCACCCCAGGCCATAGCGCACTGCTTCGACATAACTCTCCGAAGAAGGAATCTGGGACACCCGCGCACGCAGAACATGGGAATCAATGAAGCGCTCGCGCATGGCGTCATCCAAGGTGGCGTCGTTCGGACCGAAGCCCACGATGGGCAGGGTCTCCCAGTCCTCGAAAGTCTCCGCCAGAGCGGGCGCGGCGACGGCAAAGTAGCGCATGGTACCGAGGTACGTGGATTCACAACCTGAGACCGGGTTTTGCTCGCGCGTAACCGCGCCCAGCACATCACCCCGGCGCAACATGGCGAGTGTACGGGCTTCATCTTCGATGCGGATGCGCAGCGCCGCCTCACCGCGCTCGGCGGTGCTCTGGATTACAGGGCGGAACCACGTGGCCAGGGAATCCGAGTTGATAGCAACGGTGAGTGGAACGCGGGACAGGCGCTCGGTCAGCCGCGCATCCGCCTCAGCTTGGACCAGCGCCATGCGCCGTGCTGCTTGGGCGACGATCTCCCCTGCTTCAGTCACGGTGACCGGAGTGCCGCGGCGCAGAAGGATGCGGCCGGTCGAAACTTCCAGCGCTTTGATGCGCTGACTGACGGCCGAAGGAGTGATTCCCAACACAGCCGCAGCCCCCTCGAAGGATCCTTCATCGATGATGGCCAGCAACGTTTCGGTATGGAGCGGATTCATGAAGCTATATTAAACCAGCTGTAGAACATTTAACTAGACTTCATATGGCGCTATGCGCAGACTAGAAGCCATGTCAGTATTGCTTGCAGGATTTGCGCTAGGTCTATCCCTCATCATCGCCATCGGACCGCAGAATGCCTACATCATCAAGATGGGCATTAAACGCGATCATGTCGGGCCCATCCTGTTGGCATGCTTGCTTTCCGACGTCATCCTGATCACCGGCGGCACCGCCGGCGTCGGCGTCCTCGTCGAACGCTTCCCCACCGCGCTCGTCGTGGTCAAGTACTTGGGCGCGGCCTACCTCATCTACTTCGGATGCACGTGCTTCCGCGATGCCTTCAAGAAGCAACAGGATGCACTGGTCATTGAGGAAACTGCACCGGTAGCGCAGGTCGTTGAAGACAACTCGGGCAATTCGGGAGCTTCAGGAACCTCCGTACTCACCAAAATTCGCCCCCGCATGCGCTCTAAGTCCTGGATCAAGCCCGTCCTTGGTGCGTTGGCGCTGACCTGGCTCAATCCCTTGGCCTACGTCGACGCGCTGGTCATGCTGGGCTCCATTGCGAACCAATATGGCGACCAGCGCTGGGTCTTCGCAGGCGGCGCGATTTTGGCCAGCTCCGTCTGGTTCCCCTCCCTGGGCTTTGGTGCCTGGAAACTTTCCCACGTGCTGGCCAAGCCGACGACGTGGCGCGTAGTCAACATCGTCATCGGCTGTGTCATGCTTGCGCTGACGGCAAAGCTCCTGCTCTTCTAATCTTTCTTTGATTCTTCTGGGAGCTCTTCGTCTTCGGCAGGGTCTCCCACCGCGCCGGTCTCCTCGACCCAGGCCTTAATTTCTTCGTCGCTGCGGTCCTGCTCCACGCCCTCGCGCTCAGTGTAGTAGGAGTGATCGTTGCGGTTTTCCTCCCAGCCTTCCCTGTCGAAGTCTAGGTCTTCATCCGAGTCTAATTCGTCAACCACATCGGAGACGAGGTCCTCGTAGAGGGCTTCATCATCCATGTTGGAATCAGCGATCTGCTGGCCGATCTCGTCGTCGTAACGAGCTGCGTCGTACTCCGAATCGGGGTGCAGCTTGAGGTGCAACAGGGCGCGGATGCGCTCACGGCGCAGCCCCTCGTCCTTGATCTTGCCCAGGGAGCGCAGCCAGCCAATAACCAGGATGGCCACGAGGACGATGCCCATGTAACCCAGTACTGGGTAGACATACTGCATCAGTGCCTTGAAACCGGCAAAGGACACGGCGAAGCCAGCGAGGCAGCCTACGATGAAGATGATGCGGTACTTCGATTCCTTGCCAGAGGACAAACGCTTACCCAGCGCGTAAAACATACCGATGGCCGTGTTGAAAATCATCAGGTAAATGATGATGGCCATAATGACGCCGAGTGTTGGGTGGATATTGTCTACCAGGGTCAGCATCGGAATATCGGAATCGCCCACGCTCTCTGCGTTCATGAGCAGCGAGAAACCGGCGATGGCCATGAGTACCGCGTAAACCGCGCCGCCCACGATGCCGCCGACGCCCGCCTCGCGCGGGCTGATATTATCGCCGCCGATCACCAGGGACATCGATACAGCCAGGATGAGGGCTAGGCCGTTGTAGTTCAGCGCGGAGATAAGCCAGTGCGGGATTGGGGATTCAATCGCTTCGGATGCAGTAATTGCAGCGTCGACACTGTCCGGCATATGCAGCAGTGTATAAGCGCCGGCGAAGAGCACCGCGATGATGATGGTCGGCGTAAGAAGGCCAATGACCTGGGAAACCTTATCAACATCGAACATGCCCGTGATCAGAACCAGGACGAGCATGAGCAAGGAACCAACCCAGGCAGGCCAGCCGAACTGTTGCTGCATGTTGGAACCGGCACCGGCCAGCATGACAAAGCCCACCGCAAAGAGCGTAAGGATCACTGCGACATCCAGAATGCGCGAAATGATCGGGTGGGTGATGTTCCGAAACACTTGGTTGTGCTCGCTGGCGTGGAAATAGCTTCCCAGCTGGAGGAAGACCGTGCCGGCAAGGGTCATGACCAAGCCGGCAACCAAGATTCCCCACATGCCAGGAATACCGAAGGACGTAAAGTACTGGACAACTTCCTGCCCCGTGGCAAAGCCCGCACCAACGAGCAAGCCAATAAAGGACAAAGCGAGGCCCATAACGTTTTTATAAGACACGTTTTCCTATCTGCTTTCTATTTTCTTCTTCTTATGCTTAATGACTAGTGCATAAAAACGCGCCATACTTTGACATAAGTATGACGGTACATAGTCTCTACCTTACGCCACGCTGATAGGAAAACATATGTGCGGCTGTAGAGAGCTTGCTCCAACAACCGCTAAAGCATGAGACGGCTCACCTCTTAGTGCTCAGCGAACGTCGCTGTGTCAATGACGAAACGGAACTTCACATCACCCGCCACGACTCGCTCGTAGGCGGCATCAACCTCGTCGACGCCCACCTTCTCGATCACCGCGCCCAAGCCGTGCTCAGCACAAAAGTCCAGCATCTCCTGGGTTTCCGCAATGCCGCCAATATTGTTACCCGTGAGCACCTTGCCGCCGCCGACTAAGCGGTTGAGGCGCAGTGGTAAGGCCTCTGGCGGCAGACCCACCACCGACATGATGCCGCGGGGTTTGAGCATCCGCAGATAGTCCTCGAGGCTGTACTCTGCGGAGATGGTCGAGAGAATAAAATCGAACTCCCCGCGATGCTTCCTGAAGAAGTCCTCTTCTTCGGTGGTGGCCAAGGTACGGCTCGCTCCAAGCTCTGCAGCTTCTTCAGCCTTGCGAGAAGTGCGCGAGATGACCGTGACATCCGCGCCCTTCGCGGCAGCGATCTGCACGCCCATGTGCCCCAGGCCGCCCAGGCCTACGACGGCCACCTTTTGACCTTCCTTCACATCCCAGCGCGCCAACGGAGAGTACGTGGTGATACCGGCGCAGAGCAGGGGTGCCGCTACGTCGAAGTCGAGTGCATCGGGGATACGCAAAACGAAGTCTTGGTTCACCACGATTTTTTCGGCGTAGCCGCCTTGGGTGATGGTGTCATCAACGTCGGTGGAATTATAGGTCCCCACGCCACCATTGAGGCAGTTTTGCTCCATTCCGGCCTGGCACTGCTCGCACTCGCCGCAGGAATTGACCAGGCAGCCCACGCCGAGGCGGTCCCCCACCTTGAACTTAGTGACCTCCTCCCCCACAGCGGAGACCACGCCGGCGATCTCATGGCCGACGGTCAACGGAAAGTGCGCCTCGCCCCACTCGTTGCGGATGGTGTGGATATCCGAGTGGCAGATTCCTGCGGCCTTAATGTCGATGACGACGTCATCGGCGCGCGGCTCGCGGCGCTGGATGGTCACGACCTCGAAGGGCTCGTTCGGGCCGGTCTTCTGCAGGGCTTTGGTAGAAATAGTCATGGCGACCACGGTACCCCGCAGCCGCCTGACCTCGCCTAATGGAAATCTCTACCGACTAGGAGAGCTTCTTCGCAATCAGCTTGTTGACCTGTCCCGGGTCAGCCTTACCTTGGGTGGCCTTCATGACCGCGCCCACGATAGCGCCGGTGACCTTCTTGTTGCCGGCCTTGTATTTCTCCACGATGTCCGGGTTAGCGGCCAGGGCATCGTCGACGGCCTTCTCAATCGCGCCGTCATCGCGCACGACCTCGAGCCCGCGCTTGGCGACGACCTCGTCGACGTCCCCCTCACCGGCCAGCACGCCGTCGACCGCCTGGCGAGCCAGCTTGGTGGTCAGCTTGCCTTCCTTAACCAACTCGACAACGCGAGCAACCTGCGCCGGGGTGATGTCGAGAGCACTCAGCTCAACGCCGGCCTCATTGGCCTTACCAGTCAGGTAAGAAACCCACCAGGAGCGCGCCTCATCCGGGGTGGTTCCGGCTTCCACGGTTTCGATGATGAGATCAAGCGCGCCAGCGTTGACCAAGTCACGCATCTCCTCATCCTTGAGGCCCCACTCCTCTTGGATACGGGCGCGGCGAATCCACGGCATCTCCGGCAGGGTCTGGCGGATTTCTTCGACCCACTCGCGGGAAACAATCACCGGAGGCAGATCCGGGTCATTGAAGTAGCGGTAGTCCTCCGCGGTCTCCTTCGGGCGGCCCTTCGAGGTGGAGCCATCCGTTTCCTGGTAGTGGCGGGTTTCCTGGATGATCTCGCCACCGTCGACAAGCACCTGCGCCTGGCGCTGCATCTCAAAGCGCACCGCCTGCTCAACCGAGCGCAAGGAGTTGATGTTCTTGGTTTCGGTACGGGTGCCGAACTCCTCCTGGCCCACCGGGCGCAGCGAGACGTTGGAGTCAACGCGCATCGAGCCCTGATCCATGCGGGCATCAGAAACGCCGAGAGCGGCGACAAGCTCACGCAGCGCCGTCACGTAGGCGCGCGCTACCTCGGGAGCACGCTCGCCGGCACCCATAATTGGCTTGGTCACAATCTCAATGAGGGGAATGCCCGCGCGGTTACAATCCACCAGCGAGGAGGTTGCGCCGTGGATACGGCCATCGGCGCCACCCAAGTGGGTGAGCTTGCCGGTGTCCTCCTCCATGTGGGCACGTTCAATCTCTACGCGCCACTCGGTGCCGTCGTCGAGGACGACGTCGATGTAGCCGTCGTAGGCAATCGGCTCATCGTACTGAGAGATCTGGTAGTTCTTCGGCTGGTCCGGGTAGAAGTAATTTTTGCGGGCAAAGCGCGAAGACTCCGCAATCTTGCAGTTCAGCGCCAGGCCAATCTTGATGGCGCCTTCCACGCCCTTGGAGTTCACCACGGGCAAGGCGCCTGGCAGGCCGAGAGACACCGGGTCCACGTTGGAGTTGGGGGCTGCGTTGAAGTTCGTGGGTGAGGTGGAGAACATCTTGGTCTCCGTATTGAGCTCCACGTGAACTTCCATGCCCATAACGGGATCGAACTTTTCAAGGACCTCGTCATAGTCCATCAGGTCATACATCGCAGCAGTCATGCGTGCCATCTTAGTATGTCAGCGCGACACCGTGCGCAACCGCCTAACCCAACAAGGTGATGCCGTGGGTAATGAGAATTTTGGCAATCATCGCCGCCGGATAGACCATGGCATAGCCCAAAGAAACTCGCTGGTCAGTATTGGTGCGGTTGTTAACGAAAGCCAACACCGCCGGCTGCGTTTGCGCACCAGCCATGGCCCCCGCGGTCTTTGTAGCACCAACGTGCAGGAAACGCCGCATCACAAAGGCGAACCCGGTGGCTACCAGCGTGGTGATGATTGCACCGAGCAGGAGAATTTTCCACCACGAACCACCCGTAAAGGCGCCGGCAATCTCCCCACCCGCATTCGTTCCGGCCTGCGCCAAGAAGAGCAGCAGGCCTAGCTCGGAAAGAATCGTGTTGGCCGAGTGCGGCAGTGCGGTGACCGTGTTGCCGATGCGCCCGATGCGCGCCATGATCAGCGCCACGATGAGGACGCCCGCGGCAGCGCCGAGGCTAAAGGAAGAACCTCCCGGTAGAGGGATCTCGAGGTGGCCCACGAAAACGCCGAGAGCCATGCCTAAGCCGAGGGAGACCGGGTTGATATCCGTCAGGCCTTGGGAGGAATCACCGAGAAAAGCAGAAATCTCCCGCAGAGACTTCTTTGAACCGACGACGCGCACGCGGTCCCCCAGCTCTACGATGTGTTCGGGGATTGCGACCTGGTCGTTATCGGCCCGGCGAACACGCGAGATTCGTGCGCCCCAACGATCCGCCAATTGGTTATTCAGCTCCGCGATGGTCAGACCGGCCAAGTTGTGCTCCGACACAGTGATGCGGCGAAAATCTAGCTCGTGGCGGTCATCGTTGAGAATCTGTGGCGACTCACGCCCAGCGTCCTCAATAATGTTGTCGAGGTCCTCGGGGGCGCCGACAAGCGTGACGACATCCCCTGGGTGTAGCACATCAAAAAACTTCGGCAGGACGATCACGTTGCTGCCTACCCGACGTAAACGGGTGACCTGCACTTCCCCATTGCCAATGTCCGCGAGCTCTGCAACGGAGGTCTCACGCAGAATCTGCATGTGCTGGCGCGTGACGGGTGACAGGGTGTCGTCGTCATTACCGGCGTCGCGAAGCACCAGCACAGTCGCCGCGAGCATACCGATGACGCCAAACAGATAAGACACCGCATAGCCCACCGTTGCTGAGCCCGGATCGCCCGTAGCCTCCGAGGCCGCCGCCAAAGCAGGGGTATTTGTCACCGCGCCAGCGAAGGTACCGGCGATGGTGGCACTCGACAACCCAAAGACATAGGTCCCCAGCCCCCAAGCAGCGAGGGCGGCGACGATAAAGACCGCGATCATGGAAAGCACGGGGCCAGTCGCAGTTTTCAGTGACTTGAAGAAGGACACGCCTGAGTTGTTGCCAATGCCAAAGGCAAAGAGCACCAAGCCAAACATTCCCAAAATGGGAGGAACGGAAGCTTCGACGCCGACGGCGGAGGCAGCGGCCGAGAAAGCGATGCCCAAGAAGAGCACGGCTGCCGCGCCCAAGCTGATGCCCCGTGTCTTAATACCGCCGAGGGCCATGCCGAGGCCAATCAGCAGGAACACCAAGAGAACCGGCTGATCAGCCAGGAAAGCTAATACGCTTGTCATAATTCCTTTATTAACTAAGGGTGAGTCCTAGTGGTGTTTAACCAAAGAGGGCTTGAGCGTTGGCATAACGCTTGGCAGGAACCACCTTCAGCTTGCCCACGGCCTCCTCGAGCGGCACGAGGTCGATGTTTTCGCCGTGCAAGGCCACGCACATTCCGGACTGTCCATTGTGCGCGGCGCGGGCAGCATGGGTGCCATAACGGGTTGCCAACACGCGGTCATAGGCAGTTGGCGTACCACCACGCTGGATGTGGCCGAGGACCGTAGTGCGCACGTCGTAGCCGGTGCGCTTCTTGATCTCATCACCGATGACCTGGCCAATTCCGTTGAAGGTCTGGTGGCCGAACTGGTCCACGCCGCCTTCTTCGAAGTCCATGGTGCCTTCCTTGGGCAGAGCGCCCTCAGCAACGCAGACGATGCCGTACTTCTCACCCATCTGGAAGCGGCGCTCCATTGCCTTGGTGATATCTGCGATATCGAATGGAACCTCAGGGATCACCGTGTAGTGCGCACCACCAGCCATGCCAGCATGCAGTGCGATCCAACCGACGTGGCGGCCCATGACCTCCACGATGAGGATGCGGTCGTGGGATTCAGCGGTGGTGTGGAGGCGATCGATCGCATCGGTTGCGACGGAGACTGCGGTGTCGAAACCGAAGGTGTAGTCCGTTGCATTGACGTCATTGTCAATGGTCTTCGGCACGCCGACGACTGGAATGCCATTATCAGACAGCCACTTGGCGCCCTTCAGCGTTCCCTCACCGCCAATGGCGATGAGCGCATCGACCTCCGCATCAGCCATGTTGGCCTTGATGGTGTCCAGCCCAGCCTTGAACTTATCTGGGTGGAGGCGGCCGGTGCCAAGGATGGTTCCGCCGCGCAGAAGGATGCGGTCGATCTCAGCGTCGTCATAAAGGTCTCGGCGACGGTCTTCCATGAGACCAACCCAGCCGTCCTCGTAGCCGACGACCGTATCGCCGAACTCGTTGGATGCGGTGCGAACGACCGCGCGGATAACAGCATTCAGACCGGGGCAATCACCACCGGATGTCAGTACAGCAAGACGCATGACATCCAATCTACTCGCTTCCCTATAGGCTCGCAGTTTCCGCTACCGCATGCAGGGTGTCGCGGAAGAAGAGCGAAGCCACACACCCCGCCGATAGCATCGCAACGATGACCACGAGGGAATCCGCGGCCCCCGCTACCTGCATAACCGCGGAAACAGCGGCCACGCCGATGACCGAACCAACCTGCCGAGAAGTGTTATAGACGCCGGATGCCGCGCCCATGAGATCTGCGTCAATATCGCGCATCGTCGTCGCGGCGTTGGAACCCCAGATGAAGGACTGCCCCGCCCCCAGCGCCGCGCAGGGCAGGCACAACCACCAGGCCGACACTTCGGCGTACATGAGGAACCACAGCGCGAGGAAGGTTGCAATCAGGATGCCGAATCCCGCGACCGCCAGACGCCGTGGGTGCAGCTTATCCGCCAGAATGCCCGCCAAGGGCGACACGCACAGAGAGACCAGCGCCATAGGTGTAACGATGAGCCCAGCATCCCGCGCCGACATGTCCTGCTCGACCTGCAGCCACATCATGATTGGAATCATCATCGACGCCGCCATAAAGCCCATGGACACGATGGCCACTGAACCTGCGGAGTAGTTGCGGTCATTAAACAGCACGAGGGGGACGAGCGCCGCCTTCCCCCGCGATGATTGCAAGCGCACGAAGATGTAGATGCCCACCACACCAGCAAGGAGCAGGGCCCAAATCCACCACGGCCAGCCCGTCTCTGGGCCCTGCTGCACTGCGAACACAAAGCACGTTAACGCGATAAACGACGCCCCCACCGACACAAAGTCAATCTTCCCCGTCGCCGTCGGCAAGGAAGGAACCCACAGACCGGATAAGACGATTGCAGCGACGACGAAAGGTATATGGATCCAAAACACCGCCTGCCACCCGAAGGCGGCGACAACGAAGCCACCCAAGAGCGGTCCGGCAAGCGTGGCCAAAGACCCAACCACTCCCCAAACGCCGAGCGCACGGCCGCGCCGCTCGCGGGCAAAGATACGGTTGATGACGGCCATAGTCTGCGGCATTTGAATCGACGCGCCGAAACCTTGCAGGGCTCTTGCTGCGATAAGAAACTCCACCGAGGGCGCGAGCGCGCACAGCAGCGCGCCGATACCAAAGAGCCCGACGCCCAACTGGAACATGTTCTTCTGACCGTAAATATCGCCGAGGCGGCCGGTAAACAACAGCGGCACGACCACGGCGAGCAGATAGATCGCGGAGACCCACAGCACCTGGTTGACGTCGGCGTTGAACTCGCGGCGGACGTCGGGAAGCGCAACGGCAATCATCGATTGGTCGAGCAAGGACATGAAGAAGCCCAGTGACAGCGCGGCCATGGCGAGCCAAGCCTGCTTTTCCGAGGTCGGGGTTGCTGCGAGTTTCATGGAGCGAAGTCTAGCCACAACGCGCTCACGCGGCCTAAACTGAGGCACATGGGAATGATTGATATCAAGAAACCGCAGGATGTATCAACGGCGGCGACCGTCACGCTAGGCCTTATCGGCGGGTGGCTCACCGCCCGGGAGACAGGCATTCGCCCGCTTGGCGGCGTGGTGCTTGCCGCCGCTGGCGTCTGGGCGGGCCGCAGCTGGTGGGCGAAAACGAACCCAGCCACTACCGCTGGCTTGGCAGCTCTATACACCGGCGCTTTCGGCCTCTCCCACCCGCTGGCTAAGAAGATGGGCTCCTGGCCGGCCGTGCTGACCGTCACCGCCGCAAGTGCCGGCGCTGCCTACGCGCTTTCCGACGCCCAGTAGACCCCCACCCACGCCCCTTCGCGCTGCCCTTGACGGCCGGAGGGGCGTTTCACGTTTCACAAAAGCGCCGCCACCCACATCCGTTAAGTATCGAATATCTAGGCGAAATGCTCAGCCGCTACCCCCGTTTATAGTAACGACTTGACATGAATTTAGCGCTAACTATGGCTATGTGGGGCGGTGGCCGCTAGAATCATGGCTAGAACACTTCTTCTAATACATGTTTATCTCGGGGGAGACCATGACCACTACTGCTACACGCCCGCCTACCTTTTTCTTTTCCACCACCAACCCTAATAACCCACACGCGATGGCCCGTGCTCAAGCCCGGAGAGCCACCTATAAAACCTGGGTCGGGGCCATGCCCAGCCTGCACGCCGATATCAACACCACCGCACTATCCCTAGTGGCTGCCTGGTCACTGCCGGAAGGCCACATCAAATCCGGCCTGCGTGCCATCCACCGCCTAGATAGCCTGCCGAAAGTCAAAGCCATACAAGACACCCACTGCCTGCTGGATATTGAATCCCTCATTGCTATCGATCAACCCATGTCAGCACTCACAGCCTTGACTGATGAAACCCTAGAGTTCATCGACACCCTCCTGGCTGACTTCTTTACCCCTTCTAAGCCGAACCAAGCCTTTCCTACACGTAGTCAAATCAGGCGCAAAGTCCGCGATATATGTAAAACACTGGATGATTCCATTGCCTATCGGGATACCCGCCCTAAAGATAGCTACCGGTTTTCCTCTAACGGTACCTCTGCCTGGTTGGAACTGCAGGTTGGGGAAGACACCGGCATGAAACTTGATGCTTTCATCCACCAGACCGCAACCAAGGAAGACATCACTGTCCCTGAGGCAGTCATCAAACTGCTTTCCGGTGAAATACAGCCACCAGCTACGGTGGTGCTCCACACCTACCAGGCCTGCGATATTGAGGATGCACCGACCTTTATTGAAGGCTTCGGCTGGCGGGCTGAGCCCATGCCACATGACAAGGTGCGAGATTTAACCGGTGAGGTCGCCGAAGCCGACGGCTACCAACCCGGCCTGATTATGCGCAAACTTGTCGAAGGCCGCGACGGTACCTGCCGGGTCGGCGGATGCGGCGAGCCTGCTTTTCTCAGCCAGTTGGATCACCGACACAACTGGGCTGAAGGCGGGCCAACCCACCCGAAGAACCTAGCGTGTTTATGCCAAAGCCATCACAACATGAAAACCGATGGCACCCTCAAATACCTGCTCGACCCCTACAGCGGGGATGTCATCTGGCTATATGAAGACGGCACCTGGACTATTACCGAAGCCGACGGGCCGCTAGCACCAAAACAGAAACGCTGGGCACAAACAGTCGCCCAACACATCACCGCCACCAGGAAACGCATCCGCGAGGAAGCCCAACATTTAAAACAAGAACTCGACGACTACGCACAACAACAAGCCCAAGCCCAAGCCGAGGACGCGGACACCACCGACACAGATGCCAGCACCGACGACATCCCCTTCTAAACCCCGCCGTCGAATAAAACGACGACACCACACCAACAGATAGGAAAGAACCCAAGAAACCAGGAACACAACCACCGTCGAATAAAACGACGAGGGCCGGTGGCCTCCCACGTTTCCGTGAAAAGTCACCGGCTCAGATTTACTACCGAATACGGTTCTGCGGGCTACTTGCGTCCTGCCTCGTAGGCGGCGCCGACCTTGTACAGGCGGTCGTCCTGGAATGCGGGGGCCATGATCTGCAGGCCGGTCGGCAAGTTGGTGTCGGATGCCATGCCGGAAGGGACAGACATGCCACACACGCCAGCGAGGTTCAGCGGCAGGGTGCACAGGTCAAAGTTGTACATCTCCATCGGATCCTCAACCTTCTCCCCCAGCTTGAAGGCCGTGGTCGGGGTGGTCGGGGATACGAGGACATCGACCTGCTCGAAAGCACGCTCAAAGTCCTGGGCGATGAGGGTACGCACGCGCTGTGCCTGCAAATAGTAGGCGTCGTAGTAGCCGACGGACAGCGCGTAGGTACCCAGCATGATGCGGCGTTTAACCTCGGGGCCGAAACCAGCCGCGCGGGACAGGGACATAACCTCTTCCGCAGAGTGGGTTCCATCATCGCCGACACGCAGACCGTAGCGCATGCCGTCGAAGCGGGCCAGGTTGGAGGAGACCTCACACGGCATGATGAGGTAGTACGCCGCGAGAGCATCGTCGAAGTGCGGGCAGTCAACCTCGACGATCTCTGCGCCCTGAGACTTCAGCTGCTCAACCGCGGCGTGGTAGGCCTCCATCACGCCCGGCTGCCAGCCGTCGCGCTCGAATTGCTTGATCAGGCCGACCTTGACGCCGGAAAGATCTCCATTGGCGCCTTCCTTGGCGGCCGCGACTACCGGCGCGACCGGCTTATCCACTGAGGTGGCGTCGAAGGAGTCGTGGCCGGCAATGATTTCGTGCAGCAACGCGGTATCTAGGACCGTGCGCGCGGTCGGGCCTGCCTGGTCCAAAGAGCTTGCAGCAGCGATGAGGCCATAGCGAGAAACGGTGCCGTACGTCGGCTTCACGCCCACGGTGTTGGTCAAAGCGGCAGGCTGGCGAATGGAGCCGCCGGTGTCAGTACCGATACCCAGCGGGGCTTGACCGGAGGCAAGAGCCGCAGCGGTACCACCACCGGAACCACCCGGGGTGCGCTCGGTGTCATACGGATTGTGAGCCGGACCGTAGGCAGAATTCTCGTTAGAGGAGCCCATCGCAAACTCATCGAGGTTCGTCTTACCCAAGATCGGAATGCCGGCCTCGCGCAGCTTGGTCACCAGCGTAGCGTCATAAGGTGACACCCAACCCTCCAGCATCTTGGAGGCGGCGGTCGTGGGGGCGTCGGTAGTCACCAGCAGATCCTTGAGGGCTAGCGGCACACCGGCCAACGCGGAAGCGGGCGCTTCGCCAGCGTCGAGGGACTTATCGACGGCGTCGGCAGCCGCCAGTGCTTCCTCAGCACCAACATGCAGGAAGGCGTTGAGTTCGCCGTTGGTCTCCGCGATGCGGTCCAGGAAGGCCTGAGTAACTTCGCGGGAGGTGAGCTCGCGAGAGTGAATCTTCTCAGCCAGCTCGGCGGCGGTCAGCGCGGTAATGCCCTCGGTGGGCGCAATGAATTGTGCCATTCTTATTCGTCTCCTCCACCCAGAATCTGCGGAACCATGAAGCGATCTTCATCAGCTGCGGGGGCCTGGTCCAAGGCCTGCTCAGCAGTGAGGGTTCGCACGACAACGTCCTCACGCATGGGGGCGTTAACGGAGTGCGGGTGCGACATCGGCTCCACACCTTCAGCCTCGACCTTGCCAACCGCGGACACGGAATCCACGATTTCGTCGATCTGCGCGGCGAACTGTTTCAGTTCTTCCTCGCTCAGGGCCAATCGCGACAGCTTTGCCAAGTGCGCGACCTCGTCACGCGAAATATCAGACACGCGAACTCCATCCTTTTATTCATTGAGACGGTTGATAGCTAAGCACCCATGGTACTGCACGGCTGATGCCACGCCACCACCGCTCCTCCCCTAAACGCAACACGAGCTATTGAATAGTATTCGATACGTTGGGTACCATCGATCAAGTTCTATAAACTTTTCATATCAAGAATTCCCTACCTAGTCATCTTCCCCAGAAAGAACGATATGTCGTACCTCGTCCGTGTCCTCCTCCCTGACACTCCCGGCAGCCTTGGCCTCCTCGCCAACGCGATGGGCAACATCGAGGCCGATATTCGCTCCGTCGACATCGTAGAAAACTTCCCTGACGGGACGGTCATGGATGACATCGTGCTCGATCTCCCCCAGTCCACCATGGCAGATGAGATCATCACGGCAGCCCAGGCCGTGGAAGGCGTAGAAATTGATTCCATCCGTCCGTTCAGCGGCCGCGTTGACCGCCGCGGGCAGATCCATGTACTGGCGAAGGTTGCCTCGCAGCGCAACGTAACCGCCGCGATGAAGGAAGTCTGCGCGGCAATTCCCAAGGCACTGACCTCCAATTGGGCCATCGTCATTGCGAACGATGAGAAGATCAGCCGCATTGCCGCCTCTGACGCCGCACCTGCCGACGACGGCTCGATCCCCACCGACCTCAACATCACCTCCGCCCGCGTGCTCAATCCGGAGAAGGACACGTGGATCCCGGAATCGTGGACCCTCATCGAATCCGCACTGGCGGCCGCTCCCCTCGTAGGCACGAACTATGTCGTGGTGATGGGCCGCGTTGGCGGGCCCGATTATCTCGCTTCCGAGGTCGAGCACCTGGGTGACTTGGGCGCCATCCTGGGCGCCTTCCTCACCTAGTTCGACCTAGCGGTCGAGCAATATGCTGAGGCCCGCGGCGACGTCAGGAACCACGTGGTCTACCTCGTCGGTGATGTGTGTTCCCGGGAACGTGAAGGACTCGGTGGCGATGGAATGCATCGAGAGATCGTTGAAGCTATCGCCGAAGGTGTAGAGTTCAGCCTCTTCGTGGCCGAGGTGACCAAGCAGTCGTGTCAAGCCCTCGCCCTTGTTGTGTCCGGGTGGCATGATGTCGTAGAAGTCGCAGTTGAACGAGGACTCAACATCGCAATTCGCACGCACCCACTCGTCGACTTCGCGGCGTAGCTCGGCGTCGCCCGGAATCCACAGGGACATGAGAACGGTGCTGCGCTTGGCGACGTCCCCCGGATCCACCACTTCCGTATTCGCCACCATCGAAGATTCACGGCCAGCCAGGCCGTCCCACGCCACTTGGTCAGCCCCAGTCAAGCCCGTCAGGTAGATATTTAATGGCAGCCCAGTGAAACGGTCGATGATGGCCTGCACGGTATCGCTGGGCAGGTGTTCCTCGTGGAGGATGGAGTAGTCACCATCCGTGATGACGGTGCCGTTGTAGAGCACGTGGTAATCCAACTCCACCCCGAATGGCTCGAGTGTGTTCCGGGCGTTGGCAATGGACTTGCCCGTCGCAGAGATAGCGAGGTTGCCAGCAGCCCGCCATGCGGCGATGGCTTCCTTTACGGCCTCAGTTATGTCTTCGTTGACGTAAACAGTGCCATCCATGTCCAAAGCCGCAATCTTCATGAGCCGTAGTCTATTAGGCCTTTCACGGCCGAGTCCACCACCGCGGTGCACGCCTCTTGGATTTCGGGTTGCGCCCAGGGGAAGGTAAGGGAGATATCGGCAAGCGCGTGCATGGGCAGGTCATTATGTCCGTCGCCTAAGGTGATCAGCTCAATCTCGGAACGCTCGCGGCCGAGACGTTGAAGCAGCCAAGTCAAGGCGAACCCCTTGTCGTGGCCAGGTGGAGTGATGTCGAAGAAGTTGCGGTTCATCGCGGTGCCGACGGGAAAGCGCTCAGTAACCCATTGCGCGATCTCTTTCTGCAGGCTTGGATCGTCCGGCGTCCAGGCGGCGACGAGAGGGAAGACTTCTTTCTCGATGCGCTCGGGCGCGACCGGTACAGGCTCGCTGATGATGGGGTTGTGCACCCCGGCCACGTTGCGGACGAGGTGCCCGTCCGGACCTTCCAGGCGCGTGCAATACAGGTCGAGCTTCGGGATATCACGAACCCGCTCATACACAGCGCGGACTACCTCGGGCGGCACATGGCTTTCATAGAGCAGCTCATAGGAACTATTCATGATGACGGTGCCGTTACAGAGCAGGTAATAGTCGAATTCGACGCCAAAGGGCTCAAGAGCACGCCGCGCCGAGTGCGGCGACTTACCGGTGGCCACAACGGCGAGGTTGCCCGCAGCACGCCACCGGGCAACCGCCTCCGGTACCTCGTCGGGCATATGCCCGTCAAAGTAGATGGTGCCGTCTAAGTCGAAAGCGGCTAGCTTCATGCCTCGCCCGTCTCGAGAAGGCGGTTGAAGCCATCTTCATCTAGGATGGTCAGACCCAAATCGCGGGCCTTCTGTTCCTTCGAGCCAGCATTCTCTCCAACCACGACGTAATTCGTTTTCTTCGATACAGAGCCGGATGCTTTTCCACCACGGGTGATGATGGCCTCCTTGGCGGAATCGCGGGTGAAGTTCTCCAAGGTGCCGGTCACCACGACGGTGATGCCTTCAAGCGTTTGCTCCGGTTTATCGCTGGCTTCTTCCTCCATCGTGACCCCAGCAGCGGCCCACTTCTGCACGATATTGTCGTGCCATTCCACCTCGAACCACTGCTTGAAGGATTCCGCGATGATGCTGCCCACACCATCGGTATCTGCCAGCTCCTCCACCGAGGCCGCGCGCAGCGTCTCCATGGAACCAAAGCGGGTGGCTAGCGCACGCGCCGCGATGGGGCCAACGTGGCGGATAGACAGCGCTACCAGCACTCGCCAGAATTCAGCCTGACGGGCCGTCTTGAGGTTCTCCAGCAGCTTCTTACCGGAGGCATTGAGCGCACCCTTCTGGGTAGTATAAACCGAGGACTTGAGGAGTGCTTCTTCATCTAGATCGAAGAGGTCCGCCTCATCCTTGAGCACTCCGGAGGAAATCAGATCTGCGGCTGCCTTCTCCCCCAGCTCGCCAATATCGAGCGCCTTGCGGGAGGCCAAGTACTCCAGGCGTGCAGCTAGCTGAGCTGGGCAGCTGCGGGTATTCGGGCAGCGCCAGTCTTGGTCGCCTTCCTTCTGCGGTGCCAGCTTCGTCCCACAGGCAGGGCAATTCTCCGGGAAGACCCAGTCGGTCTCGCTGCCATCGCGCTTGTCCAATACAGGGCCGAGAACCTCTGGGATGATCTCTCCGGCCTTGCGGATGATGATGGTATCCCCGATGAGGACATTCTTGTTCTTGACCTCGAATTGGTTGTGCAGGGTTGCCATGGACACCGTCGAACCAGAAACGAAGACCGGTTCCATAATGGCGAAAGGCGTCACGCGCCCGGTACGTCCCACGCCGACCTCGATGTTGAGCAGCTTGGTGGTCACCTCCTCCGGCGGGTACTTGTAGGCAATAGCCCAGCGCGGCGCGCGGGAGGTCGCGCCCAACGCGCGCTGGCTGGCCAGGTCATCGACCTTGATGACGAGCCCATCCATCTCAAAGTAGGCGTCGTGGCGGTGCTCCTCCCAATAGGTCACGCGCTCCTGAACCTCTTTAGCGGTGGTTACCCGCTGGGTATAGGGAGAAACCGGGAAGCCCCACGCCTCCAGGGCCTTGTAAGCATCGTGCTGCGAAGTGGGCTGGAAACCCTCGCGTGCGCCAATACCGTGGCAAACCATGTGGAGCCGACGCCTCTTGACGTCCTCTGGGTCCTTCATGCGTAGCCCGCCGGCAGCCGCATTGCGGGGGTTGGCAAAAGTGGGCTTGCCTTCCTCACGTCGCGCTGCGTTGATCTCCTCGAACTCATCCGGGCGCATGTACACCTCGCCGCGGACCTCCACCAGGGAGGGAACCGGATACTCATCCGTGCCAGTGAGCTCGTGCGGGATGTCCGGGATAACGCGCGCATTGGCTGTAATGTCTTCGCCAACGCGGCCATCACCACGCGTGGCGGCCGTAACGAGCTTGCCGTCGCGGTAGACCAAGTCAATGGACAGGCCATCAATCTTCAGCTCGGTCAAATAAGCCTCAGCCGGCGTGCGGTCCAGCCAGTCCTGCAGCTCATCCGCACTGAAGACGTTGTCCAGGCTGTACAGGCGCTCCAGGTGCTCTATATCTACAGCGCCCTCCGGAGCAGCACCTACCTGCTGGGTAGGTGAATCAGGAGTCTGAAGCTCGGGGTGCTCTGCTTCTAGCGACAGCAAACGCTGAAAGAGCGCGTCAAAGTCCGCATCCGGAATCGACGGCTCACCGTTGTAGTACAGCTCGCGGTGCTTGCGCACTTCCTGGGCAAGCTCGGACCATTCGCGTTGGATATCTACTGCATCACTCACGAGTCACTAGTGTAGCGGGACTGCCGGACATGCCTGTGACCTGCGGATGGTCATTCTGCAAAGGTTCGTCCGTCATTCTGCAGTACTTCCACAGTGCATGTCCGAGCCGGGCGCTAGAGTGTTGTCCATGAACTTCGACGCCACCCGCATGCTCTCCTTCGACCTCGAAACCACCTCCGTAAAGCCCAAAGAAGCCCGCATCGTCACCTCTGCCCTGGTGCGTATCGACGGGCGCGAAGTGGATAAGCGGGAAATGCTCGCTGACCCCGGCGTGGAAATCCCCGAGGAAGCCGCCAAGATCCACGGCATCACTACCGAGAAGGCCCGCGCGGAGGGTCGCCCGCACGAGGAGGTACTCAAGGAAACGGTCGATTCCATCTATCGGGCCTGGGATGAAGGGCTTACGCTCATTGTCTACAACGCCGCCTATGATCTCTCCGTACTGCGCGCACTGACCGGGGACTTCACGGTCGACGGTCCAGTGTTCGATCCTTTCGTCATCGACCGCGTTAAGGATAAGTGGCGCAAGGGCAAGCGCACCTTGGAGGAGGTCTCCGCCCATTACGGCGTGGAGTTGAGCAACGCGCATGAGGCGACTGCTGACGCCCTCGCGGCCGCCCGCGTGGCCTGGAAGCAGGTGCGCCAGCACTTCCCCGAGCTAGCACAGATGGATACCAACGAGCTCATGGAGTACCAGGCCGTGGAGTGGTACAAGGACCGCGAATCCTTCAAGAAGTATCTGGAAGGCCGCGGGCGCGATGCCTCCGATGTCTCCACCGCATGGCCGATGATTTCTTAAGCCTGCCCCCTTGCCAGTTTTCTAGAGTTCTGGAATTCTAGAAAACATGGAAACGACAGTCGAAGCACGCCTCGCCGAACTTGAAACGCGCGTCGCCGCGCTTGAGGGGCGCACCACACCCACTGACGCCGACCCCGCATCCGCCACTGGAGAAAGCTCGGCCTACTGGCTGGTCGACGCCCTCGCACCCAACGAGCAGCTTCCCGACGGCTCCGTCATCTTTGGCGGCAACATAAACGTCGGCAAGCGCACCTATGCCTATCAATGGCAGCGCCCCACCAACTTCATCACCGACGAGGACTGGACAGAAAACCTCGAGCGCCTATCCGCGCTCGCACATCCGGTCCGCGGTGAAATCCTGCGCCGCCTCCTCGCCGCGCCCGCGACAGCCGCTGAGCTCGTCGAAGAGGGCATCGTCTCCTCCACAGGCACCGCCTATCACCACTTGAGCGCACTGACCCATGCCAGTTGGACCACAAAGTCCGGTGGCGAATATGCCATCCGCCCCGCCCGAGTTATCCCCCTGCTGACCATCATCACGGCAAGCGAGGATCACTAATGCGTAGAATTTCCCTAGCCGTCATCGCTGCCATTGCCGTTGCAACCGTCCTGCTCATCACGGGGCCGCAAAGAATTGCTCTGGCGAAAGACAAGACTGGCGACGAAACCTTAGCTGCTCAGTTGGAAGAGCACTCCGAGCCCGGCTTCCACAATCTCACCGCCTTCACTCTCAAGGACGGCAAGGCCACCTTCGCGGGGCTGGGCAGCGACGAGCACACAGAGGTCGAAATCGGCTCCGTGACCAAGATGTTCACCGGCGAACTGACCCACCAGCTCGTCGAAGAAGGAAAGTTGAAACCTGACACCACTGTGGGCGAGGTCCTCGATGTCGGCAATGCACCAGTCGCTGACGCCACCGTGCGGGAACTGCTCGACCACACCTCTGGCCTACCACGACTGGCGAGCGCGAGCCTCCTCAGCAGTCTCGCCTTAGGTGTCACCGGTTCGAACCCCTATGAAGGCGAGACCGTAGAGGACATCATGGCCGCCGCCACGAAGGCCGAGCTAAAGGGCCGCGGCGAAGAATCCTATTCCAATCTTGGCTATGGGCTCCTAGGCCACATGCTCGAGACCGTTGCCGGGCAGCCTTATGAGCAGATGCTCAAAGAACGCATCTTCGAGCCAGCCGGTATGACGGAAACCTACCTCATGACGCCAGGCTCAGTGCCTGACGACGCCCCACGCGGCCTCACCCCCACCGGCCGCCACGCTGAGCCGTGGGAGATGGATGGCTCTGCGCCCGCGGGCGCTATCCGCTCCACGGCAAGTGACATGGCCAAGTTCGCCGAGTGGTTCATGGACAATGGCGATATCGCCTATGGCTGGCAGCCTCCCAGCGAGGATAAAGCTGGGTACTGGCACAACGGCGGCACCTACGGCTATTCCACGATGCTTATCATCGATCCGGCCACCAAACGCGCTACTTTCGCCAACAACGATTCCCTCGCCGGCACCGAAAACCTGGCCCAAGCTCTTTTCGACGAGCTCGCATCCTAAGGAGATACCGTGTTCCTCACCATCAGCATGATCATTATCATTGCATCTCTCCTTCAGTCGGCATGGAAGGCCTTCACCACCCCAGGAAAGACGGTCTATCGCGCTATTTCCGTAGCGATTACGGCCCTCGTCCTAGTGTTTATCGGAAATTCCCTGCGCTGGTATGACGGCCTCCACTTCTTCTGGTGGTATGGCCTCGTCGCCGCATGTGCTGTGTACGCCGGCGCGGTGGCTTGGCGGGCTATGACCTCGAAGCCCGCAAACACAATCTAAGTCCCCGTACACTGACGGTATGACTGCTCCCGCTCCCCGCACGGTCCACATCCATGGCGTCGCCCCCACCGTAATTGCCACCCTTCAGAAGCGTGCTGGCGGCGCGAACCGTCGTCCGACCCTGAAGTGTCCCCGCTGCAAACGGGAATCGAGTCAAGGCTGCGGATGAGGTAGATAAGATTGTTCGAGCCTTCCCAGTTCAAGACGATGAGGCCATCGAGTTTTGTCCCGTTCGGGTCATTGCTTGGGCCCTCAAAACGGATCTCGCGAACTACGCCAGGCTCGTGCGCAACTTGAATCTCGAGCTGGCGACGCTGCTTTCGCAACTTTGCCGGAATCTCTGCCATCTCGGCTACTTCCACTGCCTCTTGAGCAGCGCACACAGCTGCATCGCTATCCGGAACTTGACTAGTTCAGCGAACGCTGTATAGTTCAGCGCATGCTGACTATTGCTTCGCGTCTCGACGTGATGAACCGCCTGGGTCGTGCGCTGGCCGACCCCACTCGATCCCGGAACATCTTGACTCTGCTCGACCACCCCGCTTACCCGGCGGAACTGTCCCGAGATCTGGACCTGACACGCTCGAATGTGTCCAATCACCTCGCATGCTTGCGCGATTGTGGGATTGTCGTCTCCGAGCCCGAGGGGCGTCGGACGCAATACGAGATCGCCGATCCGCACCTGGCACAGGCGCTGACTACATTGGTCGATGCCACCTTGGCAGTAGACGAAGACGCCCCGTGCATCGATCCCGCCTGCTCGCTTCCCGGGTGCTACGCAGCTGGGGAGGACGCATGATCCTCACCTCGGCCTTGCAGGCGATAGGCCTGTTCGCAGCTACCAACATCGACGACATCATCGTGCTCTCCCTCTTCTTCGCGCGAGGGGCAGGCCAGCGCGGCACCACCGCCCGCATTCTGGCCGGCCAGTACCTCGGATTCGCGGGCATCCTCGGTGCCGCGGTTCTAGTGACCATGGGCGCCGGAGCATTCCTGCCCTCGACAGCCATCCCGTACTTCGGTCTCATCCCGCTGGGCCTCGGCCTCTGGGCCGCATGGCAGGCCTGGCGCGGAGACGACGACGATGACGACGAGGCCAAGGTTGCCGGCAAGAAGGTCGGCGTGGGGACAGTCGCAGGCGTCACCTTTGCCAACGGTGGCGACAACATCGGCGTCTACACCCCTGTATTCCTCAGCGTGGAACCTCTCGCAGTAGTCGCCTACTGCGTTATCTTCCTCGCGCTCGTTGCGGTCCTGGTAGCCCTGGCAAAGTACGTCGCTACTCGCCCCCCGATCGCGGAAGTGCTCGAACGCTGGGAGCACATCCTCTTTCCCATCGTTCTCATCGGCCTCGGCATAGCGATCCTCGTCAGCGGCGGAGCCTTCGGGCTCTGACGTAGCAACTGCGTTCCAAACGGCCCCGACCGGGCGCACCCCTCTCGGTTCAGACCCCAACAACTACCCGCAGCCAGTCCCGCGTGATCGCAGCAACAAGACCGCCATGGAGCGCTACAAGACCCCGCCACCCAGCGAACGAAGCCACCACCGGCTGGTCCTCAACAACGAAGACGAAGCCCGTGGCCTAGAGGTCGTGGGCGAGAGCCGAAATTGGGCCTAAAACGACGTTGAGACCAAGAAAAAATGACCCCTCCAAACGAAGGGAGTGGGTCATTTTTTCGTTCGCGGCTAATTTTTTGGCTGGCAGGAGGTTTCGTAAAAAGATTGAAGTGGTTTCGTGAAAGCCCCCAAACGCGCCGCCTTCGCCAACAACGATTCTCTCACCGACACTGAAGACCTAGCCCAAGCACTATTCGACGGGCTCGCGCACTAAGGAGAAACCGTGGTCCTCACTATCAACATGATCGTTATCATTGCTTCCCTTCTAGGGCCCGCATGGAAAGCAATCATTGTCCCCAAAAAGACGATCTCACGCGTTATTTCCGCCCTGATGAAGACCCTCGCCGTCGCCGTTATCGGACTTGCCATGCCCTGGAATAACGGCCTCCACTTCTTCTGGTGGTATGGCTTCATTGCCGCATGTGCTCTGTACGCCGGCGCGGTGACTTGGCGGGCGGGCGAGGTAATAAATTCCTAAGGTTATCCATTGTGCATGCATATTGCATGCACTATTATGGCGGGTATGACAAACCCGAAAACTATCAATGTTCAGATCCGTGATGTCAATGCTCACGTCGTCGACATTCTTAAAATGCGTGCTGACCGTAAGGGCGTTTCACTTTCTAGCTACCTGCGAGAGACCCTTGAAAAGGTCGCTTCTCGCCCAACCTTGGAAGAAAAGTTGGAAGAGCTTTCGCAGCGCGAACCCGTTCAGCTCAAGAAGGACTTTGACGTGGTGGCCGCAATACGTGAAGCACGGGACGCTTCATGCCGCTGTTAGTCATCGATGCCTCAGCAGCGATCGAGTTCCTCTTGAAACGCGATGCGCTTCAACGGCTTAGCACTGCTTATCCCGAGGCAGATTTCATTGCACCGAGCCACATGCCCTTGGAGTGCCTAAGCGTGCTGAAAAGGTTGGAGCGAGCAGAAGCAATCGACAGCGCTACGGCAAGCTTTCTCGCTAACGATGTCATGGAATTCAACATTGAGTTGATAAACGTAGGCGACATCGCCAACCACGTTTGGAGCCGTCGACACACCTTCTCCATCTATGATTCAGCTTATGTAGCAGTGTCCAACATCTTCGAAGCTCCTCTCGTTAGTCGAGACACTCGCCTCATGGCCGCGTGGCCCAACTCGATTGACTTGAACAGCTTGCCTTAACCGTCAAAAGTCTCCCAAATCTCCGGATTTTAAAAAGTCTCCCAAATCTCCCAATGCTCTAGGATGGGCCTATGTCCCAGCATGAGAATCCCTTCCGCCCCACGTTCGGCGTGCCACCACTCTTCTGGGTCGGCCGCACGGCAGTACTCGACACCTTCCGGGCTGCGCTTGACTCCCAGCCTGGAAGTCCGGGCCGCTCGCTCATCATCAGCGGCGCCCGCGGTATCGGTAAAACAGTTTTGCTCAATGAGCTCGAAGATATCGCCTCGAGCCGCGGGTGGATTACCCTCCGAGCCTCGGGACGCAGCTCCATGGTGGAGGAACTGGTGGACACCACCATCCCGCGCATCATAGACAAGCTAGCCCCAGCGGATAAGAGCAAGGTTAACCGAGTTGGCATTGGCGGAGTGGCAACCATCGGCATCCAACACAACACCGAGGAAGCCTATAAACCCACGCTCAACACCCGACTGCGCGAGCTCTTAGCACTACTGAAAGGCACGGGCGTGCTGCTGACTATCGACGAGGTACAGGACGCAGATGCCGAGGACCTCACCTCCCTGGCCGTGACCTACCAAGACTTGGTGCGCGATGAGCTCGTCGTCGCTATTGTCGCCGCGGGCCTTCCGCAGGGAGTCAACCGCCTGCTGGATCTGCCGGGGGTCACCTTCCTGCGCCGCGCGCAGAAGTTCGTTCTGGGGCCACTCTCCCCCGCGAACGCCGAGGTAGCGTTCACCGAGACCGCCGCGCAGTCGGGGCTCGAGTTCACCGACGATGCGGTAGCGGCCGCTGTGCGGCTATCGCGCGGCTACCCCTACATGGTGCAGCTCGTAGGCTCACTGGCTTGGGGAAAGGCTCATCGTGAGGGCGGAAGCAGCATCGAGGAACGCGACGTCGCGGCGGTGTCAGCCGAGGCGATCTCAGTTCTCGGCGCTCAGGTCCACCAGCCCGCTACCCTAGCGCTTCCGCCGGCGCAGCGTCTCTTCCTCGAAGCGATGAGCGCGGTCATGGAGGACGGCACAGCAGAGATCAAGAACATTGCCACACACCAGGACCGGACAGTCCGGTCGCTGTCTGCCACACGCCAAAGGCTTATCGACGCCGACCTGATCGAACCCACCGCCCATGGCAGGCTCCAGTTCGTCATCCCGTATATGGAGGCTTACTTCACCGCTACAGACAGCCTAGGACGAGTCGATTAACAACTGGGTTAAAGGTCACCGGCGTCGCGAACCAGGATATCGGCGGTCTCGGATACCGAGCGCAGTGAACGAGCGGAGGCCTTGACTGGGTAGACGTCGAAATGATCGATGAGCAGCTCGCGTGGCATGCCGATGCGGTCAAGGTGACGGGCCAGCGTGATGGCCTCCGCGCGGGAATCGGAACCTTCGATACCCAGAGCGATGCGGTGGCCGGCATTCAAGTGCTCACCCAGGCCGTCGAGGTGACGCGGGGTGTCTAGGCCGCGGAAAGTCGTGAGGAAGGTCTTTGCGGCACGCGCGAGGGACCACAGCGGCGGGGCGTGCAGGTAATCTGCGTCGAAGGACTGCAGGAGGTCAAACGCGACCTCGTCCGGGACAGCAGGGATGGTATCGAAGTCGGTGGTGCCAGGAATGCGCCCGGCCACAACGTCGGCAAGCAGGGGCTCGTCGAGCTGGACGACGACCTCCCCGTGGAAGCGGCGCGCGACATCCGCGGCGTGGGCGTGGACACCATGAAGCAGCGACTCGGAAAGCTCGGTGAAGGCGCCGCGGTCGGTGAGGACGCGGTGGCCGTCGGAAAGCTCAATGCTCGCCCCCAGCGACCAGGGGCCAAGTGCTTGCACCTTGACGCGCGGCACGCTCTCACCCCAGACCTCTTGGACCTCGTCGAGGTCACGCTCCAAGCGGTCCCCTGTGCGGCGGGTGAGCAACTGCGGGCGTGCCGTCATGCGCCAGGAACGCGGGCCACGGTCGATGGAGATAGCCTCCAGCATGCTGGCCGTGCGGCCCACCGCATCGGAGCCCAACCCACGCTCGGGCAGCTGCGGAATAGCGGGCAGCTCAGTCTCCCCCATGATGATGTCTGCGGCCTCCGCGATGGAGGTACCGGGCATAGGCCCCAGTGCGAATCCCGTCATCTACTCAGTCCCGCAGATGGTGCCGGAACCGAGCACAATATCTCCCAGCTCATCCGGGCTCGGCAAATAGAGCACAGCGGCCTGGCCGCGGGCTACACCAGAAAGGGGCTCGTTAAGCTCCAGCGTCATGCGGTCGGCCTCGCGGTCCACGTGAGCATGGCAGGGAACGACGGAGCCGTGGGCGCGAACTTGCACCTCGCAGTCGAAGTCACCTTCCATCGCCGGGTGCAGGTACTTCAGGCGGTCAGCCTCGATGTGGGTCACAGCCAAGTCGGCGCGCGATCCCACGGTGACAGTGCCGGTAGCCGCGTCGATGTCGGTGACGTAGCGTGGGGAGCCGTCGGCAGTCGGTGTCTTGATGTCTAGGCCCTTGCGCTGGCCGATGGTGTAGTTCCACGCGCCATCGTGTTCCTTGAGCTCATTGCCCTCGGTATCCACGATCATCCCCGGACGCAGTCCGATGGAACGGCCCAGGAAGGCCTGGGTATTGCCGTCCGGGATGAAGCAGATGTCATAAGAATCAGGCTTGGACGCAGTGGAGAATCCGTGGCGCTTGGCTTCCTCGCGGATCTGCGGCTTCGGGGTATCTCCAATCGGGAAGAAACAGTGGTCCAGCTCTTCCTTGGTGATCACCCCCAGCACGTAGGACTGGTCCTTGTTCTCATCCAGGGAGCGGCGCATGTAGCCATCAGAGTCGATGGTGGCATAGTGACCCGTGGCGACTGCATCAAAGCCCAGCGCCATGCCTTTGCGCAGCAAGGCTGCGAACTTGATCTTCTCATTACAGCGCAGGCACGGATTCGGGGTCTCACCGCGGGCGTAGGAGTCCACGAAATCCCCGATGACGGCTTCCTTGAACTCCTCGGAGAAGTCCCATACATAGAAGGGAATGCCGAGTTTGTCGCATATACGGCGGGCGTCGGCGGAATCCTCTAGGGAGCAGCATCCGCGTGCCTTCTCACGGGTCTGCTGTGCATCCTTGTGCAGGGCCAAGTGCACGCCAATGACGTCATGGCCTGCTTCCACTGCGCGTGCTGCAGCCACCGAGGAATCGACGCCGCCGGACATGGCTACCAATACTCGCATGCTCTCCCCTTCTCGTTGCTTTGTTGTCCACCAAGGCTAGTCGCGGTGTACCTCATACCCCAACACGCGAACCACGCAGCCTATTCCCTAAGCTAAGAGGCACTATGGGCAGAAAGCGCAACACCACCAACTCCATCGCGGGCACCTACGAGATTTCCACCGGCGAACTCGTCGTCGAGCCGGATCCTTTCCACGACGGCGCCTTCATCCTCAACGTCAACGGCGTACCTTCCTCACACCTCATCCCCGATGAGCCGCGCAGCCTAGAGTTCGAGTACATGCGCTGGATCGCCGCCGCGGTAGAGAATCTCGCACCTGGCAAACGCCTACTCCACCTGGGCGGCGGTGGTTGCTCGCTACCACGCTACTTGGCTGACCTGTGGCCGGATTCCCACAACACTGTGGTCGAACTCGACGCCAAGCTAGCGGAGCTCATCCGTGAGCTGGCCGATATTCCTTCCGCGCCCCGCGTCAAAATCCGCGCCGGCGAGGCGCGAGAGGTCACAGAAGGGTTCCCGCCGAACCGCTTCGACGTCATCATCCGAGACGTCTTCGCGGGTGATACAACCCCGAAGCCCCTCACCACCCAAGAATTTTTCCAGCACGCCCATGCAACACTATGCCCCGGTGGCCTCTACGTGGCCAACTGCGGTGACCATTCCGATCTCCAGGGCGCAAAGGCGGAGTTAGCCGGGATGGCAGAAGTCTTCGCACACGTCGCGGTTATCGCCGACCCTCCCATGCTTAAAGGCCGGCGCTACGGCAACATCATTCTCATTGGCTCAGATACCGAACTACCCGCGGACGGCTCCCCCGAAGCCGCTGCACTGGCCAAGCCGTTACTCTCCGGTGCCGTGCCTGCACACTTCCGCGACGAGTCCTGGACCCGCCGCTTTTTTAAGGGCGCGGCCCCGCGGCGCGATACCGTGGCAACCAACAACGATTAGCGCAGGCTATTGAGCAGGTCCGCTACCTGCTTGGAATTAA